>NZ_JBVVPP010000041.1:0-52037 GCF_055811315.1 Bradyrhizobium sp. MI1.4 | reverse complement strand
CCCCCCCCCCCCCCCCCCCCCCCCCCCCCCCCGCCCCGCCCCGCGCCGCCCCCCCCCCCGCCCCGCCCCCCGCCCCCCCCCCCCCCCCCCCCCCCGCCCCCCCCCCCCCCCCCCCCCGCCCCCGCCCCGGGGGTGGTGGGTGGTTTTCCGGCGCCCGGCCCCCCCCACCCCCCGAGGTGGGGGACTGCTGAGGAAATCAGCGGGCCGCGGCGCTCGCGACGCGAGCGCGAACGAGAGGACCTACTCGTCCTTCTTCGACATCCGCTCGAGGCGTTCCTGCATGTCCTTCATCTGCTGGCGCAGATCGTCGATATTGCTGTCCTTTGGGGCTTCGGCGGCCGCCTCGGGCGCCGGCTCCGCGGAGCCCGCGGGGCGGGCTGCGCCGGGCGCGAAAGGCTTGAACATCGAGAAGGTCTGCTGGAACAGCTCCATGTTGCGGCGGACCTGTTCCTCCAGCGGCGCAAACGGGGTTCCGGACAGCGAGGTGGCGATCTGCTTGCGGAACTTCTCCTGCTCCTGAGTGAGCGAGGCGATGGCCTGCTCCAGATATTTCGGCACCACCATCTGCATGCTGTCGCCGTAGAAGCGGATCAGCTGGCGCAGGAAGGTGGTCGGGAGCAGGTTCTGGCCGGCCTTGTTCTCCTGCTCGAAGATGATCTGGGCAAGCACGGAGCGGGTGATGTCGTCGCCAGTCTTGGCGTCGTAAACCAGGAAATCTTCGCCGTCCTTGACCATGGCGGCGAGGTCTTCCAGCGTCACGTAAGTGCTCGTCCCGGTGTTATAGAGCCGGCGGTTCGCGTATTTCTTGATGGTGGTGGGTTGGTCTGATTTCGCCATGGGCTCTCACTTGCAAGCGCGGAGAACGGGAACCTGACGGGCTATGCCGCAGGGCGGGAAGAGTACGCAACGCAACAAAATAAGCATTTTCAAAGGGGTCACGCTACCGTTTTGTGCGCCACGGTTAATCGGGCAGCAAAAACGTGCTTGCGAAAGCGCCAAGAACGCTATTTTGAATGCGCTGCGGGATGAATTCGGCCACCGGCCGATTGACATGCCTCAACGACGTTAACAGGATGCCGTCCGAGACTGGCGAGCCGTTTCCCCAGCCCCGTCTGCCCCCATTCAACCCAGGAGATGCCCATGTCAGACGATGTCGTCATCGTCAGCGCCGCCCGCACCCCGGTCGGAAGCTTCAACGGAGCGTTCGCAACCCTTCCCGCCCATGATCTCGGCGCCATTGCCATCAAGGCCGCGCTGGAGCGCGGCGGCATCGAGCCCGGCCGGGTCTCCGAAGTCATCATGGGCCAGATCCTGACCGCCGCCCAGGGCCAGAACCCGGCCCGTCAGGCTTCGATCAATGCCGGCATTCCGGTCGAGAGCCCGGCCTGGGGCGTCAACCAGCTCTGCGGCTCGGGCCTGCGCACCGTTGCGCTCGGCTATCAGGCGCTGCTCAACGGCGATTCCGAGATCGTGGTCGCCGGCGGCCAGGAATCCATGAGCATGGCTCCGCACGCCCAGTATCTGCGCGGCGGCGTCAAGATGGGGGCAGTCGAATTCATCGACACCATGATCAAGGACGGCCTGTGGGACGCCTTCAACGGTTATCACATGGGCAACACCGCCGAGAACGTCGCGCGGCAGTGGCAGATCACCCGCGCCCAGCAGGACGAGTTTGCGGTGGCCTCGCAGCAGAAGGCCGAGGCCGCGCAGAAGGCCGGTAAATTCAACGACGAAATCGTTCCCGTCACCATCAAGGGACGCAAGGGCGATGTCGTCGTCAGCGCCGACGAATATCCGCGCCATGGCGCAACGGTCGACGCGATGGCGAAGCTTCGTCCCGCCTTCGAGAAGGACGGCACGGTCACCGCGGGCTCGGCGTCCGGCATCAACGACGGCGCTGCTGCCGTGGTGCTGATGACCGCCAAGCAGGCCGCCAAGGAAGGCAAGAAGCCGCTCGCGCGCATCGTGTCCTGGGCGCAGGCGGGCGTCGATCCGAAGATCATGGGCTCGGGCCCGATCCCGGCCTCGCGTGCCGCGCTGAAGAAGGCCGGCTGGAACGTCGGCGATCTCGACCTGATCGAGGCCAACGAAGCCTTCGCTGCGCAAGCCTGTGCCGTCAACAAGGACCTCGGCTGGGATACCTCCAAGGTCAACGTCAACGGCGGCGCGATCGCGATCGGCCATCCGGTCGGTGCCTCCGGCGCCCGCGTGCTGGTGACGCTGCTCCACGAGATGCAGAAGCGCGATTCGAAGAAGGGCCTCGCCACGCTGTGCATCGGTGGCGGCATGGGTATCGCGATGTGTGTGGCGCGCGACTGAGATAGTTGACGCGTCATTTGCGCGTGCGCTGCACACGTGACTGAGTGCGTTGCACGCGATTAAAAAGGCAGCGGTTGCAAATCAAATATTCTTCGCAACCGTACAAGCCTCGACTAAAGAGAAACGCCCGGCTCGACGCCGGGCGTTTTGTTCTTGATGTCCGTCAAACGTCCCCCATAATCCGCACTTAAAAACGATCACTCAGAAACGTCCGAAGAGTCCAAGGGAAGGAAATACGATATGGCACGTGTTGCATTGGTGACGGGTGGTACGCGGGGCATCGGAGCTGCGATCAGCAAGGCGCTGAAGGCGGCCGGCTACAAGGTTGCGGCGAGCTATGCCGGCAACGACGCGGCGGCAGAGAAGTTCAAGGCCGAGACCGGCATCGCCGTCTACAAATGGGACGTCAGCAGTTTCGATGCCTGCGCCGAGGGTGTGAGGAAGGTCGAGGCCGAGGTCGGCCCGATCGACGTGCTCGTCAACAATGCCGGCATCACCCGCGACACCGCCTTCCACAAGATGACGCTCGATCAGTGGAACGCCGTCATCAATACCAATCTCGGTTCGCTGTTCAACATGACGCGTCCCATCATTGAAGGCATGCGTGCGCGCAAGTTCGGCCGCATCATTTCGATCTCGTCGATCAACGGTCAAAAGGGACAGTTTGGCCAGGTCAACTATTCCGCGGCGAAGGCCGGTGACATCGGCTTCACCAAGGCACTCGCGCTCGAGAACGCCAAGGGCGGCATCACCGTCAACGCGATCTGCCCCGGCTACATCAACACCGAAATGGTGCAGGCAGTGCCAAAGGACGTCCTGGAAAAGAACGTGATCCCGCAGATCCCGGTTAACCGGCTCGGCGAACCGGAAGAGATCGCACGTGCGGTCGTGTTCCTGGCGGCGGACGAGGCCGGCTTCATGACCGGCTCGACGCTGACCATCAATGGCGGCCAATATCAGGCCTGATGGCGCCCATTCTCTTGGCGCAACGTCGCTGAGGCAAAATATGTAGCTTCAGTCGCGACAAGGCGATAGTGAAGACGAAAATGCCCGGCCTTGTGCCGGGCATAAACGTCCTCAGAGCCTTTGATCGATGACTCCCCGCACCGCAACGCTGATCGGATTGACCGCGATCCTGATGTGGTCGCTGCTGTCAGTGATGACGGTGGCGACCGGAAAGATCCCGGCATTCCAGCTGGCCGCGATGACGTTCGCGATCGGCGGGCTCGTCGGCCTGCTCACCTGGATCGGCCGCGGCGCAGCGGCCAAAAGCCTGCGTCAGCCGCTGGTCGTGTGGATCGTCGGTGTCGGCGGACTGTTCGGCTATCACGCGCTGTATTTCCTCGCGCTGCGCTTTGCGCCACCGGCTGAAGCCGGCCTGCTGAATTATCTGTGGCCGCTCCTGATCGTGCTGTTCTCGTCGTTTCTGCCGGGCGAGCGGCTTGCCGTGCATCACGTCGTTGGCGCCCTGCTCGGCCTCGTCGGCACCGTGCTGCTGTTCGCCGGTAACACCTCGGGCTTCACGCAGGGACAATTGCCGGGTTTGGCCGCGGCCTTCATCGCAGCGTTCGTGTGGGCGATCTATTCGGTGTTGTCGCGGCGACTGAAGGCGGTGCCGACCGATGCGGTCGCGGGATTCTGCCTCGCCACCGCGGTGCTCGCCGCGCTGATGCATGGACTGCTTGAAACCACGGTGTGGCCGGACACGACGCTGCAATGGCTCTCCGTCATCGCGCTCGGCATCGGCCCCGTCGGTGCTGCGTTCTACGCCTGGGACATCGGCATGAAGCGTGGCGACATCCGCGTGCTCGGCGCCGCCTCCTATGCGACGCCGCTGCTCTCGACCGGCTTCCTCATCGCCGCTGGCTTTGCCAATGCCAGCGCCAACATCACCATCGCCGCGATCCTGATCGCCGGCGGCGGCCTGATTGCGGCGAAGGACATGTTGCTGCGGAAGCGGTAGCATCATTGCCGGCGCAAGCCGAAGCGACAGGGCCTTAGGGCTCCCAGCCCTTCGGCGCGAGCTCGAACTTCGCGAACTCGAAGGCGGGCGCCACGGTGCAGCCGACCAGGGTCCACTCGCCGGTGGTCTCTGCCGTCTGCCACGCATCGGCCGGCACGATCGCCTGTGGCCGCTCGCCGTTCAACAGGTCCGTACCGAGCCGTACCTCGTGCTGGGAGCAGCCTTCGTGCGCTATCCGCAGGGTCAGCGGGCTGCCGGCGTAATAGTGCCAGCTCTCGACAGCATCGATGCGATGCCAGTGCGAACGCTCGCCGCGCGCCAGCAGAAAATAGATCAGGGTCGAGCGCGCGCGGCCGTTGGCGTCGGTGGTCTGGTCGCGAAACGTCTCTCGGTAATGCCCGCCTTCGGGATGCGGGCGGAGTTCGAGGCGCGCGATGATCTCGGCTGCGGTCGGCATCGATTCCCGTCAGGATCTGTTCTTCAAGACTTGTTCTTGCGCTCGCGCAGCTCGCCGAACACCGCGGTGGCATCCGCGCCCTTCATGTGCAGCCTGGCTGCGATCGAGGGTTCGTCGGCGCGCAGGAACACGTTTGTCCGCTTCTCGTCACCAAGCAGCGCGGGAATGGTCGGCTTGTTCTCGGCCCGCAGCCTCGCCACCTCCGCCGCGCGCGCCTGCAGCGCCGCATTGTCGGGGTCGACGGTCAGCGCGAACTTGACGTTGGAGGCCGTGTATTCATGGCCGCAATAGAGCTTGAAGTCGTCGGGCAGGGCACGCAGCTTCAGAAGCGAATCCCACATCATCGGATAGGTGCCCTCGAACACGCGGCCGCAGCCGATCGAGAACAGCGTGTCGCCGGCGAACAGCGCTTTGTCGGTGTCGAACACATAGGAGATGTGGTCGAGCGTGTGGCCGGGCGTCTCCAGTACGCGCCCCAGCAAGCTGCCGACCCTGACGATTTCGGCATTGGCGACGCGCAGGTCGACGTCTGCGATCTCCGTCGTCTTGTCATGCGGCGCGACGACGCGGCAATTGTATCTCTGCTTGAGTTCGGCGACCCCGCCGACATGATCGCCATGATGATGGGTGATCAGAATGTCGGTGAGCTGCCACCCCTCGCGCTCGAGCGCCCTCACGATGGGGCCGGCCTCCGGCGCGTCGATCGACGCCGTCGCCTTGGTTTCCACATCGTGGATGAGGTAACCGAAATTGTCGTTTAAACAGGTGAAAGTACGAATTTCGGCGGCCATGTCATCTCCGATCGCGCTCAGCTCCGTCAGACAAATATGGCGTTAACGTTGCGCAGGCAATGCAATATTCCGCGCGCGGGGGCCGCCTCGTGCATGTTACATTGCGATCATGACCATTGATGTCGTCGACCTCCGCGAGTTCTACTCCCGTCGCCTCGGGATTGTGGCGCGGCAAATGATCAATCGTGGCATTCGGGAGCGCTGGCCGCGCGTCGATGGCCAGCGGGTGCTCGGCTTCGGCTATCCCACGCCCTATCTCGGGTTGTTCCGCGAGGACGCGGAGCGCTGCATCGCCTTCATGCCCTCGGCCCAGGGCGTCCTGAAATGGCCCACCGGACGGCCGGCGCTTGCCTCGCTGGTGGACGAGTTCTCGCTGCCGCTTCCCGACGCCGCGGTCGATCGCATCCTGCTGGTCCACGCACTGGAAATGTCGGACGATCCGGCCGCGCTGCTGCGCGAGGCATGGCGCGTGCTGTCGCCGTCCGGTCGCGTGATTGCGGTCATCCCGAACCGGCGCGGGGTGTGGACCCGCACCGACAGCACGCCGTTCGGTCACGGCCGGCCCTATTCGCGTTCGCAGATCACGGACCTGTTGCGCCAGACCTGGTTCACCCCGACCGCCTGGGGCGAGGCGCTGTTCATGCCGCCCTATGCCGGGGGCTGGGTGCTGAAATCCGCACAGATGTGGGAGCGGGCCGGCGCGGCGCTGTCGCTGCCCTTCGCCGGCGTGCACATCGTCGAGGCGACCAAGCAGGTCTACCGCGCGATCCCCGCCAAGCGCGAGCGGGCGCGGCTCATTCCATCACTGGCGAAGCCGGTGCTGGTACCATCCTCGACGACGGCGACGCGCGGCTAAAAACAAATCGTCCCGGACATGCCGGGACGATTCGGGTCAGGACATCTGGCAAGATGTCCGGCGAAAGGCTTACTCGCCGGGAGCCACTTCGTCGCTTGAGGCGGCCGGAGCGGCTTCGCGCTCGGGGCGCGGGCCATTCGGGCGGCGGCGCCGCCGCGGAAAGCGCTCGCCACCACCACCTTCGAAGCCGGCCTGGCCGGGCGCGCCACCGCTCACCTGCGGCTGCGGGCCGGTGATGAAGGAAGGCAAACGATCGACGCTGACGGCGTCGGCGACGACGGGCTGAGGCTGGTTCAGCGGTAGCGGTTGCGGCTGGGGCTGATATTGCGGCTGCGGACGATGGTCGCGTTCGCGATGCTCGCGCGGCTGCTGGTTGTCGCGCTGATAAGCATGGTTGTCGCGGGGCTGATGATCACGCGGCTGATGATCGCGCGGGCCGTCGCGGTCGCGGGTGAAGGGCGGCGGTGGCGGCTGTGGGACAAAACCCGGTTCCTGGCCGAAATTCGAGAAATTCTCGCCGTCGTCCTCGCCGTCGTCACCGCTGTTGTTGCTGATGGGCTCGTCGCCGCGCGGTTGCTGGTTCTGCCGGAACTGTTCCTGAGCCGTCGCGATCAGACGAAAATAATGCTCGGCATGCTGGTAGTAGTTCTCGGCCGCAACGGGGTCTCCGGATGAGCGCGCGTCGCGCGCGAGCTGGAGATACTTTTCAGCAATATGCGAAGCCGTGCCGCGGATCTTGATGTCAGGTCCGTTGGACTCGTAGACCCGGGTCATCGGGTTCTGGCCGCGCCGGTTATTATTGTTGTTATTGTTATTATTATTGTTGCGGTTGCGCATCCGCTGCTTGTTCTGACCGTTTCTCATGTCCTGCCTTTAATTCCAGCCCTAAAGGTTGCACGCATTACTGATTGCCGAGAGTGACCTGATGACAGCGGTTCACATCGCTTGCGCGCAACCGCACGCAAGAGCGGATTGATCCCTGCCGATGTTCGTCGACCGTCGCGTTCAACAAAAGACGCGTTCCCCACCGCCAGCATCCATCGCCAGCGAACCCATTCATATCGCCTGCCGAAACAAGCCCTGCTTTGTTGCGTAAGTCTTCAAGCGCAATATCAGGCTTTCGTTCACGTTGCGGTCGGTAAGCAGCGCAGCTCAAATGGCCATCGCGCTCAACAGGACCTGCGGCTTGGAACCATTATCAGTAAGCTCTCGCCCGAGAGCCCGGCTTTCGCCCGTAGGTCTACGGGGCCGGCACCGATGTGTTGATAGGAAGGTAGTCGTTCCCAAGGGATATTCCAAGAGGTTTTTTGCAGCCCAATCCGGCTTTTATGGGGGCATTTTCCGGGCCGAAACCGCCCGTGGGATTCCCGCCAGATCGGCCTTGGGCGGCCTGTCCACGACCAACGCGGCAGCCGTCATCAAGGTTTCAATATTTCGGGCCTGGCCCTGTCCGGCCTCGACGATCAGTGCTCCGCCGGGAGCGAGACGTTCAGTCGCCTGCGGGATCAGGGCGCGATAGGCGTCGTAACCGTCATTGCCGCCGTCGAGCGCCAGGTGCGGATCGTGCTCGCGCACCTCGATGCTCAATTTCGGAATTTCGGCCGACGGGATATAGGGCGGATTCGACACGACGAGGTCGAACGGGCCGCGGAGCGCCGCTGCGTAGGAGCAGCCGACGAAGCTGGCGCGGTCGGCGAGGCCAAGAGCCGCGGCGTTGTCTCTGGCGGTCTTGAGCGCGGTCAGACTGAGATCGGTGCCGACGCCGACGGCGCCGGGAATTTCGTGCAGCAGCGCGAGCAGGATGGCGCCGGATCCGGTGCCGATATCGGCGATGCACGGGCGCCGTCCCGAATTCGTAAGCCCATGAAAGATCTCGAGCGCCAGTTCGACCACGGTCTCGGTATCCGGCCGCGGGACCAGCGTCGCCTCGGATAGCTGGAACGGCAGGCCCCAGAATTCCCGAGCGCCGAGAATGCGGGCGACGGGCTCATGCGCGAGCCGGCGCTGCGCATACGCTTCCAGCCGCGCAGCCTCTTCAGGCGCGAGTTGTCGGCCCGCCTGCGTCACCATCCCGGTCAGATCAAGCCTCAGCGCAGCTCCGACGAGCAGGCGCGCATCGAGGGCGGGCTGCTCGATGCCGGCCGATTGCAGCCGTGCCGCAAGCACGCGCCGCGCACTCTCGATGCTGTGTCCGGGATCGAAATCTGTCGCCAATGGAACCATCCTGCCTAGCATCGTGGATAGATCGGCTGGCTTGCTTGCGTCAATGAAAAGGAGCGCGTCAGATCGCGCCTCGCAACCAAGGAGGGTCCATGACGCCCTACGACGATCAGAACGTCTTCGCAAAGATCCTGCGTGGCGAGATCCCCTGTTTCGAGGTTTTCAGGGACGACCGTAGCCTCGCCTTCCTCGACATCATGCCGCGTTCGCCCGGGCACACGCTGGTCGTTCCCCGGGCGCCGGCACGCGGCATCCTCGACATCGCGGATGACGACCTCGCCGCGGTCGCCCGAACCGCCAAGCGGATCGCGATTGCCGCGATGAAGGCGTTCGACGCCGAGGGCATCATCCTTCAGCAGTTCAGCGAGCCGGCCAGCGGCCAGGTGGTCTTTCACCTGCACATGCACGTCATGCCGGTCAGGGCCGGAATCGAGCTGCTGCCGGCGCAGACGCGCAAGGAGGACACGGCGGTGCTCGCCGCTCACGCCAGGCGAATGATCGCCGCTCTCTAGACGCCGAGATAGCGCTGGAGCAGCTCCGGCTGGGCCTTGAGCTCCCGCGCCGGCCCTTCGTGCACGATATGTCCGTTGTTGATGATGTAGATCCGTGTCGCCAGCGCCAGCGTCGCCGCCAGGTTCTGCTCGACCAGCACGATGGTCTGGCCGGCGGCGGCGAGCTCGCGGCAGGCCTTGACCAGATCGTGGACGATGACGGGCGCGAGTCCCTCGAACGGCTCGTCCAGCAGCACGATCTTGGGATCACGCACGAGCGCCCGTGCGATCGCGAGCATCTGCTGTTCGCCCCCGGATAGCTCGGTGCCGCGGTTGTTGCGCCGCTGCTTCAGCCGCGGAAACATCTCGTAGATGCGATCGAGCGGCCAGCGTTTCGGCGCGGTGATGCCGGCGAGGACGATGTTTTCCTCCACCGACAGGCTGCCGAAAATGCGGCGTTCCTCGTGCACGAGCTGCATGCCGGCCTGCGCGATTCTGTGGCTCTTGCGCCCGGCGATATCGATGCCGTCGAATTTCACGCTGCCGCTACGCGGCGTCACGACGCCCATAAGGCTCTTCAGCGTGGTGCTCTTGCCGGCGCCGTTGCGTCCGAGCAGCGCCACCACCTCGTGACGCTCGACATGCATGGCGACGTCGAACAGGATGTGGGAGTCCCCGTAATAGCTGTTCAGGCCGTTGACCTCGATCAGGCTCATGCCGCGATCTCTCCGTGCACGCCACCGAGATAGGCTTCCTGGACGGCGGCGTTGGCCTTGATTTCCTCCGGCGTGCCGGAGACCAGCACCCGGCCTTCCTGGAGCACGGTGACGCGCTCGACCAACTCAAACAGCGAATCCATGTCGTGGTCGATGATGATCATGGTACGGCCGCGCGCGATCGACTTGAGCAGCTTGACGGTCTCGAGACGCTCTCGCGGGCTCATGCCGGCGAGCGGCTCGTCAAGCAGCAACAGGCGCGGCGACGTGGCGAGCGCAAGCCCGATTTCCAGCCTGCGCTTCTCGCCATAGGCGAGCTCGGACACGGGCGTGTCGGCACGACGGGTCAGGTTCACCAAAGCGAGCGTGTGCGCCACCTGCTCCGTCAGGTCCTTGACGCCGCCGAGCGTGCGGAACAGGTCGAGCCGGAATTTTCCGCGCAGTTCGGCAAGGGCTGCGATCGTCAGGTTCTCCCGCACCGTCAACCCGGTGAAGAGCTGGTTGACCTGGTAGCTTTTGGTCAGTCCGAGCTGGCAAACCTCGGTGACCTTCAATCCCGTGATGTCGCGGCCCTCGAACACGATCTGGCCGGAGCTCGGCGCGATCTCGCAGGTCAGCATCTTGAAAAAGGTTGATTTGCCGGCGCCGTTGGGGCCGATGATCCCGCGCAGCTCGCCCCGATTGACGCTGAAATCGATGTCGCTGTTGGCAACGAGGCCGCCATAGCGCTTGGTCAGGCCGGTGGCTTTCAGGATCGGCCCGGAATAGGCGGGGTGCTCGACCTCCTTGGCCTGCATCGGCGCCGGTGGAGGTTGCAGCCTGGCCTCGGTGTCAGCGGCGTCCTGCTCCATCTCCGCATCCGCCTGCTTTCGCTTTCCCGAGACGAGGCGGTAGAGATCGGCAAGGCCGCCGATGATGCCGCCGCGCAGGAAGCAGACCAGCAGCACGAACACGACACCCAGCACCAACTTCCAGGCTGCGCCGAGGCCCAGTGCGGACTGCAGGAAGTCCTGAAGGAACAGCCAAACGGTTGCGCCGACCAGCGGTCCGAACAGCGTGCCCCTGCCGCCGATGGCCGTCTGCATCACGAGCTGGCCCGAGGTGTCGAAGGTGAAGGCGTCGGGCGGCATGAAGGCCTGGAGCACGCCGAGCAGTCCGCCGGCGAAGCCCGCGTAAGCGGCTGCGATCACGAAGGCGGTCAGCTTGTAGCCATGGATGTTGTGGCCGACCGCCGTGGCGCGCAGCGGATTGTCGCGGATCGCACTCAGAACCGCGCCGACCGGCGAGCGCACGATCCTGAGGGCGATGACGACGCCGACGAAATAGCACAGCGCGATGAACTGATAGAGCGACCAGCCATTGGTGAAGTGGATGGAGGTGAAGCCGAGATTGAAGCTCGGCGTCGGCACGCCGGGCAGGCCGTTTTCGCCGCCGGTGAAATCGGAAAGTGGATTGAATTCGACGAAGAAGAACACTTCCGCGATTGCCACGGTGATCATCGCGAAATAGATGCCGGTGCGGCGCAATGCGATCAGGCCGATCAGGTAGCCGGTCGCTGCGGCCGCGATCATGCCGATGATCAGCGCGCCCAGCACGTTGCCGAAGCCCGCGCGGGTCAGCAGGTAGGCGGCGACGAAGCCGCCGGTGCCGTAGAAGGCGGACTGGCCGAACGAGAGCAGGCCGGTGAAGCCGAACAGGATGTCGAAGCCGAGCCCGAACAGGCCCCAGACCAGGATCCTGTTCACGGTGTTCGGCGCGAAGCCGAGATGAGGCAGCACGAAGGGGGCTGCGATCAAGCCGATCGCAGTCAGGGCTTCGATCAGGAAGGGGCGTTGCTTGAGCATCAGGTGATCGCTTACTCGCGGCCCTGGACGCCGAGCAGGCCATGCGGTCGTACCACGAGTACGAGCGTCATCGCCGCAAACAGCATCACATAGGCATAGCCGGGGTTGAACATGGAGGTGACGCTGATGATCTCGCCGGCGATCAGGCCGCCGAGAATTGCGCCGGGGAACGAACCGACGCCACCGATCACCACCACCACGAAAGTCTGGACCAGGATGTCGTCACCGATGCCCGGTGTCAGCGACACCACCGGCGCGTTGACGATGCCGGCAAAGCCGGCGGCCATTGCGCCGATGCCGAAGACCACCATGAAGACGCGATAGACATTGATGCCAAGCGAATCCACCATCACCGAATCCTCGATCCCGGCGCGCACAATCATGCCCAGCCGGGTCCGGTAGAGCACGATGAACAATGCGCCGAGGGCGATCGCGACGATGCCGACGACGGCGAGGCGGTAGGTCGGATAGAACATGAAGCCGAGATTGGTGATGCCCTGGAATAGCGCCGGCGGCGGCACCAGCTGCGACTGGCTCGAGAAGATCAGGCGCACGAGCTCGACGAAACAGATGCCGAGCCCGAACGTCACGAGCAGCTGATCCTCGTGCGGACGATGATAGAAATGACGGATGATGACGCGTTCCATGAGAACGCCGAGCAGCATCACGAACAGGGAGCCCGCGATCACGGCAAGGATGAACGACTCCGTGTACTGGTAGGCGACGAAGCCGGCATAGCCGCCGATCATGAACATCGCGCCGTGTGCGAGGTTGAGCACGCCGAGCGTGCCGTAGATGATGGTCAGGCCGGAGCTGATCAGCGCGAGCAGGGCGCCGAGCGCGAGCCCGTTGAAAAGCTGTGAAACGAGGTTGGGCCAACTTATCATAGGACAATCGCTGTTGTGGCGCGCGCTGTTGCGCGTCAGAAAAAGGCGACGCCGCGGGACCGGAGTGCAGTCCGCGGCGTCACAGGGGTTGGCGAGGTCTCAGCTGTAGTCGCCGAGATGGCAGCCGAAGGCGTCGGGCTTCTGCATCAGGCCCTCACCCGGGACGATCTCGACGACGTCGTACCAGTCTTCCTTGTTCTTCATGTCCTTCTGCTGCTTGCCCTTGACGATGATCACCGGGCGGACGCATTGGTGATCCTCCGGGCGGTAATGGACGTCGCCGACCAGGGAGGGGATCGTCTCGCCCTTCTCGTAGGTCTTGATCACGTCAGGCGGACTGAAGCTGCCGGCCTGCTCGCACATGTGCGCCCAATGCGCGAAGCTGACATAGGCGTTCTCGGCGCCCCATTCGGGCTTGTAGCCGTACTTCTTCTCGAACGCTTCGTTGAACATTTTCGCCAGCGGGAACTTGTCCTCGATGGTCCACCAATAGTCGGTGGCGGCGTAGACGCCCTGCATCAGGCCCCCGGTCTCGCGCGCGATGAAAGGCACCTGGTACGGCACGACCAGCTTCATCTTGTCGAGCACGCCAAACTGCTTGGCCTGTTGTGTCGACAGTACCGCGTCGTGGCCCCAATTGACGTTGATCAGCACGTCGGCGCCGGAGTTGGCGACGTTCAGCAGGTATGAGGAATAGTCGGGGGCGCCGAGCGGGGCGACCTGGTTGGTCACGGTGGTCCAGCCGGCGGTCGCCAGGAAGTCCTGCATCGATTTGGTAACGGTGTGGCCGTAGGTGTAGTCGGGAGTCAGATACGCCGCCTTCTTGCCCTTGCCGAACTCACGTACCATCACCGGGCCGATCGCTGCGGCCGCAGTCTGGCCGTAGAAGTTCTGGCGAAAGCCGTAGCGGACGCAATCCTTGCCAGTGGTATCGTTCGAGCCGGAAATGCCGCACACGAAAATCACATGTTCGCGCTGGGCGAGCTTGTTCAGCGCCACCGCAACGGCGCTCGACGTGCCGCCGGTGATCATGATCGCCTTGTTCTCGCTGATGAAGCGCTGCTGCGCCTGCACTGCCTCGTTCGGCTTGGCCGCGGAATCGGCGACGCCGAACTTCAGCTCCTTGCCGAGCACGCCCTTGCTGGTCTTGGGCGAGATCTTCTTGATCAGCTCGTGGCCTTCATTGATGTGCTCGATCGCGAGCTGGTAGCCCTTGAGCTCGTCTTCACCCTGCACGGCATAGGTGCCGGTGCGCGGCACCGAGATGCCGATGAAGGCGGTGGAGCCCGAGACCCCTGCGGGGTAGGAGCCGATCGCCGGCTTGTCCTCGGCAAACGCCGGCATCCCCGGCAGAACCGCGCCACCGATGAGGCCCGCGGTGGTCTGAAGCAGGCCACGGCGCGAAAGGCCGCGGCGGATGAGATTGTCAGTCATGATCGTTTCCTCCGAACGTCGTTCTTGTTTGCAGGCAAAGCACGACCTGTCCGACGGCAGCCGGCCTCGAAGGCCTGTCCGCGCCGGGCACGTCACATCCGCGTGTAGCTCTTGGGCGCAAGCATTGCTTGTGAACGCCTTCTGTCAATTTCGTCTTTGGTCGAACGCCGAAAATTATCTCGTGAAAACATATCGTATCACGATATATATTAGCCTTTGTGAGTACGAGGCTGGCGGGTTCGGCGAGAGAAATGGCGCGGCAGACGACAGTGGCGGGTACCCGAAAGCGACGGTCGTGGCCGCAAGGTGCGGAGCGGCAGGAGGCGGCGTGGCCGGAAGAGGTGAGCGGGCAGCGGGCGACACCGCAGTCCGGCGATGCCTCGCGCATGCCCGATCCGCGCAACTGGCCGGCCGGCCGGCGCGGGCCCGTCGTCGGCCCCGTTCAGGCGAAGCGCGCACCAGGTCCGATGCAGAAGTTGAGCGTGCGCGCCCAGAACGTCCTCAAGGAGCTCGCGGTCGAGCTCACTGCCGAGCAGCCGCCGAAGGGGAACTGGTCGCCCTCGCGCGAATTGCTGCTTGCGCTGACGGCTGAACGCCTCGCGACCGCGCGCAATTGCGGTCCTCACACGATGAGGGAAATCATCGACTGGGCGCAGGGCTGTGGCGTGACGATCAAGCCGGTGATTCCGCCCGGGGGGTCGCTGTCGCAGATGTGGGCGGAATTGATTAGCAATGCATCCGCGGGCGCCTTGACCAGCGCCGAGATTGCCGGCGCGCTCCAGCGCTCGATCCGGCGGAAAAGCGTCCGCATCCCGATCGCGTTCCAGGTCATCCTGGTGAAGATCCTGCTGTCCAGCTTCGAATAGGTGGCGATACTTGTGTATCCGGGGCGCCGGTCGGTTGGTTCGGCTTGGCCTTCCTTGCTAGTCTCGGTGAGGCCGCCCGTTGCGCCGGCTGGCTCGACGTCGCAGGCAGGGAATGGCCCCATCGAAGCGGAAGACGACACGCCCGGCGCGTGCTGTGGCCACAAAAGGTGGCGCGATGCGCGAGGCCGACTACGGGGCGCTTGCGCAGTTTCGCTATCAGCTCCGAACCTTCCTGGCCTTCAGCGAAGCCGCGGCCCAGAGCGCCGGCTTGACGCCGCAGCAGCACCAGGCGCTGCTGGCGATCAAAGGATTGGCCGCCCCTGACGGCGCCAGCGTCGGCAACATCGCGCGCTTCCTGCTGATCCGGCACCACACCGCGGTGGAGCTGGTGGATCGCATGGCGAAACTGAAGCTGATTGGCCGGGAAGCCGACCCGGATGACGCGCGGCGCGTCCTGGTCAAGCTGACAGCGAAGGGCGAGCGGAAGCTGCGATCCCTCTCGCGCATCCATCTTGACGAGCTCAGCGCCGCCGCGCCCGGTTTGGGCAAGATCCTGCGAGCGTTTCGAGCCAAGAGACGCTGAGGACGCGCTGAAGAAAGCGCGAAGCCGCGAGCTCTACGCCGCCGCGCCCTGAGCGGCGAGCTGCGCGGCCTGGTGCTCGGTGGTCAGCGCGTCGGTGAGTTCGCCCAGCGCTTCGCCCGCCATCACCTGCGGCAGCTTATAGAGCGTCAAATTGATGCGGTGATCGGTGACGCGTCCTTGCGGGAAATTATAGGTGCGGATGCGCTCGCTGCGGTCGCCGGAGCCGACCTTCTCCTTGCGCTCGGCCGAGCGCGCCGCGTCGAGGCGTTGCTGCTCGGCATCGTAGATGCGCGAGCGCAGGATGTTCATGGCGGAAGCGCGATTCTTGTGCTGCGAGCGGCTATCCTGCATCATCACCACGATGCCGGTCGGGAGGTGGGTGATGCGGATCGCCGATTCGGTCTTGTTAACGTGCTGGCCGCCGGCGCCTCCGGCGCGCATGGTCTCGATACGCAAATCATCGTTCCGGATCTCGACGTCGACCTCCTCGACCTCGGGCATCACGGCGACAGTGGCGGCGGATGTGTGGATGCGCCCCTGCGTCTCGGTGTCCGGCACGCGCTGCACCCGGTGCACGCCGGACTCGAACTTCAGCTTCGAGAACGCGCCGCGGCCCTGCACCTCGGCGATGATTTCCTTGTAGCCGCCGACGCTGCCCTCGCTGGCCGAGATCACCTCGACCTTCCAGCCCTGCAGGGCCGCGAAGCGCTCGTACATCCGGAACAGGTCGCCGGCAAACAGCGAAGCCTCGTCGCCGCCGGTGCCGGCGCGGATTTCCAGCACCACGTTGCGATCGTCCATGGCGTCCTTCGGCAGCAGCGCGACGCGGATCTTCTGGACCAACTCCTCGATCTTCGGCGTCAGCTCGCCGCGCTCGGCTTCCGCCATGGCGCGCATCTCGGCATCGGTCGCGGGATCGGCGATCAGCGCCTCGGTGTCGGCGAGCTCCTTGAGGGCCGAACGATAGGTCTTGGCCGCTTCGATCAATGGCGTGAGCTCGGCGAGCTCACGCGTGATCTGCACATAGCGTTCGGAGGCGAGCTGACCGAGCGATTCGGCCTCGAGTGAGGCGTGATGCGCGAGCAGGACGTCCAGTTTGGCTTCGGGGAGTGACGACATCGGTTCGGTCTCAAATGCGGAAAAGGGCGAGGCGGCAGGAGGGGGCGACAGGCCCGCTACAAGGCCAGGCCTTCGGCCTCGGCAAATTCCGTCAGCTTCTGCCGGATCGAGACGCTGCCGGCGGGCGCGTCCAGCAACGGCCCGAGCATCGCCTCGGCCTTCTTGGCGTCGAGATCGAGCACCATGGCCTTGACCGGGCCGAGCGCGGTGGCCGAGAGCGACAGCGAGCGATAGCCCATCCCGATCAGCGCCAGCGCGCCGATCGGTTTCGACGCCATCTCGCCGCAGAGCGACAGCGATTTGTTCGCGGCTTGCGTCTTGCGTGCGATCTCGCGAAGCGCGCGCAGGATCGGCGCCGACATGGTGTCGAAGCGCTCCGAGACTTTCGCGTTGCCGCGGTCGACCGCGAACAGGAACTGGAACAGATCGTTGGAGCCGACCGAGATGAAGTCGACCTTCTTCAGGAGCTCGTCGAGCTGATATAGCAGCGCCGGCACCTCGACCATGGTGCCGATGTCGATCCGCTCCGGCAGCGTGTGGCCGTGCTGGCGCAGATAGGTCAGTTCGCGTTCGACAAGCGCCTTCGCAGAATCGAATTCACCCACCTCCGAGATCATCGGGAACATGATGCGCAGCGCGCGGCCGCCGCCGGCGCGCAGCAGTGCGCGGATCTGCCCGCGCAACAGGCCGGGACGGTCGAGCCCGAGCCGGATCGCGCGCCATCCGAGCGCGGGGTTCTCCTCGATTACCGCCTCCATATAAGGCAGCGCCTTGTCGCCGCCGATGTCGAGGGTGCGGAAGGTGACGGGCTTGGTGCCGGCGGCATCCAGCACGGTGCGATAGAGCGCGAGCTGGTCGCTGGTGCGCGGCAGGCTCTGGCCGACCATGAATTGCAGCTCGGTGCGGAACAGGCCGATGCCGGCGCTGCCGGTGTCTTCGATGTGCGGCAAGTCGATCGCTAGACCCGCATTGATCATCAGCTCGACCTTCTGGCCGTCCTTGGTGACGCAGGGCCGGTCGCGCAGCGCCAGATACTGCGCCTGGCGGCGGGCCCGGAAGCGCACGCGCTCGGCGAAGGCCGCTTCGACCTCCTGCGATGGGCGCACATAGATCATGCCGGAGGTGCCGTCGACGATGACGGCGTCGCCGGGATCGGCGATACCAGGCGCGTTCGGGACTTCGCCGACCGCGGGAATGCCGAGCGCGCGCGCCACGATCGAGACGTGGGAATTGGCGGTGCCTTCCTCCAATATGATGCCGCGCAGGCGCTTGCGGTCATAGTCGAGCAGCGCCGCCGGGCCCATCGCGCGCGCGATGACGATGGCGTTGTCGGGCAATTGTTCGCGTGACGGCGCGTGATCCTGGCCGACCAGCTGTCGCATCAGGCGATAGCCGAGATCCTCGAGATCATGCAGCCGGTCGCGCAAATAGGGATCTGTCGAGCGCAGCATGCGCGCGCGGGTGTCGGATTGCACACGCTCGACGGCGGCTTCCGCCGTGAGGCCGGTGGCGACCGCCTCGTGCAGCTTGTGCGACCAGCCCTGGTCGTTGGCGAACATGCGGTAGGCTTCCAGCACCTCGCGATGCTCGCCGCCCTCGGCGACGTCGCCGCGCTCCAGCATGCGGTCGAGATCGGCGCGCAGCTTGGCGAGCGCGGTGTCGAGCCGCTTGATCTCCTTTGGCAGGTCCTCGGCGATGTAGTCCTTGATAACCACGCGCGGCTCGTGCAGCACGACATGGCCGAGTGCGATGCCTTCCGACAGGATGGCGCCGACCTTCTGCGCCGAATGGCGCGCCGCGGGCTCATGGCCTGGCTGGGCCAGCGCAGACAGCTCGCCGGAGGCGATCAGCTCCGCCAGCACCATCGCGGTGGTCTGAAGCGCCTCGAGCTCCTCCTCGACATAGTTGCGCTTGGCCCGATTCTGCACCACCAGCACGCCGAGCGTGTTGCCGGCGCGCAGGATCGGCACGCCGAGGAAGGAGTGGTAAATCTCTTCGCCGGTCTCCGGGCGGAACGAGAAGGCCGGATGGCTTTGCGCATCGCTTAGGTTGAGAGGCGTTGCCTCGCTCGCGACCAGGCCGACCAGGCCCTCATGGGCGCTGAGCACGGTGTGGTGCACCGCCTCGCGGTTGAGGCCTTCGGTGGCATAGAGCTCGAGCGTGTTGTCGACGCGCAGCACATAGACCGAGCACACCTCGGCCACCATGTTGGCGGCGATCAGCACCACGATCTTGTCCAGCCGCTCCTGGGCCGAGACCTGCTCCGCCATGGTTTCGCGGAGCCGTCTCAACAAGACGCGGGGACCTCCCGACGCGCTCCGCATGAACCGTCAATCTCCTCCGTCTGCCGGGGCCGAAAGGACCCGCGGCGGCTCGCCCAGAAATCCAGAAAAACAACAAATTTGCTCGTCCGGCGCCAGCCCCGGCGGTTGCCTGGGCCGAATCAGCACCGCCTCAACTGGGGCACAGTTTCTGGCAGCCCACCCAGTTCGCCGTATAGCGAATTGGGGCTTGTTTTGCCAAGCAAAACGCCTGCCAAACGCGAAAGTGTGGACACCTTCGCGTTTGCTGCGACCGCTAAGAGAAAATTAGCCTAAGCCTGATCGAGACCGTAGAGCGTGTGCAGGGTGCGCACCGCAAGCTCGGTATAGGCGGTGTCGATTAGAACCGAGAATTTGATCTCGGAGGTTGTAATGGCCCGGATGTTGATATTCCGTCCTGCGAGGGCCGAGAACGCCTGGGCGGCAACGCCGGCATGGCTGCGCATGCCGCTGCCGATCACCGAGATCTTGGCGACATCGGTAGCCGTGTCGAGCCGGGCATAATTGATCTGGCTCTTGGCCGCGGTAATCGTCTCCTTGGCCCTGGTGTAGTCGGCGGCCGGGACGGTGAAGGTGAGGTCGGTGGTCTTCCCGTCCTCAGAGACGTTCTGCACGATCATGTCGACGTTGATGTTGGCATTGGCGAGCGGGCCGAAGATCGACGCCGCCACGCCGGGCTTGTCCTCGATCTGGCGTACCGAGATCTGGGCCTCGTCCTTCGAAAAGGCGATGCCGGTGACGACGTGGCTTTCCATGATCTCCTCCTCGCTGCAGATCAGCGTGCCGGGCGGCTGGTTGGCATGCGGGTCGATATCCTCGGGCTTGTCGAAGCTCGAGCGGACGAAAATTGGCATGTTGTGGACCATGCCGAGTTCCACCGAGCGGACCTGGAGCACCTTGGCGCCCTGGGAGGCCAGCTCCAGCATGTCTTCAAATGCGATCTTGTCGAGCCGGCGCGCCTTCGGCACGATTCGCGGATCGGTGGTGTAGACACCGTCGACGTCGGTGTAGATGTCGCAGCGGTCCGCCTTCACGGCGGCGGCGATCGCCACGGCCGAGGTATCGGAGCCGCCGCGGCCGAGCGTGGTGATGCGGTTGGTCTCGGGGTTGATGCCCTGGAAGCCGGCGATCACGGCGACTTCCTTGCGCTCCCTGAAGCGCTTGATGATCTCGCTGCCGTTGATGCCCTCGATCCGGGCCGAAGCATGGGCGTCGCTGGTCGTGATCGGGATCTGCCAGCCCTGCCAGGAGCGGGCCTGGATACCCATGCCCTGAAGCACGATGGCAAGCAGGCCGGACGTCACCTGTTCGCCCGAGGCGACCACGGCGTCGTATTCGCGCGCGTCGTGCATCGGCGAGGCCTCGGTGCACCAGGCCACCAGCTCGTTGGTTTTACCGGACATCGCCGAGACGACCACGGCCACTTCATGGCCGGCGTCGACCTCACGCTTCACATGGCGTGCGACGTTGCGGATACGTTCGATGTTGGCGACGGACGTGCCGCCGAATTTCATCACGAGGCGGCTCATGACGACGCGTGCATTCCTTCATAAGGATCAGTATGGTGGCCCGCACTGGACGGGCCTCGCGGACACCGACCGCGCGTATACATAGCGGCGGGGCCGGGGGCAAGCGGGTTCCTGCGGGGCAGGGTGCGGGGTAGTGGGTTAACCGAGATCATGGCGCGCTATATCGACGAGATCCTGCAGCCTGGCGAGAAGGTGCTGTATTCGACCAATGCGCACTGGATCTTCTATTTTCCGGCGATCCTGGCCTGGATCGTGGCGCTGGTCCTGTTCGTCCTGTCCCGGCAAACCACCGTCGAGGGGCTCGTCATGCTCTGTCTGGTTGCGGCCGGCCTGGTCGCTCTGGCGGCGCTGTACTGGACTGTGAAGGGCTGGTTCCATCGCTTTACCACCGAGACCGACGTGACCAATTTGCGGGTCGTGCACAAGACCGGCTTCATCAAGCGCCGCACCTTCGAGATGGCGCTGGACAAGGTCGAGAGCGTCGATGTCGATCAGACCATTCTTGGACGAATTCTCAACTACGGCGACGTGACGATTCGCGGCGTCGGCGAGGGGATCGAGACGATCAAGACCATCGCCTCGCCGCTCGCCTTCCGTAGTTCGATCACCACGCGGTAGGACCGCGCGTAACCATGAGCATGCAGCAAGATACTTCCGTAACCGCAAGCACCTCGCCGGGCTCGACCGTCGATGCCGCCGAGATCGCGAAATTCTCAAAGCTCTCGGCGGAGTGGTGGGATCCCAACGGCAAGATGGCACCGCTGCACCGGATCAACCCGCTGCGGCTCGGCTATATCCGCGATGCCGCCTGCCGCAAGTTCGAGCGCAACGCGCGCAGCCTCAACTGCCTCGGCGGTCTGCGCGTGCTCGACATCGGCTGTGGCGCCGGCCTGCTCTGCGAGCCGTTGTCGCGCCTGGGTGCGCAGGTCATCGGCGTCGATCCGTCGGTCAGCAACATCGCGGCCGCCAAGCTGCATGCCGACAAGGCGCACCTCGCGATCGACTATCGCTGCACCACGGTTGAGGAGATCGACCCGCGCGAGCGCTTCGACATCGTTCTGGCGATGGAGGTGGTCGAGCACGTCGTCGACGTCGGCGTTTTCCTGAAGCGCTGCGCCGCGATGCTGAAGCCGAACGGCCTGATGGTGGTCTCGACGCTGAACAGGAACTGGAAGAGCTTTGCGCTTGCCATCGTCGGCGCTGAATATGTCCTGCGCTGGCTGCCGCGCGGCACCCACGAGTGGAACAAGTTCGTCACCCCCGACGAGTTGACGAAATACCTGCTCGACAACCGCCTGGTCATCACCGAGCAGACCGGCGTCGTCTACAGCCCCTTCGCCGACAAATGGACCCTCTCGTCAGACATGGACGTGAACTACATGGTGGTGGCGGAAGGCATGGTGTGAGGCGTTGCCGCTTCCAAACATTCGGCGTCGTCCTGGCGAAAGCCAGGGTTTAGTTAGGCGAAAATTGATAATTACGAGTCTTCGCCAAACCACTCCCTGGGGTAATGGGGCATGGATCTGCGCTTCGCTTGTCCAGGACGACACCGAATTCGTCAGGCAAGCATCGCACCCATGACATCCGCGTGATTGACCTGCTTGAGCGCGAGCGGCACGTTGACTCAACGTCCTCTCGCTCCCAGCGCAGTCCCATCCCCATGTTCACCATCGCCAGCCTCTGGATTCCCTTTACCGTCATTGCCGCGCTCGGCCAGGTCGCGCGCAATGCGATGCAGCGGTCGCTGACGAAGCCGCTGGGGACCTGGGGCGCAACCAATATCCGCTTCCTGTTCGGCTTTCCGTTCTCGCTGCTTTTCCTGGCGGTGGTGCTGGTCGCCACCGGCGATCATCTCGACATGCCGCCCGGTGTGTTCTGGCCGTGGCTCCTGCTCGGCGCGCTCAGCCAGATCGTCGCGACCGGCCTGATGCTGCTCGCCATGAACGACCGCTCCTTCGTGGTGACGACGGCCTATTTGAAAACCGAGGCGATCCAGACCGCCATCTTCGGCTTCGTCTTCCTCGGCGATCATCTGACATGGCTGAAGGTGCTTGCGATCGTGATCGCGACAATCGGCGTCGTCATCACCGCGCTGCGGCCCGGCGGCGAGAAGAGCTTTGCCGAATTGAAGCCGACCATCACCGGCCTCGTCGCGGCCGCGGCCTTCGCGCTCTCTGCGGTCGGCTTCCGCGGCGCCATCATCAACGTGCCTGATGTCTCGTTCGTGACTGCGGCATCGTTCACGCTGGTGCTCGGCCTGTTCGTGCAGACGCTGATCCTGACGGTCTATCTGCTCTGGCGGGCGCCAAAAGTGCTTCAGTCGATCCTGAGGCTTTGGAAGCCATCGCTGCTCGCCGGCTTCATGGGCGCCTTCGCCTCGCAGTTCTGGTTCCTAGCGTTCGCGCTGACGGCCGCCGCCAATGTCCGCACCCTCGCTTTGATCGAGGTGCTGTTCGCGCAAGGCGTGGCGTACTATTCGTTCAAGCAGCCGATCGCGCCGCGCGAGATTATTGGCATCGCGCTGATCGTGGTCGGCGTGGCGGTGTTGGTGGGAGTCTAATTCCGGTCTTCCGGCAGCGTCGGCAGCGGCGACACCTCGATGCCTTCGTCGATCAGCGACTTGGCCTCGTCGGGCGAGGCCTCGCCATAGATCGGACGGTGCTCCTTGTCGCCGTAATGCATCGCGCGGGCTTCGGTGGCGAATCGCTCGCCGACATTGTCGGCGTTCTTCACGATGTGATCGCGCAGCTCTTTGAGCTTGGCGCGCAGCTCGCGCTCCTGCGCCATCAACAGCGAGGTCGGTGCGGATTGCGCAGCTTCGGGCGCGGTCATCGTGGCGGTGGGCTCAGGCGGCGGCGTGGCGCGTCCGCGGCCCTTCTTGCCGACGATGCGCGGCGCCATGATCGCCTTGTCGACCTTGGCCGAGCCGCAAATCGGACAGGTCACGAGCTTGCGCTTCACCTGCTGGTCGTACGCGGCCGAGCTCTGGAACCAACTCTCGAAGTCGTGGCTCCGGTGGCAGCGGAGCGCGTAGCGGATCATGCCGATCCCCGCACCAGGTGCAGATGGTCCGGCCCCGCCTTGGGGTCGGCGACGCCGAAGCGGCGGCCGTGCTGGAGTGAGGGGATCGCGCGGCGCGCGGTCTCGACCTTGGCCGGATCGATTTTTGCCATGATGATGCCGGGCTCGACATCGCCTTCGGCGAGAATCTCGCCCCAGGGATCGATGATGAGCGAATGGCCATAAGTCTCGCGCTTGTTCTCGTGCAGGCCTGCCTGCGCCGCGGCGAAGATGAAGCAACCGGTCTCGATCGCGCGCGCACGCAACAATACGTGCCAATGCGCCTCGCCGGTCTTGCGGGTAAAGGCCGAGGGCACCGTGATGAAGTACGCGCCGCTTTCGGCCAGCGCGCGGTAGAGCGCGGGGAAGCGCACGTCATAACAGATCGTCAGGCCGACGCGGCCCCAGGGCAGGTCAGAGATCACGGCCGTCTCGCCCGGCTGGTAATTGGCGGATTCGCGATAGCTCTCGCCGTCAGGCAGCTCGATATCGAACATGTGGATCTTGTCGTAGCTCGCGAGCACATTGCCCTCGGGCCCGATCAGGAACGAGCGGTTGACCGCTTTCTCGTTCGAAAAGCGCAGCGCCAGCGAGCCGACATGGATGTGGATCTTCAGTTCCGCCGCGAGCGCCCGGTACGCCCTCAGCGAGCTGTCGTCGTCTTGGCTCTGGAGGTGCTCGAACAGGGCCTTGCGGTTGAGCTGCATCATGTTGCTGACTTCGGGCGTCTGCACGTAGTCGGCGCCATTGGCTGCAGCTTGGCGGATCAGCCTGGTGGCCTGCGCGAGGCTCGGCTCGGGCATCAGGCCGGTGCGCATCTGCACCATCGCCGCCGTGAAAGTCCTGTTGTCGCTCATGACTCCGCCTTGACGCTCTCGAACATGGCGTCGAGCTTGCCTTCGCGATCGAGCGCGTAGAGCTCGTCGCAGCCGCCGACATGGTTCCCGCCGATCCAGATCTGCGGGAAGGTCGAGCCCTCGCCGGCGCGATCGTACATCTCCTGGCGCCAGGACGGGTTCTTGGCGATATCGAACTCCGTGAACGTCGCCTTCTTGCGGGTCAGCAGCGACTTGGCGGCGGAACAATAGCCGCAGCCCGGCCTCGTGTAGATCTCGACAGCAGCGGTCATCTTGTCTAGCGCTCTCATGTCATGAATTCATTGAATTATATGGGACTTCACCGGCTCTCGACAACCCGGGCAAACACCAGCACGTCCACTTGCGCCGCTTTGGCCCGGAGCAGGGCCCGCGCACAGGCATCCAGCGTCGCGCCCGACGTCAGGACGTCGTCGATGAGGACAATGCGCCGACCTTGAACGTCCGCCTGGCGGTCGGGGGATACCTGGAATGCGCCCTGCACATTGGTAGCGCGCTGGGCCCGCGACAGGCCGATCTGCTGCTCGGTCGCGCGTACCCGGCGCAGCACCTCAGCCTTCGCCTTCACTCCGCTCTGCCGCTCGATGATCCGCGCCAGCGCCCCGGACTGGTTGTAGCGGCGGCGCCACGCCCTTCGCCAATGCAGGGGAACGGGCACCAGCATGTCGGCTTCGGCGAGCAGTTCGCCGCCCGCGCGCGCCATCCAGCGGCCCATGGCGGGCGCCAAATCCGTCCGGTCCTGGTATTTCAGCGCATGCACCAGGGTGCGCGCGACGTCGTCATAACGCACCGCGGCGCGCGCCCGCTGGTAGGCCGGCGGGCTCGCGATCGCCTCCATCGACAGCATGTCGGGCCCGGGATCGTACACAAAGGGAATGCCGAGCCGCGGGCAGTAGGGCCGTTCGATGAACGACAGCCGCGCCCAGCACGCCGCGCACACGCCCTCGCCGTCGACCGGCTCGCGGCAGGACACGCACAGTGTCGGCAGCGCAACGTCGAGCGCAAGCCTTGGCAGATGCGCCATCACACTGCGGCAGGCCTGAAGTGCGCCGCGCAAATGGCTGGAAATGGAGCGTGGTGGTGATGCCTCGGCGTCCATTGGGCAAGGCTAGCGCCGTCCTGCGCCACGCTCAAGTCAATGGGCTGTTCTCGTCCGCGCCCGGCCTACGGCTCTTTCGGCAGCACGGGCCGGAAAAACGATCGCTCATAACGGCGAAAGCAGCGCGTTTGCCTTGCGAACTCGATCGCTTTCTGGACGTCCGGATCTTCGGCGCTGGCCTTCCGATATTGTTCGTACGCCGCGAAGCTCGGGAAGCTGAACATCGCGAGGGCGACGTCGCTGGCGCCTTCCGATGGCAGGAAGTACCCGTGGTGGATGCCGCCGAATCTTGGCACTAGTTCCAGCCACATCCTGCCATAGGCTTCGAATTCGGCGAGCTTGTCCGGGGGGATCTCGTATCGCAGATAACAGGTGATCATCGTTTGACGCTCCGGCGCCGCGGGCCTGGTGCGGATTGCTAGTTTGGAACACGGGGGCCGGTGTCGGCTCCATGAGGCAAGGCTAGCGCCGCGCGCAGTGGATTGCCAGAACCAGCATGATCGGCGTAACCAGCGGCATGGCTCAAGACCCACAAACCCCGCCCGCTTTGTTCGATCGTGCCTTGCTGCGCGCGCGACAGCGCCGCGCGCAGGCGCAAGGTGCCGCGAGCTTCCTGCTGGATCGGGTCGCCGAGGACATCTCCGACCGGCTGGCCGCGGTGATGCGAGAGTTTCACACAGCGGCCGATCTCTGGACGCCCGGCGAGGGTCTCGCGGTGCTGCGCGCGCGACTGCCCTCGATCGAGCGCATTGAGCTCGATGCGTCGGGTGCGGAGAAGCTGCCCTTTGTACCGGAGAGCCTCGATCTCGTGGTCTCGGCGCTGGCGCTGCAATTCGCCAACGATCTGCCGGGTGTGCTCGCGCAGATCCGTCGCGCGCTGAGGCCGGACGGGCTGCTGCTGGCGGCGATGATCGGCGGCGACAGCCTGACCGAGCTGCGCCAGGCCTTTGCCGCCGCGGAGGCCGAATGCGAGGGCGGCGTATCGCCGCGAGTCGCACCGTTCGCCGATCTGCGCGACGTTGGCGCGCTGTTGCAGCGGGCGGGGTTTGCGCTGCCGGTCACCGATGTCGACCGCGTCGTGGTGCGCTACGCCAACGCGTTCGCGCTGATGCAGGATATCAGGCGCATGGGCGCCGCCAATGTGCTGATCGAGCGGCGACGCACGCCGAGCCGGCGATCGACGCTGCTGCGGATGGCTGAAATCTACGCGGAACGCTTTGCCGACGCCGACGGCCGCATCCGTGCGACATTCGACATCATCTGGCTTTCCGGCTGGGCGCCGCATGCGAGCCAGCAGCAGCCGCTCAAGCCTGGATCAGCGAAGGCGAGCCTGGCGGAAGCGGTGAAGAAGGCCGGAGGGACGTAAGCTCTCTCCGCCGTCATGGCCGGCATGCCGTCCGAAGGACGGCGTCGCTTCCGCTCGCCTATGTCCCGGCCATCCACGCCTCTCGGTTCAGCACGAAGATCGTGGATGCCCGGGACAAGCCCGGGCATGACGCCGAGAGTGTGGTGCCCGCTTCGAATTCACATCAACAAATCAATCAAATGCGGGATCAGCGGAATGTCCGCGGGCGGCATGGGATAGTCGCGCAGCTTGTTGGCGCGAACCCAGGCCAGGGCCTGGCCTTCGCGCGGCGTGACCTGTCCCTCCCAGCGCCGGCAAATGAAGAGCGGCATCAGGAGGTGGAAGGTCTCGTAGCCGTAGCTCGCGAACGTCAGCGGCGCCAGACAGGGTTCGGCGACGGTGATGCCGAGCTCCTCGTGGAGTTCGCGGATCAGGCTCTGTTCCGGCCGCTCGCCGGGCTCGCACTTGCCGCCGGGAAATTCCCAAAGGCCGGCCAGCGTCTTGCCCTCGGGGCGCTGCGCGATCAGGACGCGCTTGTCGGCGTCGACCAGGGCGCAAGCCACCACGAGCGTCAGTTTGAGATCAGCCATGCCTGGAATTCCGCTCGCTGAAGGATCATCCGCAACGGTTCGTTAACCCTGTTACGGCCCATGTTTCCGAGGTCTCCATAAGTCATATTTAATCCACGGTTCCTAGAGTGGACACGCTGAAACCATTTCGGGCCAGATCCATGCGCGCTGAGTGTCGTACCATCTTCCGTCGGTTCCTTCGCGACCGGCGCGGCAATGTCGCGGTGATCTTCGCAATCTGCTGCGTCCCCCTGATCACGTTCATCGGCACCGCGATCGACTACTCCCGCGCGACGCAGGTCCGGGCCAAGCTTCAGGGCGCGGCTGACGCGGCCAGCGTCGGTGCGCTCGCCAAGGCATCGCCGGGGTTTGCCGCCGCGGGCTCGATGACCACGGACGGCACGATCACGGCCGGCGTCGACGACGCCCAGAAAATCTTCGATGCCAATCGCGCCAACCTGACCGGCTATACGCTCGACAGCGTCACCCCGACCGTCGTCAAGACCGGCTCGACCATAAACTCGACCGTCTCGTTCACCGCCACCATCAACACCATGTTTCTCGGCCTGATCGGCAAGACCACACTGACCATGAGCGGCACGTCGTCGTCGACGGCCAATATGCCGCTCTATGTCGACTTCTATCTCCTGCTGGACAATTCTCCGTCGATGGGCGTCGCAGCGACACCGACCGACATAACGAAATTGCAGGGAAAGACGGGTGGATGTGCATTCGCGTGTCACGACACCACCAAGGCCGCCGGCACAAGCAACTACGACATCGCCAAAGCAAACGGCATCACGACCCGAATTGACGTGGTGCGCCAGGCGAGCGCGAACCTGATGGACACAGCCCAGAACACGCAGACCTATTCGAACCAGTTCAGAATGGCGATCTACGATTTCGGCGCTTCGTCAGCGACGATCGGATTGAGAAATCTGTTCGCGCTGTCGTCGAGCCTGAGCTCCGCCAAGACTGCGGCGGGAAACATCGACCTGATGGCGGTCGCCGGTCAGAATGACTCGTATACTAAAGACAAAGATACTCCCTTCACCACGATTTTTCCCGCGATCAATAGCGCAATCGCCTCGCCGGGAGCCGGCACATCCGCGTCACCGCTGAAATATCTGTTTTTTGTATCCGATGGGGTCGCTGACGAAACCAACTCAGGCACGACGATGTGTAGTGTCTCGTCTTCTTCGTATCCTCTCGCGTCATCGAATCGCTGTCAGTCGCCGATCAATCCGGCGCTCTGCACGGCCATCAAGGACCGCGGTATCAAGATCGCGGTGCTGTACACGACGTATCAACCACCTACCGACACCTGGTACACCACCTGGATCTCGCCCTTTAACCCCGGGCCGTGGGGGCCGTCTCCGAACAGCAAGATCGCGCAGAACATGCAGAGCTGCGCTTCGCCGGGATTCTATTTCGAGGTCAGCCCCACCCAGGGCATTTCGGAAGCGATGAACGCGCTGTTCAAGAAGGCACTCGCGGATGCGCGGATCTCGGGGTGATTTTGATCACCCCGCCCGCTTGCGGGTCAAGCGGACTCACCGCGAGTCCGGCTACGACCTGTAATCCCCGTTGATCGCGACATACTCCTTGGTGAGGTCGCAGGTCAGCACGCGGTCGCGGCCCTTGCCGAGGCCGAGCGAGACCTTGATCGCGATCTCCGGCGCCTTCATCGCTTCCGACACCTGCGCCTCGTCATAGGACGGATCTCGCGCGCCGCTCTTGGCGACGCGGATACCGTTGAACGAGATCGAGAGCTTGTCGCGGTCAGCCGGCTCGCCGGCCTTGCCGACCGCCATCACCACGCGGCCCCAATTGGCGTCCTCGCCGGCGATTGCGGTCTTCACCAGCGGCGAGTTCGCGATCGACATCGCGATCTTGCGCGCCGAGGCCTTGGTCTTGGCACCCTCGACGGTGATCTCGACCAGCTTGCGGGCGCCTTCGCCGTCGCGGGCCACCTGCTCGGAAAGATTGGCGAGCACCTGGTTGAAGGCCTTGACGAAGGCTTTCAGGCGCGGGTCGGTGGCGCGACTGATCTTCGGCGCGCCGTGTTCCGCAGCAGCACCGGTGGCAAAGGCCAGCAGCGTGTCCGAGGTCGAGGTGTCGCCGTCAATCGTGACCGCGTTGAAGGTGTCCTCGACGCCGCTTTTGAGCAGCGCCTGCAGCGCGGCAGGCGCGATCGGTGCGTCGGTGAAGATGAAGGACAGCATCGTCGCCATATCGGGCGCGATCATGCCGGCACCCTTGGCCATGCCATTGATGGTGACCTTGGCTTTGCCGAGCTTCACGGTCGCGGTCCCGACCTTCGGGAAGGTGTCGGTGGTCATGATCGCCTTGGCGGCCGCCAGATAATCGCCGGCCTCGGCGGTTTCCGCGAGCCGACCGAGCACGCCATCGAACTTGCTCGCATCCAGCGGCTCGCCGATCACGCCGGTCGAGGCCAGGAAGATCTCACCCTCGGTGCATCCGACGGCCTTGGCCGCGATCTTCGCGGTCAGTGCCGTGGAGCTGCGGCCGGTCTTGCCGGTGAAGGCATTGGCGTTGCCGGAATTGACCACCAACGCGCGGGCCTTGCCGCCTTTCAGCTTGGCGCGGCACCATTCCACCGGCGCGGAGGGACATTTCGACTTGGTGAAGACGCCTGCGACCGCGGTGCCCTTGTCCATCACCGCCAGCAGCACGTCGGTGCGGTTCTTGTAGCGAATGCCGGCTTCGGCCGTCGCGAGACGGACCCCCGCGATCACGGGCATGTCGGGAACGTGTTTCGGGGCGAGGGGGGAAACGGAGGAGGACATCGGGGCGCCTTTGTGGGATCTGGACATGCAGATGCCCGGCGCGGGGGCCGGGCATCACAAAGGCTTAGATACTCTTCACGTCACCGAAGTGACAGCGAATTCTTACTTCTTCGCCGGGGGCGCCATCTTGCTGTCGGACGGCTTGGCGTCAGCCGGCTTGGCCGCATCGGCCGGCTTGGCGTCCTTTGCCGCATCCGCCGGCTGGTCCAGCCGCTCGACCTTGGCTTCCGCGCGCAGCTTGGCGACGTAATCGGCCTGGGCCTTGCGGGTGACATACTGCTCGATCTGCGCCTTGACCTGCTCGAAGTCCGGCGCCTTGCGGCTGCGCTTTTCCTCGACCTTGATGACGTGCCAGCCGAACTGCGACTTCACGGGGTCGGAGATCTTGCCCGGCTCGAGCGCGAAGGCGACCGCCGAGAATTCCGGCACCATCTGCTCCTTGGTGAAGAAGCCGAGGTCGCCGCCGTCGGCCGAGCCCGGATCCTTGGACTTCTTCTTGGCGAGTTCGGCGAAATCGGCGCCCTTGTCGAGTTCGGCCTTCACCGCCTTGGCCTCGTCCTCGGTCTCGACCAGGATGTGGCGGGCGTGCACTTCCTGCTCGCCGGTGATCTGCTTGGAGGCCTCCTCATAGACCTTCTTCATGGCATCCGGGGTGGTGGCGGCCTTGCCCTCGCCGGCGAGCAGGCTGTCCATCAGCAGGCGGTTGCGGGCGAACGCGAGCCGCTTTTTGAACTCCTCGCCCTCGGCGAGCTTCTTGTCCTCGGCGGCCTTGCCGACGATCTTCATGTCGATCAGGAAGGACAGGACGTTCTCGTCCTTGGTCGCCGGGTCCATCTGGGCGAGGCTCGGCCCGAGTTCCTCTTCGGCCATGGCGACGTCGCTCTTCTTGATTTCCGCGCCATTGACCTTCGCCAGCACCGGATCGTCGGCAGCCCGGCCGGGACCCGCGATCAGCGCCAGCGCAAGGCAGCCCACGAGGGCGGTGGCGAGGCCGAAGCGCAGGCCGGTTCTGGTTACCGGGAACGAGGTGGTCATGGAAAATCCTTTTGTTGAAGCAGGGGGCTGCTCGAGCGGGGCGGACACTCGCCCAATTCAGGGGGCCTTGGCAACGCGAAAAGTCTGTCAAAATGATGAATTAGCCGCAATGCACCCGCCGTTGACAAGGCCCTGACCGGGCCATATCTCTGCCCGGTCGCGTCCATGCGATGGCGTTTATTTTGCTGCGTTTTTGGCCGTTGAACCCAGACTTGCCCAACTCCCACCCATATGGCGGATGGACCCCCCGCAGACGGGGCTCTGGCGCCCAGCAGGCGTCACGGTGAGTTGATAGGCAGGCGGGTGACAACCTCTTGGCTGCAACGCGAACGCGGTTGAATCGCGAACACAGGAACTAAGCATGATCGGCGCGCTCGCCCGCAAGTTTTTCGGCTCCGCCAACGACCGGCGGGTGAAGGGATATCAGTCCCGCGTCAACGCGATCAACGCGCTGGAGCCCGAGGTCTCGAAACTCTCCGACGAGGCACTCAAGGCCCGCACCGTCGAGTTCAGAAAGCAGCTCGCCGAGGGCAAGACCCTGGACGACCTGCTGGTCCCCGCTTTCGCCACGGTCCGTGAAGCCGCCAAGCGCACGCTCGGCCAGCGCCATTTCGATGTCCAGCTGATCGGCGGCATGGTGCTGCACGAGGGCGACATCGCCGAGATGAAGACCGGCGAAGGCAAGACCCTGGTCGCAACGCTCGCGGTCTACCTCAACGCGCTCGCCGGCAAGGGCGTCCACGTCGTCACCGTCAACGATTACCTCGCCCGCCGTGACTCCGCCTGGATGGGCCAGATCTACGGCTTCCTCGGCCTGACCACCGGCGTGATCGTGCACGGCCTCGACGATTCCGAGCGCAAGATGGCCTATGCCTGTGACATCACCTACGGCACCAACAACGAATACGGCTTCGACTATCTGCGCGACAACATGAAGTACCGGCTCGAGGACATGGTCCAGCGGCCGCACTTCTACGCCATCGTCGACGAAGTCGACTCCATCCTGATCGACGAAGCGCGCACGCCGCTGATCATCTCCGGCCCGCTCGACGACCGCTCCGACTTCTACAACACCATCGACGGCTTCCTGCCCAAGCTCGACAAGTCCGACTACGACGTCGACGAGAAGCAGCGTACGGTGACGCTGACCGAAGCCGGCATGGAGAAGATCGAGACGCTGCTGCGCGATGCCGGCCAGCTCAAGGGTGAATCGCTCTACGACGTCGAGAACGTTTCCGTCGTGCACCACATCAACCAGGCGCTGCGCGCCCACACGCTGTTCACGCGCGACAAGGACTACATCGTCCGCGACGACGAGGTCGTCATCATCGACGAGTTCACCGGTCGCATGATGCAGGGCCGCCGCTATTCGGAAGGCCTTCATCAGGCGCTGGAAGCCAAGGAGCACGTGCAGGTCCAGCCGGAAAACCAGACGCTGGCCTCGATCACCTTCCAGAACTATTTCCGGATGTACGAAAAGCTCGCCGGCATGACCGGCACGGCGCTGACCGAAGCCGACGAATTGTTCGACATCTACAAGCTCGAGGTCGTGGAGATCCCGACCAATTTGCCGGTCGCCCGTCTCGACGAGGACGACGAGGTCTATCGCACCCAGAACGAGAAATACGCCGCGATCCTGGCCGAGATCGAGCGCGCCAATGCGCGGCTGCAGCCGGTGCTGGTCGGCACCGCCTCGATCGAAAAGTCGGAAGTGATCGCCGAATATCTCAAGAAGCACGGCTATCGGCAGATCGATTTCGGCAACGAAAATTCGATGCAGAAGCTGTACGCGGCGGCCCGCGCCGGCAAACCGGCAAAGCTGTTCGCGGTGCTGAATGCGCGCTTCCACGAGCAGGAAGCCTACATCGTCGCGGAAGCCGGCGTCCCCGGCGCGATCACGATCGCGACCAACATGGCCGGCCGCGGCACCGACATCAAGCTCGGCGGCTCGCTGGAAATGCGCATCCAGCAGGAGGCCGCTTCGATCGAGGACGAGGCCGAGAAGGCCTTGAAGATCGAGCAGATCAAGGCCGACATCGAGCACTTCCGCGACATCGTGCTGAAGGCCGAGGAAGAGGTCGAGATCGAGCCCGCGAAGGGTTCGAAGCCCGCCAAGACCGTGAAGAAGCCCGGCGGCCTCTACATCATGGGCTCCGAGCGCCACGAATCCCGCCGCATCGACAACCAGCTCCGCGGCCGCTCCGGCCGTCAGGGCGATCCCGGCCGCTCGAAATTCTTCCTGTCGCTGGAAGACGATCTGATGCGCATCTTCGGCTCGGATCGCCTCGACAGCATGTTGCAGCGTCTCGGCCTGCAGGAGGGCGAGGCCATCATCCATCCCTGGATCAACAAGGCGCTCGAAAAGGCGCAGCAGAAGGTCGAGGCGCGCAACTTCGATATCCGCAAGAATTTGCTCAAGTTCGACAACGTCCAGAACGACCAGCGCAAGGTGATCTTCGACCAGCGCGTCGACCTGATGAAGGACGACAGCGTCGCCGAGACCGTCGCCGACATGCGCCACGCCTTCATCGACGACCTCGTCGCCAAGCACGTGCCCGAGCATGCCTATGCCGAGCAGTGGGACGTCGCGGGCCTGAAGGAAGAGCTCAAGCGCGTGCTCGATCTCGACCTGCCGGTCGAGGACTGGGCCAAGGAAGAGGGCATCGCCGACGAGGAGCTGCTCACGCGCATCGAGACCCGCGCCGACGAGCACATGGCCGCAAAGGTCGCGCAATGGGGTCCCGACGTGATGCGTTACGTCGAGAAGACCATCCTGCTGCAGACGCTCGACCATCTCTGGCGCGAGCATCTGATCATGCTCGACCATCTGCGCCAGGTCATCGGCCTGCGCGGCTACGGCCAGCGCGATCCGCTGCAGGAGTACAAGACCGAGGCGTTCAACCTCTTCCAGGAGATGAGCGCGCATCTGCGCGAGGCCGTCACGGCGCAGCTGATGCGGGTCGAGATCGTGCCGCCGGAGCAGGAAGCCCCGGTGCTGCCGCCGATGGAAGCGCACAAGTTCGACCCGAACACCGGCGAGGACGAAATGGCGCTCGCGAGCGTCACGCTCGGAGCGCAGGCCACCGACGCGGCGTTGCGCGATCCCAAGAACCCGGCAAGCTGGGGCAAGATCGGCCGCAACGAGGATTGCCCCTGCGGCTCAGGCAAGAAGTACAAGCACTGCCACGGGCGGTACGCTTAGCGATCAGGTGTGAGGTGCGACGTCGGCGCCTCACATTCCACTGTCGTCGCCCGGTTTAGCCGGGCGACCCAGTACGCCACGGCTTCTCGGTTCAATCACGTCAGTCTCTGGAATACTGGATCGCCCGATTAAATCGGGCGATGACATCGAGTATGGGGCGCGCGGCTCCATCTCCTTCGCCGGGACGACCGTGTGGAGAGAGCTTGCTAAACACGCCAGCTCAATTCGAGCTGTCGATCAAGCTCTCCAGCAGCCGCTTCAATTCGCTCGTCGATTTGTCGCCGTAGCTCTCGAGGATGTGCTCTTCCTGGTCGACCGCGAGCGAGTTGAGCTTCTTGCTCAGCACCTTGCCGCGATCGGAGATGAACATCAGGACCTTGCGGCGGTCGTTCGGGTCCTGCACGCGGTAGACCAGCGTGTCCGAGACCATGCGATCGATCATCTTGGTCAGCGTCGGATGGTTGAGCAGCACGGCATCCGCGAGCTCTCCCATCGAATGGCCGTTGCCATCCGACAGGACTTTCAGAATGCGCCACTGCTCGACGGGCACGCCTTCCTTGCTCAACCGCAGTTCGAGCTGCCGGTTGATCTCCCGGTTGGCTTGCGCGAGCAGATACGCGAGGTGTTCGGTGATCGGGGTGTTCGGTTTTGCCACGGCTAAGACTTTGTCTTGACCCAAATGAGTGAATGTCTTGCAATCGATGCTGCATCTATATGCACTTCAATTCTTGAATATTCAATATTTTCAAAATAGGATATTGCCCAACAATAGGGCGGGTGCCGCGGCCGCCTGCTGAATGAGCTTTCAAGTCTGGTATCAGACAGGAGTTGGCGTGCGCGCGACGGTAAACTTCCCGGCTCACGGCGGTCCGGCGTTACCGCCGTCCTTGCTGTTCAGGAATCTGTCGCCCGCGGCAGCGGATTTCGACCTGTCGCCGGCTGATGCGCATTTCATGAAGCGCCGCGGCGCACACAACAAGCTCCGCATCGGGGGCTTCATTTGCTGCACCGGCTCGCCCGGTGTCTGGGGCCCGTGCGCGACAAGCAGCGCGCAGCTCGCGGTCGCCGAGATCAACAAGCGCGGCGGCATTCTCGGGCGCGAGATCGAGCTTTCGATCTACGATGCCGGCGGGCCGCTCGACGGGATTCTGAGCCGCGCCGAGCAGGCGATCGCTTCCGATGAGATCGACCTCATCGTGGGACTGCATACCAGCGCGGTGCGTGTGGCGCTGCGCAAGGTTACGACCCGCCACCGTATCCCCTACATCTATACGCCCGTCTACGAGGGCGGCGAGCAGACGCCGGGTGTCATGGCGATCGGCGAGACGCCGCGCTGGCAGAGCCGCCCCTCCATCCACTGGCTTGCCGACGTCAAGAAGGCGGCGCGCTGGTACCTGATCGGCAGCGATTATGTCTGGCCCTGGCAGTCGCACCGCGCGGTGAAGCGCTACATCAAGGAGGCCGGCGGCCATGTCGTCGGCGAAGAGTTCGTTCCCCTCGGCGAAGACAACCACGAGCCGCATCTGGAGCGCATCCGTGCCGCGAGGCCTGACGTCGTCCTGATCTCGTTGATCGGCACCGACAGCATCACGTTCAATCGCGCGTTCGGCGAATGCGGCCTCGGCGCCACGACGCTGCGGCTGGCCGGGGCGATGGACGAGACCGTGCTGCTCGGAATCGGCGCCGACAACAGCGAAAATCTGTTCTGTGCCTCCGGCTATTTCCCGGGCATCGGATCGCGGGCCAACGACGACTTCCAGAGCCGCTATCGCGCGATGTTCGGACCGAACGGCCCCCCGATCGGCTCGCTCGGTCAATCCAGCTATGAGGGACTGCGCTTCCTTGAGGCCGTGGCAAACAAGGCGGGCACGTTGGCGATGGGGCCCATGCTCGCGGCCGGCCGCAACATCGTCTATGGCGGCGCGCGCGGTCCCGTCACCGTCAGGAACGGTCATACCCGGATGCAAATGTATCTCGCCGGCGCGGATGGCCTCGATTTCAAGCTGATCAAACCGATCTGACGCCGGCGCCCCATCTGCAAACGCCCGAATCCAAAATAATACTTGAAAAGGAAAATATTTCCGTCTGTAATATCGAGGTAGAGCCGATGGGCGCGCGCCGCACACGCGCGCCAATGAGGCTCCAATGCCAGGGATTCCAATTCCAGGGATCAAGAAGCCTTTGAGGAGAGCGCCGTGACAGTTGTCCTTCCCACGCCAGCCCAATTGCGCAGTGTCGCCGACCAGTGCGGCCTTTCGCTGACCGACGACGATGTCGCCTCGTTCCGCGGTCTGATGCAGGGCTCGATCGAGGCCTACAATCTCGTCGGAGCCATGCCGGACGAGGTGCCGGAGGTCAAATATCCGCGCACGCCGGGCTATCGGCCCTCGCCGGAAGAGAACCCGCGCAACGCCTGGTATCGCAAGTCGACCGTGAAGGGTGCGGCGAGCGGCAAGCTCAAGGGCAAGACGGTCGCCCTGAAAGACAACATCATGCTCGCCGGCGTTCCCATGATGAACGGCTCGGCGACGCTCGAAGGCTACGTCCCCGATTTCGACGCCACCATCGTCACCCGCATGCTCGATGCCGGCGCCGAGATCGCCGGAAAAGTTCATTGCGAATCCTTCTGCATGTCCGGCGGCAGCCACACCAATGCGGTCGGCGCCGTCCACAATCCGCACAAGATGGGCTATTCGGCCGGCGGCTCGTCGTCAGGCAGCGGCGTCGTCGTCGCGCTCGGCGAGGTCGACATGGCGATCGGCGGCGACCAGGGCGGTTCGATCCGCATGCCGTCCTCGTTCTGCGGCACTTATGGCATGAAGCCGACCTGGGGCCTCGTGCCCTACACCGGCATCATGCCGATCGAGGTGTTCGTCGACCACACCGGCCCGATGACGGCGACCGTCGCCGACAACGCGCTGCTGCTGGAGGTGCTGGCCGGTGACGACGGCTACGATCCCCGCATCAAGGCGCCCAAGGTCGAGGAGTACACCAAGGCGCTCGGCCAGGGCGTCAAGGGCATGAGGATCGGCATCCTCAAGGAAGGCTTTGAGCAGGCGACGGCCGAAGCCGCCGTCAACGAGAGCGTGCGGGAGGCCGCAAAGCGTTTCAAGGATCTGGGCGCCACGGTCGAGAACGTTTCGATCCCGATGCATCTCATGGGCCCCGCGATCTGGACGCCGATCGGCACCGAGGGCATGACCCAGACCATGATGTATGGCGACGGTTATGGGCTGAGCCGATCCGACCTCTATTCGACCACTCTGATGGATTTCCATCGGGGCTGGCGCCGGCAGGCGGATTCTCTGTCCGAGACCACAAAGCTGTTCCTGCTGCTCGGCACCTACATCAACAACACGTTTGGTCCGCGCTATTACGGCAAGGCTCTCAACATTTCCCGACGCCTGACCGCGGCTTACGACAAGGCCTTCAAAGACTACGATTTGCTGCTGCTGCCGACGACGCCGATGAAGGCGACGAAGCTGCCGGAGCCCACGGCCAGCCGCGAAGACTATGTCGCGCGTGCGCTGGAGATGATCTCCAACACCGCGCCGTTCGACATCACCCATCATCCGGCGATGTCGCTGCCCTGCGGCATGGTCGACGGCCTGCCCGTCGGCCTGATGCTGGTCGGCCGCATGTTCGAGGAATCCACCATCTACCGGGCTGCCCACGCCTTCGAGCAGATCGGCGACTGGAAGAAGATGTGAGCGAGGCATTGATGCGGGCCAACGGAACAGGGAAGCGTTTTCGGACGCGTCAAGACAACGAGCCGGAGCCCCGTTCCGATTCCTTCGGAACGGGAAAGGCTCCGGCGCATGGCTAACGCGTTCGTCGCGGCGTTCGAGATCCTGAGCTTCGGCGCGATCATCGTCCTGATCGTGCTGGGGCTCGGGATCATCGCCAGCATGATGGGCATCTTCAACTTCGCGCAGGGCGAGTTCGTCCTGCTCGGGGCCTACATCACCTATCTCGCCTACGCCAAGGGCCTGCCGATCTGGGCCGGCATGGTCGCCGCACCATTCATTGTCGGCGCGCTCGGCTTCGTGCTGGAGGCGCTGATCATCCGACGCTTCTACGCAGCCCCCATCGTCGCCATGCTCGGCACCTATGCGCTCGGCCTGATCATCCGCGAATCCGTGCGCGGCTTGATCGGCGGCTTCTATCTCACCGTGCCGGAGCCGATCGGCGGCTCGATCGATATCGGTGCCATGCACATCTCCGCCTGGCGCTTCACCATCATCATCATCACGGCGCTGGTGATGGGCGGCTGCTATCTGCTGCTGGCGCGCACCAGCTTCGGCCTGCGCGTGCGCGCTACCCTGGAAAATCCTTCGCTGGCCCGCGCCTCCGGAATCTCCACGCCGCTGATCTACGGCGCCACCTTTGCGTTCGGCGCGGCGCTTGCCGGCCTTGCCGGCGCACTGATCGTGCCGGTGTTCAGCCTGTTCGCCGATCTCGGCCTGCGCTTCCTGATCCAGGGCTTTGTCGCGGTCATGGTCGGCGGCGTCGGCTCCTTCATCGGGCCGGTCGCGGGCGCCGGCGTCATCGGCACGCTCAGCGCCGCGCTGCCCTGGGTGATGGCGCCCGTCGTGGCCGATGTCCTCGTCTTCGTTCTCGCCATCGTCTTCATCAAATTCCGGCCGCAGGGCCTCATTGCTGGAAAAGGGGTTTAGTCACATGTCCGATCGTTCTCAGCTCTCCCGTCGCCGGTTCCTTTCGAATCTCGCCTTTGCCTCCGGTGCAGTCGCAACCGGCGTCGGCGGTTGGGTGATCCCGGCGCCCTGGGCCAATGCGGCCGAAGCCCCGATCAAGGTCGGCATCGCCACCGACCTCACCGGGCCGATTGCCTACGCCGGCAATGCCGACGCCAACGTCGCCAAGATGGTGATCAAGGAGATCAACGCCGGCGGCGGTCTGCTCGGCCGCCCGCTCGAGCTCTTTATCGAGGACACCGCCTCGAACGAATCCGTCGCGGTCGGCAACGTCCGCAAGCTGATCCAGCGCGACAAGGTCGACATGGTATTGGGCGGCATCACCTCGTCGATGCGCAACGCCATCAAGGACCCGATCGTCGCGCGCGGCAAGACGCTCTACATCTATCCGCAGCTCTACGAAGGCAAGGAGTGCACGCCTTATCTGTTCTGTACCGGGCCGACGCCGGCGCAGCAGTGTGACGAGTTCATTCCCTGGCTGATCAAGAACGGCGGCAAGAAGTTCGCGCTGCCGAGCGCCAACTATGTCTGGCCGCACACACTCAACGTCTACGCCCGCAAGGTGATCGAGGCCAACGGCGGCGAGGTCGTGTTCGAGGAATACTATCCGCTTGACCAGGTCGACTTCTCCTCGACCGTCAACCGCATCATCTCCAACAAGGTCGACGTCGTCTTCAACACCGTCATCCCGCCCGGCGTCGGTCCGTTCTTCAAGCAGCTCTACGAGGCCGGCTTTCTCAAGAATGGCGGACGGCTGGCCTGCGTCTACTATGACGAGAACACGCTCAACATCAATCAGGCGGCCGAGATCGAGGGTCTCGCCAGCTGTCTCGATTATTTCAAGGTGCTCACCAAGGAGAACCCGTTCGACGCAAAAATCCAGGCGGCCTACGAGAAGGATTTCCCGGGCAACTTCCTGTTCGCTGCCGGCAGCGCCGCCACCGGCACCTATCGCGGCCTGAAACTGTGGGAAGCCGCCGTCAAGGAAGCCGGCAAGGTCGATCGCGACTCGGTCGCCGCTGCGCTCGATCATGCCAAGATCGCCGAAGGTCCCGGCGGACCTGCCGAGATGGTGCCGGGCAAGCGCCACTGCAAGATGAAGATGTACACCGCTGTCGCCAAAGGCGGGAACTACGAGATCGTCGGACGCAGCGACGGACTCGTCGATCCCAAGGAATGCTAGAGTCGAATGCCGAAAGCGATGGGCGCAGTAAAGCAGGCAGTCCCCGCTGAGATCAGCGGGGAGCAGAACGTTGCCATGGTTGAACACGGATCAGCAGGGCAAGCCGGTTCGGCGCGGAAAATCCTGCCGATCGTGGAGGGCGTCGTGCTCGTCGCGGCGCTGCTCGCGCCGCTGGTGCTGCAGGACTACCTCACGGTGTTCGCGACGCGCGTGATCATCCTCGCGCTGTTCGCGCTGTCATTCGACCTGGTGTGGGGCTATGCCGGCATCATGAGCTTCGGCCAGGCGCTGTTTTTCGGCTCGGCCGGCTATGGCGTGGCGCTGCTCGCGCGCGATCTCGACATTACCAACATCTTCCTGGTGCTGCCCGCGGGCACCATGATCGGGCTCACCTTTGCGCTACTGCTGGGCGGCTTCCTGCTGCTTGGACGGCATCCCTCCAGCGTGATCTTCGTCTCGCTGGGCACGCTGACCGGATCCTACGCCGCCGATCGGCTTGCGCGCGGCTGGTACTATCTCGGTGGCCAGAACGGCATCCCCTCGATCTCCTCGATGACGCTCGGCAGTTACGAGTTCTCGGAAGGGCCGCCGTTCTATTATCTCGTGCTTGGCCTGCTCGTCGTGGTCTATCTCCTCTGCCGCTTTCTGGTGCGCTCGCAGTTCGGGTTGGCGCTCGCGGGATTGCGCGAGAACGAGCAGCGCATCGCCTTTTTCGGCTACAAGGCGCAGCATCTGAAGGCGATCATTTTTGCGATCGGAGGCGCAGTGGCCGGCCTCGCCGGCAGCCTCTATGCCTTCCACGAAGGTTTCGTCTGGCCCAACATGGTCGGCGTCGTGGTCTCGACGCAAGTGGTGCTCTATGTGCTGTTCGGCGGCTCCGGCACGCTGATCGGCGCCGTCATCGGTGCCGTCATCGTCGAGGGCGTCAGCTTCTGGCTCTCGGACAATTACCGCGAGGTCTGGCCGATCATCCTTGGCGTGCTGCTCCTGCTGGTGATTCTGTTCCGGCCGCTCGGCCTGATCAGCTTCGTGCTCGGCGAGCGCGAGCGGGTCGGCAGCTTTGGTGGCAAATCCAGGAAGACCGCGAAGGAGAAGCGCGATGCCGCTCCTTGAAGCCACCGGCGTCAAGAAGATCTTCGGGAAGCTCACCGCGCTCGACGGCGCCGCGCTGACCGTCGGCGAGAACGAGTTTCACGGCCTGATCGGCCCGAACGGCTCCGGCAAGAGCACGCTGATGAAGTGCATCGCCGGCGCCGAGGTGCCGACACAGGGCAAGGTCTCCTTCGTCAACGCCGATATCACCGCGTTCACGCCGACCGAGCGTGCCCGCGCCGGTATGAGCTTGAAATTTCAGATCACATCCGTGCTGCCGACGCTGACGCTCTACGACAACATTCTGCTCGCGCTGCAGGCGCAATCCTCGCTGTTCGATCTCGTGTTCTCGCGCACGCGCGGGCTCTTGCACGATCAGGTCATGACCATGCTGACGCAATTTCGCCTCGCCAACCGCGCTTTCGACGCGGCGGCGGCGCTGTCGCACGGCCAGCAGCAATGGCTGGAGATCGCGATGGCGCTGGCCTGCAAGCCGAAGCTTCTGCTGCTGGACGAGCCGACCGGCGGCATGAGCCTGGAGGAGCGCCGCGTCACCGGTGAATTGCTGCAGCCGATCAAAAAACATTGCTCGCTGGTCATCGTCGAGCACGATCTCGATTTCATCCGCGACATCTGCGATCGTCTCACCGTGCTCGACCAGGGCAAGGTGCTGGCGTCCGGCACGGTGTCGGAGATCCAGGCCAACAAGGCCGTCCAGGAGATCTATTTGCGCCGTGCCTGAATTTTTGGACATCAAGCATCTCGACGCCGGCTATGGTCGCAGCCAGGTCCTGTTCGACGTCAACCTCGGCATTCCCTGGCGCGGCGGTGTCGCCGTGCTGGGCCGCAACGGCGCCGGCAAGACCACGCTGATGAAGACCATCGTCGGCGAACTGCCGCCGTGGAAGGGCGAGGTCGCCTTCGATGGCCGCGACGTCAGCCGCCGCGCGACCCAGGAGCGCGTGCGCGCCGGCATCGGCTACGTGCCGCAGGAGCATTCGGTGTTCGCGCGCCTGTCGGTGCGCGACAATCTCGCGGTCGGGTCGCTCGCGAGCAGGAAAGCCGACGCGGTCGAGCACGTGCTGACCATCTTCCCAAAGCTCGGCCAGCGCCTCGACCAGCCCGCCGGCACGCTTTCCGGCGGCGAGCGCAAGATGCTCGCCATCGGCCGCGCCATGCTGGGCGATCCAAAACTTCTTCTGCTCGACGAGCCGACCGAAGGCGTCTGGATCGGCGTAATCGAGGAGATCACCGAGCGCCTGATCGAGCTTGCGAAAACCATCGCCGTCATCATCGTCGAGCAGCACCTCGACCTCGCGCTCCGCGTCGCCGATTACGCCTACGTGCTGGACCGCGGCCGCGTCGCGCTGCAAGGCGAAGCGGGCGAGGTGAGGGGCAATCCGGAGCTGCTGCGGTATCTGGCGCCCTAGGGCGCGCGTGAAGCGCATCGCTCTCACACCGAGCTCGGCTGTCATGCCCCGCGAAGGCGGGGCATCCAGTACGCCGCAGCTTCTCGATCGATAAGGGGTGCCTCTGGAATACTGGATTCCCCGCCTTCGCGGGGAATGACGGCGTCAGGCTGGGATGGATCGAAGAGATTAAGCGGAGCGCCCGCTTTACTTCACCGCCCCAAACCGGCTGTCGAACGAGTTCGATTGCACCACCGGCGCGGCGCCCATGATCTGGGTCGCTTCACCCGCGCCATCCGACACCGACGGCTTCAGCGTCGGGCGGGTTGCGGCGAGGCGGGTGTCGGGCTTCGCAGGTTCGGCGGGTTTGGCAGTGGCAACAGCCGGCTTCGGTGCATCCTTCGCTGCGTCCTTGGACGTGTCGCGGCCCGGTACGAACCGGGTCACCGCGGCCTTCAGCCTCGAGGCTGCGGTGGGCGGCGTCGTCGACGTCGCAGCCGGGGCGACGGATGCCGTGGCCTGCGGCGGCGGCGTGGTCGCGGTGGCGTCGGCATTGCCCACACCTATCTTGCGGCCGAGATTGGAGAAGAAGCCGGATTTCTCGGGCGGAGCTGCGGTGGCGACGCGGGCGCTGGCGGCGGGCGCGCTGACGGCGACGACCGGCTCTTCCTGCGGCGAGGGCGCGGCTGCATCGAGATTCGGCTTCGGCGGATTGACGTGTCCAGGGATGGTGCCCGGCGCCTTCGCCATCGCCAACATCTGGAGCGTGGTGCCTTCGGCGCCCTCGGACAGACCGGTCGAGCCTTCCGGAATCTTCGCGGCAAAGATCTTGTTCATGCCGCCGTCGATGCCGGTGTTCATGCGCGCAACGGGCGTGCCGCGCGAAACCAGCTTGTTGTACTCCGCCTGGTCGCGCGCATCCTTCTCGCGCACGGCGCTGGCGATCTCCTCGGGGATCACATAGGCCGGGCACTTAGCGGACGCGTCGAACACCGGATCGCGCTTGGCGTCGGGCGGCTTCGCCGCGTCGAACACGTACTTCTTCTCGCAGAAATCGACCTTCGGCTCCTGCCGCGTCACCTCGAAATGATCATAGCCTTCCTTGATCATCTTCCAGAACGGCATGTTCGGATTGTTCCGGTGCTTGGCCATGTTCACCGGCGTCATCTTGAACGGATAGGCCTGCAGCTGGAACGCCTTCTGGCCGCCGAAGAAGGATTCGCGCCCGAGCGAATAGATCTCGGCGATCTGCTCGTCCGTCATCGCGTAGCAGCCGCGCGACGAACAATCGCCATGCACCATCAGCTGCGAGCCGCTGCGGCCCAAAGCCTTGTCGAACGCGTTCGGATAGCCCGTGTTGAACGACAAATAGTACGCCGATTGCGGATTCATCTGGCCCGGATTGATCGAGTAGAATCCTTCCGGCGCCTGACGATCGCCTTCGCGCACCTTCGGGCCGAGATCGCCCGACCAGCGACAGATCGGATAGGTCTTGAGCAGCGCGAACTGGCCGTTGCGGGTCTGCTTCCAGACCTCGAGCTCGGCCTCCTGCTTGAACAGGCGCACCAGGATCGGTGATTGCAGATCCATGTTCTTCTCGACCATCGCGGCGAGAAGCTTTGGCGGCACCGGCTGGTTGGCCTTGGCATTGGTCGCAAGCGAAGCCTGGTCGGTGTCGCAGCCGGCCAGCACGAAGCTGGCGGCAAGCGCCACCGAAACCAGAAACGCGCGAGCAAGCGAACGAGAAATCAAGATGGACCCCACACCGTCCAAGGCATCGCGCGCAAACCCCAATCTTGAAGCATGATCCGACCGGAGACCGGGACCCGTCGCGACGGGCTTTTTCGCAATCACGCTCCAGCGCTTATGCCCTGAAGCCATTGATTAAAATTCTAACCTCTGGGTCATGTGGTCGCAACCCGCACGGGGATCACGAGCCCGTTGGCCCAAAGGCGTGGTCAACGAAGACTTAAACTGGGCTGAAACTTGGGCCTTTCGGCCAAACCAGCACTGAGATCGCTGATTTGGGCAAAAAAAGGGTTAACGCGGGGTTACCGGGGGCCTCCGGGACGGTTTGGCCGGCCTCAAATTCAGCGTCGTCTCGGCGAAAGCCAGGACGACGGCGGAGGGGGACGCGTCCAATGGGCCCCAAAGCCCGCCCGAATCAGCCCAGTTTCCGGCCAATATCGAGGAATTTCTGCCGCCGATGCTTGCGGATGGCGTCCCCGTCCAGACCCCGGAGTTCGTCAAAGGCCTTGGCAATGGCGTCGCCCGTGGTGGCGATCATGGCGGCGGGGTCGCGATGGGCGCCGCCGACCGGCTCCTTCAGGATGCTGTCGATCACGCCGAAGCGGAGCATGTCCTGGGCCGTGATCTTCATGTTGTTGGCGGCTTCCTGCGCCTTGGAGCCGTCGCGCCAGAGGATCGAGGACGCCGCCTCGGGCGAGATCACGCTGTAGATCGCGTGCTCCAGCATCAGGACCTTGTTGGCGGTGGTGATGGCGATGGCGCCGCCCGACATGCCCTCGCCGGTGATGATGGCGACGTTCGGCACGGTCAGCGCCATGCAGGCATCAGTCGAACGCGCGATCGCCTCGGCCTGGCCGCGCTCTTCCGCGCCGATGCCGGGATAGGCGCCGGCGGAATCGGCGAGCGACAGCACCGGCAGGCCGAACCGCTCCGCCATCTCCATCAGCCGCACGCATTTGCGATAGCCCTCGGGCCGCGCCATGCCGAAATTATGCTTGATGCGGCTCTCGGTGGAATCGCCCTTTTCCTGGCCCATCACGCAGATGGCCTCGCCGCGGAAGCGGCCGAAGCCGGCCACCAGCGCCTCGTCCTCGCCGAACTTGCGATCGCCGGCGAGCGGGGTGAACTCGGTGATCAGGCCCTTGATGAAGTCGTTGAAATGCGGCCGCTGCGGATGCCGCGCGACCAGCGTTTTCTGCCACGGCGTCAGGTTCAGATAGAGGTCGGCCATCGCCTGCGCCGCCTTGTCCTCGATCCGCCCGATCTCCTCGGCGATGTCGCTGCCGGAGGCCGCAAGCGTCCGCAATTCATCGAGCTTGGAATCGAGCTCGGCGACGGGCTTTTCGAAATCGAGATAGCTGCGCATCTGGTCTGGCATCAACTCAATATAGGGAGGACGGGGCGAGGCGGCGAAGCGGATTCGATGTCGCGGAAAGAAGTGTAGGTTCGTCAATGAGTTGGCTTGTGTGCTCGCAACGAGCGCAGGCCAAATCATCGTGAGGCCCCGGCTCTTTCTGCGGAGATGTGGCCGAAGTCAAGGCGGTTTCATCGTTCCAGTACCGTAGCCCGGATGAGCGAAGCGATATCCGGGGCAGGTCGCCCGATCGTCAATCCCGGATGTCGCTTCGCTCATGCGGGCTACTGCAGCTACGGCAGCAACTATTTCTCCGCCAGCGGGTGCAGGTCGCGGACCAGGCTCTTCAGCCGCTCCTCGACCACGTGGGTGTAGATCTGGGTCGTCGAGATGTCGGTGTGGCCGAGCAGCGTCTGCACGATGCGCAAATCGGCCCCGTTGTGCAGCAGGTGGCTGGCGAAGGCGTGGCGCAGCACGTGGGGGGAGACCAGCCGGGCCTGGAGGCCCGAAGCGACCGCGAGCTCCTTCAAGTCGCGGGCAAAATGCTGCCGCGTCAGATGTCCGCTCTCGCCGAACGAGGGGAACAACCATTTCGAGGCCGCCACGCTGTTCTTCTTGTCGGTCTTGTTGTTGTCCTTGGCCGCCTCGGTCGCCGCGAGATAATCGGCCATCGCCTGGCGCGAGGCCTCGTTGAGCGGCACCAGCCGTTCCTTGTTGCCCTTGCCGCGCACCACGATCATGCGGGCGTCGCGCTTCGCGGCCGTACGTGGCAGCGCCACCAGTTCGGAGACGCGCAGGCCGGTGGCGTAGAGCACCTCGAGCAGGCAATAGAGTCTCAGGGCGCGCAGCCGTTTCGAGAGCGAGGCATCCTCCGCCTCGCTCAATTCCTTGGCGCGGCGGAGCATGCGGTCGACATCCGCGATCGACAGCACCTTCGGCAGGCCACGGCCGCGCTTGGGGCCGGACAGGATCGCCGCGGGATCGTCGGTTCTGATGCGTTCGTTCAGGAGGAAGCGATAGAGATGCCGCATCGCCGACAGCCGCCGCGCGACGCTGGTGGACTTGAAGCCGCGCGTGTCGAGATCGGCGAGATAGTCGCGCAGCGTCTGTGTTTCCGCGTCCGCAAATGCACGGCCGGCGCGACCGAGAAACTCGGAGAAGTCGGTGAGGTCGCGGCGGTAGGCGTCGAGCGTATTGGGGCCGGCGCCCTGTTCCGCCGCGAGCATGTCGAGGAACAGGCCGGTGAGCTTGGCGTCTGAGGACTTGTTATCGGAAGATCTGGCACGCATGCCCGCAGCCTAGCTGCTATTTCTTGAGAAACTTATCCGGCGGGATCGTCACCGTCATCTCCCGCGGCTTGGGATTGACGAAGTTCGCCAGCGCGAAGACCACGCCATAGACGATGCCGGCGATCACGGCGACGACCGTCAGGAAGCGGAACAGGCTGGGCATCGGCAGGATCTCGGAGAGGGTCTCGGTCAGGGGCTTGGCGGGCAAATTAACCAATGAAATCATCCAACACGTTCGCCGTTTCGTGGCAAGAGTCCTCTGGCGAGGGCCCCTGCGGGGTCGTATAGGTGGCCAAAGGATGCCGCCTTTGGCGGCAGATCGAGCGAGACCCATTCGAGCGAGACAAATGCCCGACGCCGCGTTGCCGATCCAAGCCTCGCCCGAGGCCGACATCCTGTCGGCGCTGGGGACGCGCTCGATCGTGCTCGTCGGCATGATGGGGGTGGGCAAATCCACCATCGGCCGCCGCATGGCTCTCCGGCTCAAGCTGCCCTTCGTCGATGCCGACACCGAGATCGAGGCGGCGGCCGGCATGACCATACCGGAAATCTTCGAGCGCCATGGCGAGCCGCATTTCCGCGACGGCGAGGCCCGCGTGATCGCGCGTCTGCTCGACGGCGGTCCCATCGTGCTGGCGACCGGCGGCGGCGCCTTCATGCGCGAGGAGACGCGGACCCGGATCGCGGCGAAGGCGATATCGATCTGGCTCAAGGCCGATCATGATGTCATCATGCGCCGCGTGCGCCGGCGCGCCGACCGTCCGCTGCTCCAGACCGCCGATCCCGAAGGAACCGTGACGCGCCTGCTCACCGAGCGCGAGCCGGTCTACGGCCATGCCGACCTCACCATCGCCTCGCGCGACGTGCCGCACGACAAGATCGTCGATGAGACGATAGAGACGCTGCGCGCGCATCTTTGCGGCGAACGGGCGTCCCCGCCACCAGCCGACGTCGCGAGTGCCGCACGATGACCGCGCCTTTGAAACATTCAGATCCCGTCAATGTCGACGTCGCGCTGGGGAATCGCGCCTATGACATCGTCATCGGCCGCGGCGTGCTGGCCTCGCTCGGCGAACGCGTCGCGCGCCTGCGCCCCGGCGTGCGCACCGCGATCGTGACGGATCGCACCGTCGCGAAATACTGGCTCGAACCCGCCGAGGCGTCCCTCGCAGCCAGCGGCGTTCCGACATCGCGCATCGTCGTCGAGGAAGGCGAGATCTCCAAGACCTATGCCGGGCTCGAAAAGGTCAGCGAAGCCCTGATCGCCGCCAAGATCGAGCGCAACGATCTCGTCATCGCGCTCGGCGGCGGCGTGGTCGGCGATCTCGCCGGCTTTGCGGCGGCGATCCTGCGTCGCGGCGTCGACTTCGTGCAGGTGCCGACCTCGCTGCTGGCGCAGGTCGATTCCTCCGTCGGCGGCAAGACCGGCATCAACTCGCCGCAGGGCAAGAATCTGCTCGGCGCCTTCCACCAGCCGGTGCTTGTGATCGCCGACACCGCCGTGCTCGACACGTTGTCGCCGCGGCAGTTTCGCGCCGGCTATGCCGAGGTCGCCAAATACGGCGTGCTCGGCGACGAGGCCTTCTTCGCCTGGCTCGAGAACAACCATTCCGACATCTCCAAAGGCGGTTCGGCGCGCGAGCATGCGATCGCGACCTCCTGCCGCGCCAAGGCCGGCGTCGTCTCGCGCGACGAGCGCGAGACCGGCGAGCGTGCGCTGCTCAATCTCGGCCACACGTTCGGCCATGCACTAGAAGCCGCGACCGGCTTCTCCGACCGCCTGTTTCACGGCGAGGGCGTTTCGATCGGCATGACGCTGGCGGCGCAGTTTTCGGCGAAGCTCGGCATGATCGGCGAAGCCGATGCGATGCGAGTCGAGCGTCACCTCATTGACGCCGGCTTGCCGACGCGCTTGCAGGACATCGCGGGCTTCGAGCAGGAGGGGCTTGCCGATGCCGACGCGCTGATGACGCTGATGGCGCAGGACAAGAAGGTCGAGCGCGGCAGGCTCACCTTCATCCTGCTGGAGGCGGTGGGGCGGGCCGTCGCCGTGAAGAACGTCGAGCCGGCTCCGGTGCGCGACTTCCTGAAGGACAAGCTCGCGCAAAAGGCATGACGCGAGGCTGAACGGCGCTACAGCGTTTTCGCGCGAAGTGGGTACCGGTTCGCGTAAGAAACGCGTCAAAACAAGAAACCAGAGTGGTTCATGGATTGGCTCGGATTCACCATCGTCATTCTCTGCCTGCTGGTCTCCGGCTTCTTCGCCGCGAGCGAGACCGCACTGACGGGCGCCTCGCGCGCCAGCATGCTGCGGCTCTCCAAGCAGGGTAATCGCGACGCCGACGTGGTTTCGCAGCTGCTCGACATGCGCGAGCGCCTGATCGGCGCCCTGCTGCTCGGCAACAACATCGCCAATATCAGTGCATCCGCCCTGGCCACCAGCATTTTCACGGCCTGGTTCGGCGACGTCGGCGTGCTCTATGCCACCGGCTTGATGACCGCACTGGTCGTGATCTTCGCCGAGGTGCTGCCCAAGACCATCGCGATCAACGCGCCCGACCGTATGGCGCTCGCGGTCGCGCGCCCGATGCGGCTGACGATGTACGTGCTGGGGCCGCTGCTGCGGATCGTGGAAGTCATCGTGCGGCTGTTGATGCGCCTGTTTGGCCTTGCCGGCGAGCACCAGGCGATCCTGTCGCCGACCGAGCGCCTCCGCGGCGCGGTCGACCTGCTGCATCATGAAGGCAAGTTTGAGAAGCACGACCGCGACATGCTCGGCGGGCTGCTCGATCTGCGCGAGCTCCAGGTCTCCGACGTCATGATCCATCGCACCGAGATGACGATGATCAACGCCGACCTGCCGCCGGAGGATCTGGTGCGCGAGGTGCTGGCGGCCGAATACACCCGCATCCCGCTGTGGCGGGAGAAACCGGAAAACATCATCGGCGTGCTCCACGCCAAGGATCTGCTGCGCGCGATCCGCGCGTCCGACGGCGATACCTCGCGCATCGACGTCTCGACCATCGCGCTGCCGCCCTGGTTCGTGCCGGAAATGCGGCCCGTCTCCGAGCAGCTCAAGGCGTTCCGCCGCCGCAAGACTCATTTCGCCCTGGTCGTCGACGAGTACGGCGAAGTTGAAGGTCTCGTGACGCTGGAAGACATTCTGGAAGAGATCGTCGGCGACATCTCCGACGAGCATGACGTCGTGGTCGCGGGCGTGCGCGCCCAGCCGGACGGCTCGGTCGTCGTCGACGGCTCGGTCCCGATCCGCGATCTCAACCGCGCAATGGACTGGCACCTGCCCGACGAAGAGGCAACGACGGTCGCCGGCCTCGTCATTCACGAGGCGCGCTCGATCCCCGACCGCGGCCAGAGTTTCACCTTTCACGGCTTCCGCTTCCGCGTCCTCCGCCGCGAACGCAACCGCATCACCGCGCTCCGTATTTCACCGGTGCCGCGCGAGACGGAAATGGAGGAAGCCAAGCGGCGGCGGGCGGGGACGTCGTTTTGAAGCGGTAGCTGTCATCGTCCGCCTTGTGCGCGCTTGCGCACTGGGGCGGACGACCCAGTAAGCCGCAGCGGCTCGATTCTAGCCGCGCCGCCTCGGAGTACTGGATGCCCGCCTTCGCGGGCATGACAGCCGCATCGGCGAGCTAGCTGCCGCCTTCTCCCGGCGCTTGCGCGTGGATCGCCAGCGCGTGCACGCTGCCGGAGAGTTCCGCGGCCAGCGCCGAATTTATCATGCGGTGGCGATCGACCCGGCTCTTCCCTTTGAAGGCGGAAGACACAATATAAACCCGAAAGTGCGTCTCGCCGCTCGGCCGATGGCCGGCGTGGCCCTCATGTAAATGTGACTCGTCGACGACTTGCAGGCTTTCCGGCGTGAAAGCTTCCTGCAACTTGTTGCTGATAGTGTCTCTGATGGCCATCTGGGTCATTACGGTGCGAGATCGCTCTCCGTATTGCATAGGCCGCCTCTAGCGGCCGTTCAAGGACGCCTCAGCATAGTTTCGGCTATGCTTTTCAGCTAATTGCAATGTCAAGACTTGAAGGTTTTTGCATTGCGTAGTCAAAGTCAGCCATGCCGATCGATTCATCAAAGTTCTTCGACTCCATCCGGATCAAGCCGAAAGGCAAGCAGCCGGAGGTGAAGCCGCGCGACGCCGTGGTCAATTGCGAATGGACCGGGTGTCAGAACAAGGGCGCGCATCGTGCGCCCAAGGGTCGCGACAATCAGCGTGAGTACTGGCACTTCTGCCTGAACCACGTGCGCGAGTACAACCAGAACTACAATTTTTTCTCCGGCATGAATGCCGACGCTGTCGCGCGCTATCAGAAAGATGCGCTGACCGGTCATCGTCCGACCTGGAAGATGGGCGCCAATGGCGGCGTCAAGAAGGGCGCCGAGGCCGAGATCGACGGCGCCTTCGATCCGTTCAGCATGTTCCAGGAGCTGAACGGCCGTACCGGCTGGCGTGCCGGGCCGCAGGCCGCGCCCAAGGCCGAGACGCGCAAGATCATGAACGCCGAGCGCAAGGCGCTCCAGGTGATGGGCCTCGGCCCCGAGTCCACGCTCGCCGACGTCAAGTCCAAGTACAAGGCGCTGGTGAAGCAGCACCACCCCGATGCCAACGGTGGCGACCGCTCCACCGAGGATCGCCTGATCGAAATCATCAAGGCGTATAATTATCTGAAGACCGTGGTGCGCGAGGCCTGAGGCCGCGCCACTGTCTTCCCTTCTCCCCTTGTGGGAGAAGGTGGCGCGAAGCGCCGGATGAGGGGTTTCTCTCGGCGAATTCAACTGCAAGATATGAGGGTGTCGAGACAACCCCTCACCCGTCTCGCCGCTTTGCGG
>NZ_JBVVPP010000040.1:65521-65752 GCF_055811315.1 Bradyrhizobium sp. MI1.4 | reverse complement strand
CCCCCCTTGTGGGGGAGGGCGGGGGAGGGGGGTAGCCCCGAGGAAGATGGTTCTTGGGTGCGGGCTGCTAGCAACGGAGCGCCCGCCTGCCGAACGCGAGAACCGAGAGAGTGCGCCGTGTGGCGGCCCCCCCCCCCCACCACCCCCCCCCCCCCGGGGGGGGGGGGGGCGGGGGGGGGGGGGGGAGGGGGGGGGCGGGGGGGGGGCCCCCCCCCCCCCCCCCCCCCCCCC
>NZ_JBVVPP010000040.1:0-65511 GCF_055811315.1 Bradyrhizobium sp. MI1.4 | reverse complement strand
CGCCCGGGGCTGCCCCCCTCCCTGACCCTCCCCCACAAGGGGGGAGGGAACGGAGAGGGCGGAGTTCGGCCGCTTGGAAACCTGAGGGTCGACCCGAATCACGCCGCACCCCCGATCCGCAGCTCCCGCGAATCGATCCCGAGCGGGGCATGGGTGGCGGCGACGATCAGGCCGCCGCGCGCCAAGTGCCCGCGCATCAATCCGGAAAACATGTCCTGTCCCGCGACATCGAGCGCCGTGGTCGGCTCGTCCAACAGCCAGACGGGGCGGCGGACGGTGAGCAGGCGGGCCAGCGACAGCCGGCGGCGCTGGCCGGCGGACAGGAAGGCGGCGGGCAGATCGGCGGCATGGTCGAGCCCGACGGTGGCGAGTCCCTTGCCGGTGTCGAAACGCTCGCCGCCGAGAAAATCGGCCCAGAACGTCAGATTCTCCGCCACGCTCAGGGCTGGCTTCAGGGCGTCGCGATGACCCAGATAGTGGCATTGCTCCGGCAACGTCAGCTCGGCGTCACCCCCGTCCAGCGCGATCGTGCCGCTCGCCGGAATGAGCAGGCCCGCGATCAGCCTCAGCAGCGAGGTCTTGCCCGATCCGTTGCGGCCGACGACCGCCACGGCTTCGCCGGAGCCGGCCTCGAAATCGAGCCCGGAAAACACCTCGCGCCCGCCCCGCACGCAACTGACGCCGCGTCCGGAAAGCTGCATCTTGCCTCGTATCGATCCGCTCAAAGCCAGGCCTCAGGAAAACTTGGGGTAGCGTATGGGAATTTTTGGCTCGCGGATTGCCGCGGCACGATTGTGGCTGTGGCGGCGCGGTTAGAAAGCTTCTATAAGCCCGGAACTACTTGATGCAGCAACTCAACCTGCCCCTGCAAGTGACTCAGCCTGCCTACGCTGACGGTGTTAAAATACCCTGCCGGGTATAACTGACAATTGGGATTTCCTACATGACCTCGCTCGACAGCTTCAAATGCAAAAAGACCCTCAAGGTCGGCGCCAAGACCTATGTCTATTACAGCCTGCCCACGGCCGAGAAGAATGGTCTGAAGGGAATTTCGAAACTCCCCTACTCGATGAAGGTTTTGCTCGAGAACCTGCTCCGCAACGAGGACGGCCGCTCGGTCAAGAAGGAAGACATCGTTGCGGTGTCGAAGTGGCTGCGCAAGAAGTCGCTGGAGCATGAGATCGCCTTCCGCCCGGCGCGCGTGCTGATGCAGGACTTCACCGGCGTGCCCGCCGTGGTCGATCTCGCCGCGATGCGCAACGCGATGCAGAAGCTCGGGGGGGACGCCGAGAAGATCAATCCGCTGGTGCCGGTCGATCTCGTCATCGACCACTCCGTGATCGTGAACTTCTTCGGGGACAACAAGGCCTTCGGCAAGAACGTCACCGAGGAATACAAGCAGAACCAGGAGCGATACGAGTTCCTGAAATGGGGCCAGAAGGCGTTCTCGAACTTCTCCGTCGTGCCGCCCGGCACCGGCATCTGCCACCAGGTCAATCTCGAATATCTCTCCCAGACGGTGTGGACCAAGAAGGAGAAGATGACGGTCGGCAAGAAGACCGGCACCTTCGAGGTCGCGTATCCCGACTCGCTGGTTGGCACCGATTCCCACACCACCATGGTCAACGGCCTTGCCGTGCTCGGCTGGGGTGTCGGCGGCATCGAGGCGGAAGCCTGCATGCTCGGCCAGCCGCTATCGATGCTGCTGCCCAACGTCGTCGGCTTCAAGCTGAAGGGCGCGATGAAGGAAGGCGTCACCGCGACCGACCTCGTGCTGACGGTGACGCAGATGCTGCGCAAGCTCGGCGTCGTCGGCAAGTTCGTGGAGTTCTTCGGCCCCGGCCTCGACCATCTCTCGGTCGCAGACAAGGCAACCATCGCCAACATGGCGCCCGAATATGGCGCGACCTGCGGCTTCTTCCCGGTCGATGCCGCCGCACTGGATTATCTCAAGACCTCCGGCCGCGCCTCGGCGCGCGTCGCGCTGGTGCAGGCCTATGCGAAGGCGCAAGGGCTGTTCCGTACCGCCAAGTCGCCCGATCCGGTGTTCACGGAAACGCTGACGCTCGACCTCGGTGATGTCGTGCCCTCGATGGCCGGCCCGAAGCGCCCCGAAGGCCGCATTGCGCTGCCGTCCGTGGCCGAGGGCTTTTCGCTCGCGCTCGCCAGCGAATACAAGAAGGCCGAGGAGCCGGGGAAGCGCTTCGCCGTCGACGGCAAGAACTTCGACATCGGCCATGGCGACGTCGTGATCGCCGCGATCACCTCCTGCACCAACACCTCGAACCCGAGCGTGCTGATCGGCGCCGGTCTTCTGGCGCGCAACGCCGCCGCGAAGGGCCTCAAGGCAAAGCCGTGGGTGAAGACCTCGCTCGCCCCGGGCAGCCAGGTGGTGGCGGCCTATCTCGCCGATTCCGGTCTCCAGGCCGATCTCGACAAGGTCGGCTTCAACCTGGTCGGTTTCGGCTGCACCACCTGCATCGGTAATTCCGGTCCGCTGCCCGAGGAGATCTCGAAGTCGATCAACGACAACGGCATCGTCGCGGCTGCGGTGCTCTCCGGCAATCGCAACTTCGAAGGCCGCGTCTCGCCGGACGTGCAGGCGAACTATCTGGCTTCGCCGCCGCTCGTGGTCGCCCACGCGCTCGCGGGCACCGTCACCAAGAACCTCGCCGTCGAGCCGCTCGGTGAAGGCAAGGACGGCAAGCCGGTCTACCTCAAGGACATCTGGCCGACGACCAAGGAGATCAACGCCTTCATGAAGAAGTTCGTGACCGCGTCGATCTTCAAGAAGAAGTATGCCGACGTGTTCAAGGGCGACACCAACTGGCGCAAGATCAAGACGGTCGAGAGCGAAACCTATCGCTGGAACATGAGTTCGACCTATGTGCAGAACCCGCCCTATTTCGAAGGCATGAAGAAGGAGCCGGAGCCGGTCACCGACATCGTCGAGGCCCGCATCCTCGCCATGTTCGGCGACAAGATCACCACCGACCACATCTCGCCGGCCGGTTCGATCAAGCTCACCTCGCCCGCCGGCAAATATCTCAGCGAGCACCAGGTGCGTCCGGCCGACTTCAACCAGTACGGCACGCGGCGCGGCAACCACGAAGTCATGATGCGCGGCACCTTCGCCAATATCCGCATCAAGAACTTCATGCTGAAGGGCGCCGACGGCAATATTCCGGAAGGCGGTCTCACCAAGCACTGGCCCGACGGCGAGCAGATGTCGATCTACGACGCCGCGATGAAATACCAGCAGGAGCAGGTGCCGCTGGTGGTGTTCGCCGGCGCCGAATACGGCAACGGCTCCTCGCGCGACTGGGCCGCGAAGGGCACCCGTCTGCTCGGCGTGCGCGCCGTGATCTGCCAGAGCTTCGAGCGCATCCACCGCTCCAATTTGGTCGGTATGGGCGTGCTGCCGCTGACCTTCGAGGACGGCACCTCCTGGTCGTCGCTCGGTCTGAAGGGCGACGAGAAGGTCACGCTGCGCGGCCTCGTTGGCGACCTCAAGCCGCGCCAGAAGCTGACCGCGGAGATTGTCTCCGGCGACGGTTCGCTGCAGCGCGTTTCGCTGCTCTGCCGCATCGATACGCTGGACGAACTCGAATACTACCGCAACGGGGGCATCCTGCACTACGTACTACGCAAGCTCGCGGCGTAAGCGCGGATTTGTGAACGGTGGCTCACTGCGAAGTGAGTAGTAGGTTACACGAAGGCGGCCTATCACAAGGCCGCCTTCACGCGTTTGCGGCAGGCTTCAGATGGGCCCGCCCGGCACAGAACCTCCCCTTGTACGGTTCTTGGACGGACAACAAATGTGTGAGGCCCGTAAGATTACGGTGACCATCCGGCGGTAAGATTTCCCTCTCACGAGCAATGGTGTGCGGCGTTCGACATGACAACAATGACGGCTTCTCATCTGGTTTCACGCTGGTCCGGTGCCCTCTGGTCGGGAGCTCTTGGTCTCTGTGCAATCGTCGCCGTCATCCGCCCTGCCGAGGCTGATCCCCGCGCCGTTGTCGAGTTGTTTACCTCGCAGGGCTGCTCCTCCTGCCCGCCGGCCGACAAGATCATCGGCGACCTCGCCCGCGATCCCTCGATCATCGCGCTGAGCATGCCGATCGACTATTGGGACTATCTCGGCTGGAAGGACACATTGGCCGATTCGCGCTTCTCTGCACGGCAGCGTGCGTATTCGCGCATGCGCGGCGACCGCGAAGTCTACACGCCGCAGGTCGTGGTCAACGGCTCCACGCATGTCGTCGGCAGCGACCGCACCGGCATCGAAAGCGCCATCGGCAAAACCGAGACGGGCACTGGTGTGATGAGCGTGCCGGTGACGATGTCGCTCGCGGGCAAGCAGATCAACGTCTCGGTGGCCGCGAGCAAGGAGCCGACGGCGTCCCACGGCGAGGTCTGGATCTGCTCGATTGCGAAGTCGGTGCCGATCGCGATCAGTCGCGGCGAAAATCGCGGACAGCAGGTCATCTATCACAACGTGGTGCGCAATCTGCTGAAGGTAGGCGACTGGACCGGCCGCCCGGAAAGCTGGACGGTGCCGATCGAGAACCTCACGCGTGACGGCGTCGACGGTGCCGTGGTCTATGTCCAGGACGGCAGCCGGGAGAGACCGGGCCCGATGCTGGGCGCGGCGTATACGTCGCTGCACTGACGCGCACTTCGAATCTTCCGACTCAAGCACACTCTCAATCCTCATGGTGAGGAGGCGCGTCAGCGCCGTCTCGAACCATGCAGGCCCTGCTGAGGCAGCTCGGCCTCGATCCTTCGAGACGCCGCTTCGCGGCTCCTCAGGATGAGGGGAAAGAGTTTTTGCTGAGATGGTGAGATATCCGTCGAGGCAGAAACATCCCGACCCAAACAAATCGACTCAAACAAAAAAGGACCAACTCGCGTTGGCCCTCCTTGTCGTGCGAACAGACCCGATCCTGACGGCCCCGGGGGGCTGGGGGCTGAGGAATCCGGAACCGAAAGGACCGGGTCAACGCACATAGGTCTTTTCGCAACGCAGGGCGGCAGTCGCTTGGCGGAAAAGCGGCGACACTATGATTCCTGCTAACGATCCCGTGACGGTTTGCCGCGACAGAGTTCCACCGCTGCGTGTGGGCGGATTGGCTCCGATTCCAAGGTCCTTCCAAGGGCCCTTGCGGTGGGGAACAGTTGGCGCGATCATGCAACCGTCATGATCCGCGGTCGAGGGACGGTCTTCCCGGACGCGGTCATGCTGATGCGACAGGAGGCGGCCTATGAGTCTGTCGGAGGATACCGATCCGAGCGAACAGCGTGCGGCGGCGCGCCCCGCCGCTTCGAATGCGCAACTGAGCCGCGTGACGTTCAACCGGCTCGAGCTGCACCGTATTCTCAATCTCTACGGCCGGATGGTTGCCGAAGGCGAGTGGCGCGACTATGCCATCGACTTCCTCAGGGATCGCGCTGTGTTCTCGGTCTTTCGCCGCGCCTCGGAAGTGCCGATCTATCGTATCGAGAAGGATCCGCGCCTCGCGCGCAAGCAGGGCATGTACAGCGTGATCTCGGCGACGGGCTTGATCCTGCGCCGCGGCCACGAACTGGAGCGCGTGCTCCTGGTGATCGATCGCAAATTGGCGGTGGTGTAGCAGGGATCCAGTAGCCCGGATGAGCGTAGCGACATCCGGGTCTTTGCTTGCAGCGTTCCCGGGTATCGCTTCGCTCACCCGGGCTACGGGCCTTACTTCCCCGGCACGCTCTTGGCGCCCTCGCCGAGGCTCCGCTGCATCATTACCGTGTCCAGCCAGCGGCCGAATTTCAGCCCGACGCTGGGATGCGTGCCGATCATTTTGAAGCCGGCCCTGGTGTGCACGCCGATCGAGCCGGCATTGGTGGAATCCCCGATTACCGCGATCATCTGACGGAAGCCGCGTGCCTCGCATTCGACGATCAGCCGCTCCAGCAGGAGCGCCCCGATGCCGCGGCGGTGGAAGGATGGATCGAGATAGATCGAGTTCTCGACCGTGAAGCGGTAGGCCGGGCGGGGCCGGTAGGCACCGGCATAGGCGTAGCCGGCGACGCGCCCGTCGAGGATGCCGACGAAATAGGGGTAGCCGCCATCGATCAGCGTGCGGTAGCGGCGCGTCATCTCGGCAAGGTCGGGCGGCTCCAGCTCGAACGTCGCGGTGCCCTCGCGGACAGCCTGCCGATAGATGGCCGTGATGGCGGGGAGGTCGGCCTCGGTGGTGGGCCTGATATCGGGTGCGGACATGCCGCAAGATTAGAGCCTTCCCGGGGCGGCTGGAAGAGGCAACCGTGCTTCCTCATACTCCGTCCTTGCGAGAAGCCCTTGCGACGAAGCAATCCAGAAATGCACCAGCGGAGGGACTCTGGATTGCTTCGCTGCGCTCGCAATGACGGTGGGTGTTGAGAGGCTCGCCCCAAACAAAAACCCCGGCCTCTCGGCCGGGGGTTGCTGTCGTCCACTCTGGGCTGGCGCTTAGTCGCGCTGGCCGAGGAGCTGCAGGAGCAGCGTGAACAAGTTGATGAAGTTCAGGTACAGCGACAGCGCGCCGGTGATGGCCGCACGCTCTGCGATGTCACCGCCGGCCGAAGCGTAACCGTAGATGTAGTCGTTCTTCAGCCGCTGGGTATCCCAGGCGGTGAGGCCCGCGAACACCAGCACGCCGACCACCGACACGACGAACTGCAGCACCGAGCTCGCCAGGAACAGGTTCACCAGGCTCGCGATGACGATGCCGATCAGGCCCATGAACAGGAACGAACCCATTCCGCTCATGTCACGCTTGGTGGTGTAACCGTAGAGGCTGAGCGCGCCGAAGGTCGCCGCGGTGATGAAGAACACCCGGACGATCGAGGTGTGCGTGAACACCAGGAAGATCGAGGACAGCGAGACGCCCATCAGTGCCGCGAACACCCAGAACAGGATCTGGGCGGTCGAAGGAGCGAGCCGGTTGATGCCTGCCGAGATCACGAACACCATGGCGAGCGGCGCGAGCATGAACAGCCACTTCAGGGGGCTGACGAACATCGCGTAGCCGAACGGCGTCAGGAACAGCTTGCCGACCCGCACGGCTTCCGGGGTCGGAACGTCCGTCACGGCGGCCATGTAGACGCCGAGGGCGGCAAGGCCGGTGATGGCCAGGCCGATGCTCATGTAGTTGTAGATGCGCAGCATGTAGGCGCGCAGGCCGGCATCGACCGTCGCGGCGTCAACACGCCCGGCGGCCCTGCCGAAAGGAGAAGCGTAATTGCGGTCTAGGTCCGACATGGTCGAATTCCCGTTGGTTGGTCCGGTCCGGCATGAGGGTCGCCATGCCGCCGGTTCGTCAAATTCTATCTCGGATACCGATGTCTGCCGACTAAATTTTGGCTAACAATCGGGGCTCCGAACCCATTCGATATGTGGGAAACTAACACATTCGCTGCAACCGTCCACGCGCGGCTGAATGTCGCCCTTACCTGCAATCCAGACGAGCGGACGTGGTTAATCGCTGGAATCGTGCGATTTCGCTCCCGTGCCGCCGCCCGCTACCATTTGTCACAAATTCCGCAACACCGTGGCGGGCTTTTTGTTCAACGCCAGCAGGGTGCCGGCGAGCCCGAGGCCGACCGTGACGACCAAGGCAGCCGCGACCACGCCGGCTGCGCTGCCGCCCTGCCAGACGAAAGTGAGGGTCATCAGCCGGGTCACGATCATCCAGGCCGCGACGCTGCCGGCGAAAACGCCGAAGACCGCGGTGGCAAGCCCGATCAGGAGGTATTCGAGCGCATAGGCGCCGAGCAGCCGCAGCCGGGTCGCGCCCAGGGTCTTGAGGATCACCGCATCGTAGACCCGGTGGCGATGGCCGGCGGCGAGCGCGCCGCCGAGCACCAGGATCGCCGAGATCAGGGTCACCGCGCTGGCGCCGCGGATCGCGAGCGCCAGGTTGGTCACGACCGAGCCGACCGTCTCCATCACCTCGCGCACGCGCACGCTCGTCACCATCGGATAGGCGTCAGCGACCTCCTTGATGATCTTGCCGTCGCCGGCCGCATCGCCGCCGGCTTCCGTCAGCGTCGCGATGTGGGTGTGCGGCGCGCCCTTGAATGCGTTCGGCGAGAACACGAGGACGAAATTGATGCCGAGGCCCTGCCAGTCGATGCTGCGCAGATTGCTGATCTTCGCGGGGATGTCGCGGCCGAGGATATTGACCACGACCTCGTCGCCGACCTTGAGGCCGAGTCCGTCCGCGATCTTCTTCTCCATCGAAACCAGCGGCGGGCCGGAATAATCGGCGCTCCACCACTCGCCCTCGACCACTTTGGAGCCCTTCGGCAGCTCGGCGGTATAGGTCAGGCCGCGGTCGCTCTGCAGCACCCACTCGGAATCGGTGCTGGGCTTGAGCTCCTCGGCGCGGACACCACGGGCTCCGACGATCCGTCCGCGCAGCATCGGCACGTCGTCGACTTTCGCGCCAGGGGCGATCTGGCGCAGGTATGTGTTGAACTGCTCGGCCTGCGTGCTCGGAATGTCGATGAAGAAGAACGATGGCGCGTGCTCGGGCAGCGCCGCCAGGAACTGCCGGCGCAGATTGCCGTCGATCTGGGTGATGGTGACGAGCACGGCGAGCCCGAGCCCGAGCGACAGCACGACCGAGGGCGTCAGCGCGCCCGGCCGGTGGATGTTGGCAATCGCAAGTCGCAGCATCGGCCATCGCGTGCGCGGCAGCCGCCGCGCGATAGTCATCAGCAGGGCGGCAATGCCGCGGAGCAGCGCGAACACGACCACGGAGGAGGCCACGAACACCGCGGCGATGCGCTTGTCGAAGGACAGCCCGATCACGACCGCGATGAGCAGCGCGATCACGACGGCCATGAAGACGAGATAGCTCCAGCGTGGCCGATGCCATTCGGAGCTGATGGTGTCGCGGAACAGCGCCGCCACCGGCACGTCGTGCACTCGCCCGAGCGGCCACAGGCCGAAGGCAAGCGCCGTGAGCAGCCCGTAGACGAACGACAGCGCGAGCTCGTCGGCATGCACCGCCGGCACCACCGGCAGGGGCAGCAGCTTGCCGAATAGGCCGACGATCGCGAACGGCATGGCGGCGCCTAGTGCGAGGCCGATCACTGAGCCGATCGCGGCGAGCAGGAGAACCTGGGCGAGATAGATGCCGAACACGTCGCGCCCGGTGGCGCCGACGGCCTTGAAGGCCGCGATCACCTCGAGCTTGTGGTCGATATGGGCCTTGACGGCATTGGCAACGCCGACGCCGCCGACCAGCAGCGCGGCGAGGCCGACCAGCGTCAGGAACTGCGTGAAGCGGTTGATGTTGCGCTCGAGCTGCGGCGAGGCATTGGAGCGGCTGCGGACCTCCCAGCCGGCCTGCGGCGCGGCGTTGCGGGCGTCCGCGATGAAGGCGTCGGTGGCGCGCTCGTCGTTGGCGATCTCCGGCAGCTTCACACGATAGACCCAGCGCACCAGGCTGCCGGCTTGGACGAGCCCTGTCGCGCGCAGGCCCGCTTCGCTGATCAGGAAGCGCGGGCCGAAGCCGATGCCGCCTGCGAGCTTGTCGGGCTCGGCTTCGACGGCGCTGCGGATCTGGAACGTCGCAGCCCCGACGGTGACGCGATCGCCGGTCTTGAGCGACAGCCGCGCCAGCAGTGTCGGATCGGCGGCCGCGCCGAACGCGCCGTCGCGCTCCGCGAGCAACTCGGACATCGGCAGCGGCGGCGCCAGCGTCAGCTGGCCCAGCATCGGATAGGAGTCGTCGACCGCCTTCATCTCGACCAGGGCCAGCTTGCCCTCGGCCGAGCGCGCCATGCCGCGCAGTGTGGCGGCGCTCGAGACGGTGCCGCGCGAACGCAGGAAGGCGACTTCCTCCGGCTTCGCCTCGCGCTGAAACAGGACGAACGACACGTCGCCGCCGAGCAGCGTACGGCCTTCGCGGGCGAGGCCGTCGCTCAGGCTCGCCGAGACCGAGCCGACGCCAGCGATGGCCATCACGCCGAGCGCGATGCAGGCAATGAAGACGTAGAAGCCGCGCAGGCCGCCGCGCAATTCGCGCAGCGCGTAACGCAGCGACAGCGCGACGCCGTTGGGCTTCGCAAACGGTGCGGCAGCAGCACTCATGCCGGCGCCGACTGCGTGTCGATGCGCCCCGAACGGAGGCGGATCACGCGATCGCAGCGCTGCGCGAGCGAAGAATCGTGCGTGACCAGCACCAGCGTCATGCCGCGCTCGGCATGCTTGCTGAACAGGAGGTCGACGATCTGTTGTCCCGTGGCTTCGTCGAGATTGCCGGTCGGCTCGTCGGCGACGAGGATCGCTGGATCGGGTGCCAGTGCGCGGGCCAGCGCCACGCGCTGCTGCTCGCCGCCGGAGAGTTGGGTCGGATAATGATGCAGACGGTCGCCGAGCCCGACCGATTGCAGCTCCTGCGCCGCGCGCTTTGCGGCGTCGGGATTGCCCGCAAGCTCGAGCGGCACCGCGACATTCTCCAGCGCGGTCATGGTCGGGATCAAATGGAAGGACTGGAAGACGATGCCGACCTGGCGGCCGCGGAAGCGGGCCAGTGCGTCCTCGTCGAGGGCATTGAAAGGCGTGCCGTTGACCACCACCTCTCCGCTATCAGGACGCTCCAGCCCCGCCATCACCATCAGCAGCGTGGATTTGCCCGAACCTGACGGGCCGATCAGGCCGATCGTCTCGCTCCGGCCCACGCGCAAGCTGATATCCTTGAGGATGTGAACGCGTGCCGCGCCCGTACCCAATGACAGATTGACGTTGGAGATGGCGATGGTGTCGGCCGAACTGTCGGCGAGCGAAGAGGAAGAGATGCGAGTGTCCATGGTCCGGTCATATGGCAACTCCGCCCGCGCGGTCGAGAGGCGTTACGGATTGTTCATGCACATAGCCGTGTTGATGTTCGCTTTGATGACCGTCGCAAATCCGGCATGGGCTGAGGCGGCGAAACCGATCAAGCTGGTGGTTCTCGGCGATTCCCTGAGCGCGGGTCTTGGCCTCCCGGCCCAGGAAGCGTTCCCCACAAAGCTTCAAAAAGCTTTACAAGACAAAGGCATAGAGGTCGGCATGACCAATGCCGGGGTATCCGGCGACACCTCCTCGGGGGGCCGTGACCGGCTCGACTGGTCGGTCCCTGACGGAACCGACGGTGTGATCATCGAGCTCGGCGCCAATGATGCGTTGCGCGGCATCGATCCCGATTTGACCCGCACCGCGCTGACCGAGATCGTCCAGCGCCTCAAGGCGCGCAAGATCGCGGTGATGCTGTGCGGCATGCTGGCGCCGCCGAATTACGGCGCGGATTATGCTGCGCGCTTCAATTCGATTTATCCGGATCTGGCGAAAAAATTCGGCGTGCCGCTCTATCCGTTTTTTCTCGATGGTGTCGCGGCCGATGCCAAGCTCAACCAGGCCGACGGCATTCATCCGACCGCGGCCGGCGTCGATATCATCGTCAAGAATATCTTGCCTACGGTTGAGGCATTCCTTGGCACCATCGCTGAGCAACGGCGTTGAAAACCAGGCAACGCTAACCGTAATTCCCAGGGTTTTACCGGAGTAAGGCGCGCGATGCTTCGCAGGGTCACACAACTGCGATAGGAATTAGGGTACCGGTGATTCGTCGCCGGCTCTAAAATTTGGATATGATCTTGCCCTGGGATCATGCCCAAGCATCGGGAGTGCGAAACGATGCCGCGTTTGTTCACTGGTCTGGAAATTCCGGCCGAGATTGGCCAATCGCTTTCCAATTTGCGGGGCGGCCTTCCCGGCGCCCGCTGGATCGATCCCGAAAATTACCATGTCACCCTGCGCTTCATCGGCAATATCGATGGCATGTCCGCCAACGAAATCGCCTCGATGCTGTTTCGCGTCGACCGTAAGCCGTTCGAGGTCAAGGTGCAGGGTTTGCAGAGTTTCGGCGGACGCAAGCCGCGCGCGGTGGTCGCCACCATCGTGCCGAGCAAGCCGCTGATGGAATTGCAGGCCGAGCTCGAGCGCCTGATGCAGCGGATCGGCCTCGACCCGGAAGGCCGCAAGTTCATACCGCATGTCACGCTGGCCCGGCTGCACGACGCCACCGACCGTGACGTCGCCGATTATCTCTCGCTGCGTGGCTATTTTCCCAGCAAGGCATTCACGGCCGAACGGTTTGTTTTGTTCTCGTCCCGCGCCTCAACCGGCGGCGGCCCGTATGTGGTCGAGGACGCCTACGAGCTGTGTGAGTAGCGAAGCTCTCGTGCCCCGGACGCTGCGCAGCGCGAAGCGGTGCGCTGCAGAGCCGGGGCCCATTACGCGGCGATAGACGAACGGTCCTGTACGAAACAGTCGGTCCCGGCTCTGCGCAGCGTCACTGCGTGCCGCAGCGCGTCCGGGACACGGAATGCATAGCGCCCCGCCCCAATTCACGGCTTGCAATTTCCGCTCATCTCTGGCGGTAAAGAGCATGCTCTCGACCCCCAGTTCCTCATTCCGCGAGGCCTATCAGGCCCAGATCGCGTCCGGCGCGATCGAGCCCGACGCTGCGCAGGCCGAAATCGCCGACGCCTATGCCGCGCTCGACCAGCGGCTCGCCGATTACAAGCCGCCGCGCAAGCAGGGCCTGCTCAGCCGCCTGTTCAGCAGCGACAAGGACGAGGCGCCGCACGGGCTCTACGTCCATGGCGAGGTCGGCCGCGGCAAGACCATGCTGATGGATCTGTTCTTCCAGCACTCGACAGTCGAGCACAAGAGGCGCGCGCATTTCCACGAATTCATGGCCGAGGTGCACGAGCGCATCTACGATTATCGCCAGGGCATCGCGCGCGGCGAGATTGGCGACGGCGACGTCATCGTGCTGACCGCGCATGCGATCTTCGAGGAGAGCTGGCTGCTCTGTTTCGACGAATTCCACGTCACCGACATCGCGGACGCGATGATCCTGGGCCGCCTGTTCGCAAAGCTGCTGGAGCTCGGCACCGTGGTGGTCGCGACCTCCAACGTCGCGCCTGACGACCTCTACAAGGGCGGCCTGAACCGTTCGCTGTTTCTGCCCTTCATCAGGCAGATCACCGACCACATGGACGTGCTGCGGCTCGACGCGCGCACCGACTTCCGGCTGGAAAAACTTCAGGGCGTCCCGATGTGGCTGACGCCGGCAGACACCGAGGCGGACGCCGCGCTCGACCGCGCCTGGTCGAAGATGTCAGGCGGCGCCAAATGCAAGTCGCGCGATATTTCGATCAAGGGCCGCATCCTGCACGTGCCGTGCTCGGCCCACGGCGTGGCGCGCTTCACGTTCGCCGATCTCTGCGACAAGCCGCTCGGGGCATCCGACTATCTGAGGCTGGCGCACGACTATCACACCATCCTGGTCGACCATATTCCAGTGATGGATTTCTCCCAGCGCAACGCCGCCAAGCGTTTCATCACGTTGATCGACACGCTGTATGACAATGCCGTGAAGCTGATGGCCTCCGCCGATGCCAACCCGATCTCGCTCTATCTTGCCAATGAGGGCAACGAGGCCAACGAGTTCAAGCGCACCGCGTCGCGCCTGATCGAAATGAGCTCGGAATCCTATCTGGCGCTGCCTCACGGCCGCAAGGATTCCACCGCCAGCGGCTCGACCAAGGGCTTGGTCGAGACTTAAGTCCTATTTGCCAGCGCTGTCATTCCGGGCTCGGCGCTTCCCCAAGCCCCGGAATGACAAGGTTGCGCTTGAATACGCGGCAAGCCCGACAATTGGGCAACCCGTGACTTGAACGGGGGAGGCGAAAGGGATAACCACCCGTCTCAGTTTTCCCCTCCTTACGTGTCTAAAGGACAGGCTCACATGGCGCGCGACAAGATTGCTTTGATTGGCTCCGGTCAGATCGGCGGAACGCTGGCTCATCTCATCGGCCTGAAAGAGCTGGGCGACGTGGTGATGTTCGACATCGCCGAGGGCGTGCCGCAGGGCAAGGCGCTCGACATCGCGCAGTCCTCGCCGGTCGACGGCTTTGACGCGCACTACACCGGCGCGAACTCCTACGAGGCGCTCGACAACGCCAAGGTCTGCATCGTCACCGCCGGCGTGCCGCGCAAGCCCGGCATGAGCCGCGACGACCTCCTCTCCATCAACCTCAAGGTCATGGAACAGGTCGGCGCCGGCATCAAGAAGTACGCTCCCGACGCCTTCGTCATCTGCATCACCAACCCGCTCGACGCGATGGTCTGGGCCCTGCAGAAGGCCAGCGGCCTGCCGCACAAGAAGGTCGTCGGCATGGCCGGCGTGCTGGATTCGTCGCGCTTCCGCTACTTCCTGGCCGACGAGTTCAACGTTTCGGTCGAAGACGTCACCGCCTTCGTGCTGGGCGGCCATGGCGACACCATGGTGCCGCTGGTAAAATACTCCACCGTCGCCGGCATCCCGTTGCCCGATCTCGTCAAGATGGGCTGGACCTCGCAGGCGCGCCTCGACGAGATCGTCGACCGCACCCGCAACGGCGGCGCCGAGATCGTCAATCTGCTCAAGACCGGCTCGGCCTTCTATGCTCCGGCGGCTTCCGCGATTGCGATGGCCGAGAGCTATCTGCGTGACAAGAAGCGCGTGCTGGCCTCGGCCGCCTACCTGAACGGCGAATACGGCGTGAAGGACATGTATGTCGGCGTGCCCGTCGTGATCGGCTCCAAGGGCGTCGAGCGCGTCGTCGAGATCGAGCTCGTCGGCAAGGACCGCGAAGCCTTCGACAAGTCGGTCGGCGCAGTGCAGGGTCTGGTTGACGCCTGCAAGAAGATCGCGCCCGATCTTCTGGGCCGCTAAACCCAACATTCCCCGCCGAAGATCGAAAAACCGGTCTTCGGCGGTTTCACTTCCGGGCCCGCGCTGCAACTCTTGTAGAGGACGGGGCGGGCTCCGGATTGGCAGTCCAGAGATCGATGTCAGAGAATCCGGGTTGCAGTTCCTGTGGTATATGGTATGCCAGCCACAAGACTGAGGTGGGCCTACGAGGTCACCGCCCGCGGGTTCAGGGAGCGACCATATGAATATCCATGAATATCAGGCCAAAGCGCTGCTGAACGAGTTCGGTGTCGCGATCTCCAAGGGCGTTCCGGTCCTGAAGGCCGCTGATGCGGACGCGGCGGCAAAGGCACTCCCGGGCCCGGTCTGGGTCGTGAAGAGCCAGATCCACGCCGGCGGCCGCGGCAAGGGCAAGTTCAAGGAAGCCTCGGCCGGCGACAAGGGCGGCGTCCGCATCGCCAAGTCGGCCGCGGAAGTTTCCGAATTCGCCAAGCAGATGCTCGGCGCCACGCTCGTCACCATCCAGACCGGCCCCGCCGGCAAGCAGGTCAACCGCCTCTACATCGAGGACGGCTCCGACATCGACAAGGAATTCTACCTCTCGATCCTGGTCGACCGCGAGACCTCTCGCGTCTCCTTCGTGGTGTCGACCGAGGGCGGCGTCAACATCGAGGACGTCGCGCACAACACGCCTGAGAAGATCGTGACCTTCTCGATCGATCCCGCGACCGGCATCATGGGCCATCACGGCCGCACCGTCGCGAACGCGCTGAAACTCTCCGGCGATCTCGCCAAGCAGGCCGAGAAGCTCACCGCGCAGCTCTACGCGGCCTTCGTCGCGAAGGACATGTCGATGCTGGAGATCAACCCGCTCGTCGTGACCAAGCAGGGCCAGCTCCGCGTGCTCGACGCCAAGGTGTCGTTCGACGACAACGCCCTGTTTCGTCACCCCGAGGTGCTCGCGCTGCGCGACGAGACCGAGGAAGACGCCAAGGAAATCGAGGCGTCCAAATACGACCTCAACTACGTCACCCTCGACGGCAATATCGGCTGCATGGTCAACGGCGCCGGTCTCGCGATGGCGACGATGGACATCATCAAGCTCTACGGCATGGCGCCGGCGAACTTCCTCGACGTCGGCGGCAGCGCCAGCAAGGAAAAGGTCGCGGCCGCCTTCAAGATCATCACCGCGGATCCCAACGTGAAGGGCATCCTGGTCAACATCTTCGGTGGCATCATGAAGTGCGACGTGATCGCCGAGGGCGTCACGGCCGCCGTTCGTGAAGTCGGCCTCAGCGTGCCGCTGGTGGTTCGCCTCGAAGGCACCAATGTCGAGCTGGGCAAGAAGATCATCCGTGAATCCGGCCTGAACGTGGTGCCGGCTGACAATCTCGACGACGCCGCGCAGAAGATCGTGAAGGCCGTCAAGGGAGGCTGAGGCCATGACCCAGGACCATCTCGCTGCATCATCCCCGCTGCCGGAGCACGCGCGTCTTGCCGCGTTCGCCGGTGAATGGAATGGCGAAGAGGTGGTCTTTCCGTCGCGGTGGACGGAGGGTGGAACGGCGACTTCTCGCGTCGTGGCCCACATGGATCTCAATGGCTTCTATCTGATCCAGGACTCGGTCCAGACCCGCGACGGCAAGCAGAGCTTCGCCACCCACGGCATCTTCACCTTCGACCGCGAAGACCGGACCTACAAATTGTTCTGGTACGATTCGCTCGGCTACACGCCGCCCTCGCCCGCCTCCGGCGGGTGGGTCGGCAAGACCCTGACGCTGGTGCGCGGCTCGCTCCGCGGCAATGCGCGCCACGTCTATGAAATCATCGACGACGATTCCTATTCGTTGAAGATCCAGTTCTCGCCGGACGCGGAAGGCTGGGCCGACGTGCTCACCGGCGTCTACCGCCGCATCCACTGACCTCTCACTCGTTAGTTTCGCGAAAGCAGACCTCATGTCCATCCTGATCGACAAGAACACCAAGGTCATCTGCCAGGGCTTTACCGGCAAGAACGGCACCTTCCATTCGGAGGCCGCGATTGCCTATGGCACCAAGATGGTCGGCGGCACCTCGCCCGGCAAAGGCGGCGCGACGCATCTGGGGCTGCCGGTGTTCGACACCGTGCGCGAGGCGCGTGAGAAGACCGGTGCCGATGCATCGGTGATCTATGTGCCGCCGCCGGGCGCGGCCGATGCGATCTGCGAAGCCATCGACGCCGAGATCCCGCTGATCGTCTGCATCACGGAAGGTATCCCGGTCATCGACATGGTCAGGGTGAAGCGTTCGCTGGCCGGCTCCAAGTCGCGCCTGATCGGGCCGAACTGCCCGGGCGTCATGACCGCCGGCGAGTGCAAGATCGGCATCATGCCAGCCAACATCTTCAAGACCGGCAGCGTCGGCATCGTCTCCCGCTCCGGCACGCTGACCTACGAAGCCGTGTTCCAGACCACCCAGGAAGGCCTCGGCCAGACCACCGCGGTCGGCATCGGCGGCGACCCGGTCAAGGGAACCGAGTTTATCGACGTGCTGGAAATGCTGCTCGGCGACCCCAAGACCGAGTCGATCATCATGATCGGCGAGATCGGCGGTTCCGCCGAGGAGGACGCCGCCCAGTTCCTCAAGGACGAGGCCAAGCGCGGCCGCAAGAAGCCGATGGTCGGTTTCATCGCCGGTGTCACGGCCCCTCCCGGCCGTCGCATGGGCCACGCCGGTGCGATCATTTCGGGCGGCAAGGGCGACGCCGGTTCCAAGACCGACGCGATGAAATCGGCTGGAATTACAGTGTCGCCATCTCCCGCGCGCCTCGGCCACACGCTTGCCGAAAAATTGAAAGCTTGATTCACACCTTCGTAATTTTCCGGGCGAAGTTTCGCAGCAAATAGGGTAAATGGTGCCTGTCGCGCTGGTCCTCTGCCGGGGAGCCCAGCGCCAGCGCCGTTTGTTATGCGCGAACCGAAATCGCCAGGAACTCAAGTATGTCTCGCCAAGACGCGAACGCAGCCTTTGCCCTCTCCTCCTTTTTGCAGGGCACCAACGCCACCTACATCGACGAAATCTACGCCCGCTACGAGAAGGACCCGTCCTCGGTGGATGCCGAGTGGCAGGACTTCTTCAAGAGCCTCAACGACCAGCCGGGTGACATCAGCAAGAACGCCCAAGGCCCGTCCTGGGAGCGCGCCAACTGGCCGCTGACCCCGCAGGATGATCTGACCTCCGCGCTCGACGGCAATTGGGCGGAAGTCGAGAAGACGGTCGGAGCCAAGATCGCGGCCAAGGCGCAGGCCAAGGCCGGCGATAAGAGCGGCGGCCTCTCCTCCGCCGACCTTCTCCAGGCCACCCGCGACTCGGTCCGGGCCCTGATGCTGATCCGGTCCTACCGCATGCGCGGTCACTTCCACGCCAAGCTCGATCCGCTCGGCATCGAAGCCCAGCGCAATCGCGAAGAGCTCGACCCGCGGACCTACGGCTTCAGCGAAGCCGATTTCGAACGCAAGATCTTCCTCGACCATGTGCTCGGTCTCGAATACGCCAGCTTGCGCGAAATCACCGCGATCTGCGAGCGCACCTACTGCCAGACGCTCGGCGTCGAGTTCATGCACATCACCAACGCGGCGCAGAAGGCGTGGATCCAGGAGCGGATCGAGGGGCCGGACAAGGAAATCTCGTTCACCCGCGAAGGTCGCCGTGCCATCCTGATGAAGTTGGTCGAAGCCGAAGGTTTCGAGAAATTCTGCGACACCAAGTTCACCGGCACCAAGCGCTTCGGCCTGGACGGTGCTGAATCGCTGATCCCCGCGCTCGAGCAGATCATCAAGCGCGGCGGCAATCTCGGCGTGAAGGAGGTCGTGCTGGGCATGCCGCATCGCGGCCGCCTCAACGTGCTGACCCAGGTGATGGGCAAGCCGCATCGCGCGCTGTTCCACGAGTTCAAGGGCGGTTCGGCCAATCCTGATGCGGTCGAAGGCTCGGGCGACGTCAAATATCACCTCGGCGCGTCCTCGGACCGCGAGTTCGACGGCAACCGCATCCATCTGTCGCTGACCGCCAACCCCTCGCATCTGGAGATCGTCGATCCCGTCGTGCTTGGAAAAGTCCGCGCCAAGCAGGACCAGCACGGCGATCCGCCGGATATGCGCATCTCGGTGATGCCGCTCCTGATGCACGGCGACGCCGCGTTCGCCGGCCAGGGCGTGGTCGCGGAATGTTTCGGCCTGTCGGACCTGAAGGGCTACCGCACCGGCGGCTCCGTGCACTTCATCGTCAACAACCAGATCGGCTTCACCACCTATCCGCGTTATTCCCGTTCGTCGCCTTACCCGTCCGACGTGGCGAAGATGATCGACGCGCCGATCTTCCACGTCAACGGCGACGATCCGGAAGCCGTCGTGTTCGCGGCCAAGGTCGCGACCGAGTTCCGCCAGAAATTCCACAAGCCCGTCGTCATCGACATGTTCTGCTACCGCAGGCATGGCCATAACGAGGGCGACGAGCCGGCTTTCACGCAGCCGGTGATGTACAAGAAGATCGCGGCCCATCCGTCGACGCTCGAGCTCTACGCCCGCCGCCTCATCAGCGAAGGCGTGCTGACCGAGGGCGAGGTCGAGAAGGCCAAGGCCGACTGGCGCGCGCGGCTCGATGCCGAGCTCGAAGCCGGCTCCGGCTACAAGCCCAACAAGGCCGACTGGCTCGACGGCAAATGGGCCGGCTTCAAGATCGCCGATCAGGAAGAAGATGCGCGGCGTGGCGTCACCGGCGTCGACATCGCCGCCCTGAAGGACATCGGTCGCAAGATCACCAAGGTGCCGGACGGTTTCCGCGTCCACCGCACGATCCAGCGCTTCCTAGAAAACCGCGCCAAGGCGATCGACGGCGGCACGGGCATCGACTGGGCGACCGGCGAAGCGCTGGCGTTCTGCACGCTGCTCAACGAGAACCACCATGTCCGCCTGTCCGGACAGGATTCGGAGCGCGGCACTTTCTCGCAGCGCCACTCGGTCCTGATCGATCAAGAAGACGAGAGCCGCTACACGCCGTTCAACCATCTCGGTCACGAGCAGGGCCATTACGAGGTCATCAACTCGCTGCTGTCGGAAGAAGCCGTGCTCGGCTTCGAATACGGCTATTCGCTCGCCGAGCCGAACACGCTCACCCTGTGGGAAGCGCAGTTCGGCGACTTCGCCAACGGCGCGCAGGTCGTGTTCGACCAGTTCATCTCCTCGGGTGAGCGCAAATGGCTGCGCATGTCCGGCCTCGTCTGCCTCCTGCCGCACGGCTATGAAGGCCAGGGACCGGAGCACTCCTCGGCGCGTCTGGAGCGCTATCTGCAGATGTGCGCGGAAGACAACATGCAGGTGGTCTATCCGACCACGCCGGCGAACTACTTCCACGTGCTGCGCCGGCAGCTTCATCGCGAGATCCGCAAGCCGCTGATCGTGATGACGCCGAAGTCCCTGCTGCGTCACAAGCGGGCGGTGTCGCGTCTCGAGGAGCTCGCGAAGGGAACGACCTTCCACCGCATCCTCTATGACGACGCCCAGATGCTGCCGAGCGAAGCGATCAAGCTCGTTCCCGACGAGAAGATCCGCCGCATCGTGCTCTGCTCGGGCAAGGTCTATTACGACCTCTACGAGGAGCGCGAGAAGCGCGGCATGGACGACATCTACCTGATGCGCGTCGAGCAACTGTATCCGGTGCCGCTCAAGGCGCTGGTGGCCGAACTGTCGCGCTTCAAGAAGGCCGAAGTGGTGTGGTGCCAGGAAGAGCCGCGCAACATGGGTGCCTGGCACTTCATCGAGCCCTATCTGGAATGGGTGCTGAACCAGGTGAACGGTGCGAGCCGGCGTCCGCGTTATGTCGGCCGCGCCGCCTCCGCCGCGACCGCCACGGGTCTGATGTCGAAGCATCAGGCGCAGCTGAAGGCGTTCCTGGACGAAGCATTGAGCTGAGAAGTTTTTACACCTCGTCATGCCCCGCCTTGTGCGCAATTGCGCACTGGGGCGGGGGATCCAGTATTCCGCGCCGCCCGTCTCTATCACGACTGTCACGGCGTACTGGATCGCCCGCATCCGCGGGCGCTGACATCTGCACCTATGTCCGCATTGGCGATCTCCTTAAGGAAAAGACCATGACTGAAATTCGTGTGCCGACCCTCGGCGAATCCGTCACCGAGGCCACCATCGGCCGCTGGTTCAAGAAGGCCGGCGATCCCGTTGCCGTCGACGAGCCCTTGGTGGAGCTCGAGACCGACAAGGTCACCATCGAAGTCCCGGCGCCCTCCGCCGGCACGCTGAGCGAGATCATCGCCGCCGATGGTGCCACCGTCGCCGTCGGCGCGCTGCTCGGCCAGATTACCGAAGGCGCCGCCGGCGCTGCCAAGCCGGCAGCTGCGCCCGCGAAGCCCGCGGCTGCCGCTCCTGCGGCCGCTGCTGCTCCCGCCGCGGCGAAGGCGCCACCGGCCGATGCGCCGCTCGCTCCCTCCGTGCGGAAGCTCTCGGCCGAGACCGGCGTCGACGCCTCGACCGTTCCCGGCTCCGGCAAGGACGGGCGCGTCACCAAGGGCGACATGCTCGCCGCGATCGAGCGTGCGGCCTCGGCGCCGACCCCCGTCAACCAGCCGGCCGCAGCGGTTCAGGTCCGCGCACCGTCGCCGGCCGATGACGCCGCCCGCGAAGAGCGCGTCAAGATGACCCGGCTGCGCCAGACCATCGCGCGCCGCCTCAAGGACGTGCAGAACACCGCCGCGATGCTCACGACCTTCAACGAGGTCGACATGACCAACGTCATGGCGCTGCGTGCTCACTACAAGGATGCGTTCGAGAAGAAGCATGGCTCGAAGCTCGGCTTCATGGGCTTCTTCACCAAGGCCGTCGTCCAGGGGTTGAAGGACATCCCGGCCGTCAACGCCGAGATCGACGGCACCGATCTGATCTACAAGAACTACTATCACATCGGCGTCGCCGTCGGCACCGACAAGGGCCTCGTCGTGCCCGTGGTGCGCGACTGCGACAACAAGTCGATCGCCGACATCGAGAAGGGCATCGCCGATTTCGGCCGCCGCGCCCGCGACGGCCAGCTCAAGATCGACGAGATGCAGGGCGGCACCTTCACCATCACCAATGGCGGCATCTACGGCTCGCTGATGTCGACCCCGATCCTGAATGCGCCGCAGTCCGGCATCCTCGGCATGCACAAGATCCAGGAGCGGCCGATGGTCGTCGGCGGCAAGATCGAGGTCCGCCCGATGATGTATCTGGCGCTGTCCTACGATCACCGCGTCATCGACGGCAAGGAAGCCGTGACCTTCCTGGTTCGCGTCAAGGAGAGCCTGGAAGATCCGGCGCGCCTGGTGCTCGATCTCTGATCGCTGATGCTCTGCGAGCGCCGTCGCCTTTCGCGACGGCGCCTGTCGAACTATGGAGGCGCGCGTGACGGATAAAGTCGTTGTCATCACCGGCGGCAGCCGCGGCATCGGCCGTGCGACCGCAATTGCCGCCGCGGCACGCGGCTTCCGGATCGTTGTCGGCTATGCCAGCAACAAGACGGCCGCCGATGAGGTGGTCGCCGAGATCGCGGCCAGCAACGGCAAGGCCATCGCGGTGAAATGCGACGTCGCCGAGGAAAGCGACATCCTGGCGCTGTTCAAGGCCGCGGACGCGTTCGGCACGCTCGGCGCGCTCGTCAACAATGGCGGTATTGTCGGGACCAGCGGCGTGCGCGTCGACGAGATGTCGGCCGAGCGCATCCAGCGTGTGATGGCGGTCAACGTCACCGGCTCCATCCTCTGCGCGCGCGAAGCCGTGAAGCGGATGTCGACCAGGCACGGCGGCCAGGGCGGCGTCATCGTCAATCTGTCGTCGGTTGCGGCCAAGCTCGGCGCGCCGAACACCTATGTCGACTATGCCGCGTCCAAGGGCGCGATCGATTCCTTCACCATCGGCCTCGGCTATGAGGTTGCCGGCGAGGGCATTCGCGTCGCGGGCATCCGCCCCGGCCTGATCGACACCGAAATCCACGCTGCCGGCGGTGAGCCCGACCGCGCCCATCGCCTGGCCCATATGGTGCCGATGAAGCGCGTCGGTACGGCCGATGAAGTCGCCAATGCCATCGTCTGGCTGATGTCGGACGATGCCTCCTACGTTACCTCAGCCATTCTCGATGTGTCCGGCGGACGCTGACGCGCCGCGCGGACGCTGACACATCCTTCAACGCTAAACTTACGGGACTTTCTCTCATGGCTACCTACGATCTCGTCGTCATCGGCACCGGACCGGGCGGTTATGTCTGCGCGGTGCGTGCAGCGCAGCTCGGCATGAAAGTCGCCGTGGTGGAAAAGAACGCGACGCTCGGCGGCACCTGCCTCAATGTCGGCTGCATGCCGTCGAAGGCGCTGCTGCATGCCTCCGAAATGTTCGAGGAGGCCGGGCATTCCTTCGCCAAGATGGGCGTCAGCGTCTCCGCGCCGAAGCTCGATTTACCTGCGATGATGAACTTCAAGCAGCAGGGCATCGACGGCAACGTCAAGGGCGTCGAGTTCCTGATGAAGAAGAACAAGATCGACGTGCTCAAGGGCGCCGGCAAGATTCTCGGCACGGGCAAGGTCGAAGTCTCCGCCGACGGCAAGTCGCAGGTCATCGAAACCAAGAGCATCGTGATCGCCACCGGCTCGGACATCGCGCGTCTCAAGGGCATCGAGATCGACGAGACGCGCATCGTGTCGTCGACCGGCGCGCTGTCGCTGGACAAGGTCCCCGGCAAGCTCTTGATCGTCGGCGCCGGCGTGATCGGGCTCGAGCTCGGCTCGGTCTGGCACCGTCTCGGCGCCGAAGTCGTCGTGGTCGAATTCCTTGACCGCATTCTGCCCGGAATGGACGGCGAGATCGCCAAGCAATTCCAGCGCATCCTGGAGAAGCAGGGCTTTGCCTTCAAGCTCAGTGCCAAGGTCACGGGCGTGGACACCTCCGGCAAGACGCTGAAGGCGACGATCGAGCCCGCCGCGGGGGGCGCTGCCGAGACGCTGGAGGCCGACGTCGTTCTCGTCTGTATCGGCCGTGTGCCGTACACGGAGGGGCTCGGCCTGAAGGAAGCCGGTGTTGCACTCGACAATCGCGGCCGCGTGCAGATCGACCCGCATTTCGCCACCAGCGTGAAGGGCGTCTATGCCATCGGCGACGTCGTCGCGGGCCCGATGCTCGCGCACAAGGCCGAGGATGAAGGCGTCGCGGTTGCCGAGATCATCGCCGGGCAGGCCGGCCACGTGAACTACGATGTTATCCCAGGCGTCGTGTATACCACGCCGGAAGTATCCTCCGTCGGCAAGACCGAGGAGGAGCTGAAGCAGGCGGGCGTGGCTTATACGGTCGGAAAGTTTCCCTTTACCGCCAACGGGCGCTCCAAGGTCAACCAGACCACCGACGGCTTTGTGAAGATTCTCGCAGATGCGAAGACCGATCGCGTGCTCGGCGTGCACATTATCGGCCGCGAAGCCGGCGAAATGATCCATGAGGCAGCCGTTCTCATGGAGTTTGGCGGCAGCGCGGAGGATCTCGCGCGCACGTGCCACGCGCACCCGACCCGCTCGGAGGCCATCAAGGAAGCCGCGCTTGCAGTCGGCAAGCGGGCCATCCATATGTAGGTCGCGCCCAGCGCCGAATCGGGCGGGAAACACATGCTACGCCGCCTGCTTCAACCGGTCTGGGTCCTGCTTGCGATCATCTTCCTGATCGAAGCCTGGCTGTGGGACCATCTCGAACCGATCGTCGCGCGGGTTGTCGCAATCGTCCCGCTTGCGCGGTTCAAGCAATGGCTGTCGGACCGCGTCGATGCGCTGTCGCCGGCGATGACGCTGATCGTGTTCGCTGTACCGATCGTCCCGCTGTTTCCGCTCAAGCTGGTTGGCCTGTGGCTGCTCACGCACGAATACTGGACCAGCGCGGTCTTCACCATCGTGTTCGCAAAGCTGCTCGGGGTCGGCGTCACCGCCTTCGTGTTCGACGTGACGCGCGACAAGCTGATGGAGATGGCGTGGTTCGAGCGGCTCTATGATCTGGTGCTGAAGCTGCGTGCCAAGGCCGCCGAGCTGGTCGATCCGATCAAGCGACGCATCAAGGAGCTGATCGCCGGCAACGGCGAAGGCTGGTCCTCCCGCACGCTCCGCCTGATCCAGCGCTTTCGCAAGAGCGTGCACGAAGCGCGTTGAGCGTCGCCACTTGTTCAGTGTCATTGCCCGCGAAGGCGGGCGATCCAGTATTCCAGAGACAGTGAGGCTAGAATCGAGAGGCCGCGGCGTACTGGATGCCCCGCCTTCGCGGAGCATGACAGCGGAGTATGTAGCGTCAACGCCTCAATGCAGATGCAGCAGATGCGGCGACCATGCGCCGAGCATGGTCATCCCAAGTCCGGCAAGCGACAGCAGGCCCGCGATCCAGGCGAGCGGCAGCATGCCGGTGATGATGGTGGCTGAGGCCAGCACGATGCCGATCTGGAAGGCGGCGGACGCCAGCTCGAAGTGATGATATTTCGCAGTCGCCTCGTCGCGCTCATGCTCGGCGTGCTTGGCCTTTTCGGCCAGCTGCTCGGTGCCTTCGCCGGTCTCCGGCTCGGAGCGGTAGCGCTGCGCGGTCTTCTGCCAGTCCTCGATCTGCTTCTGCACGGCCACCTTGTTGGCCTCGTCGCTCGCCGCGCCGAGGATGAGCTTGCCCTGGTCGGCCATGGTCTGCACCACGGTGCGGCGGATGCTCTTGGCCTGGAAGAACGCCCAGAGGTTGGAGGCCTCGACGTTCTTGCTGATCGATTCGGTCTGGGCGCCCTTGCCGAGCGTCTCGGAGATCGCCAGGAACAGCGCCAGAACCGCGATCAGGAGCGCGATCTTCTTGTTCGAGCCGGACGCGTGTTCGGCGTGCTCGGCATGCTCCATGCTTTCATGTGCGCTCATAAATCCCTCCTGCCTGTTTACCAACGATTGACCGAACTGCGCGACGGGCGCAAGTGGCAAGCCGCGATGGCCGTTGCAATTAAGGGTTTCGCGTCGGGGCTGATCTAGTCCTGTCCCATGACCACAGCGGAATTCATCGCAGCCTGCGTCTGGCCTTCCATCCTCGTCTCCGCGTTTGCGCTGCTGAAGGCCCGCAACACCGCGGCCTTTCCGTTCGTCGGCAAGATTGTCCTCGCGCTTGGCCTGACCTACATCGGCCTGTTGCGGTTTTATGACAAGAGCTCGATCATCGCAGTCAACGACGTCCATGTCGGCCTCGTTGTTCTGGGCCTGATTATCGTCGGCTCGCAGCTGCGACAACCTCCGCTGTACGGCTCATGGCGTGACCAGGCGAAGGCGTTCGCCTCGATGATCCTGATCGTGCTGCTCGGCAGCGGTCTTGCATGGTATGCCGGACGAATGCTGTTTCTCGATCACCTGACGTCCCGCCTTGTGATCGAAGGCCGTGTCGATCGTGCGTGGAGGTCAGGTAGCCGCCGCAAAGCGGACTATCTCGTTCGCATCGCGGGCCAACCGGTGAAGGTCACGGCGCCGCTGTACGAGCGGCTGGAGACGTTCAGGCCGATGGTCCGCGTCGAGGTCGGGCGCGGCTCGAACTACGTCTACGATATCGAGTATCTCGCCAACTGAGCCGCTATCGGCGCGGATGCGCGCTGGCATAGACTTCCAGCAGCCGCTCGGCATCGATGCCGGTATAGATCTGCGTGGTCGAGAGCGAGGCATGGCCGAGCAATTCCTGGATCGCGCGCAAATCGCCGCCGCGTGACAACAGGTGCGTGGCGAAGGAATGCCGGAGGGCGTGCGGCGTGGCGCTGTCGGGCAGGCCGAGCGCGCCGCGCAGCCGCTCCATCGCGAGCTGGATGATGCGCGGGCTCAAGGGCCCGCCGCGTGCGCCGACGAAGATCGGCCCCTCCGCCGGCAGCGGATACGGGCACATGGAAGCGTATTCTTGCACCAGTGCGAGCACGTTCTGGAGCACCGGCACCATGCGGGTCTTGTTGCCTTTGCCCGTCACGATCAGCACGTCGCCTTCACCGGGACGCGGGACCTCGCGGCGCGTCAGCCCCAGCGCTTCGGAGATGCGCAGGCCCGAGCCGTAGAGGAGAGCCATCACGGCGGCGTCGCGCGCAAGAATCCAGGTCTCGCGGTCCTCGCCGGCGCGCTCGTCGGCGTCCGCAAGACGTTTGGCCGACGCCATCGGCAGCGGCTTGGGCAGGCTCTTTGCGACTTTCGGCGCGCGGATCGCCGAGAGCGCCCCGACCTTGCCCTTGCCTTCGCGCTCGAGGAAGCGGCCGAACGAGCGCAGGCCCGCGAGCGCGCGCATCAGCGAGCGGCCGGCAATATCGTCGGCGCGGCGCATCGCCATGAAGGCTCTGATATCGGTGGCCTCCAGCGCGCCGAAACGCTTTAGCGTCACTCGCTCGCCCCAATGGCCGCAGAGGAAATTCAGGCATTGCCGCAAATCGCGGGCATAGGCTTCCAGCGTCTTCGGCGACAGCCGCCGCTCCGCGCCGAGATGCGACAGCCAGCGCGTCATCTCCTGCGCGATATCAGGATCGGCGCTGGCGAGGTCGATTTGTGGGGCGGCCGCTTTGCTCATGCGCTCTGGACGTGGTGATTCCACTCAGTATATCGCATCACACTCGTTTATCGTTCGCTAAGGCCGCCTCAGGGCGCTAGCCTTGAAGCCCTCGGGTTCCGATTCCCCTCCATGGATCACACGTCGCGCAGCAACGCCGTCTCCGCCAACGCGACCCGCATGGTCGACGTGCTGGTGCCGGTCGCGCTCGACCAGACCTATTCCTACAAGGTGCCGCGCGGGATGGAGCTGAAGGCGGGCGACATTATTGGCGTGCCGCTCGGCCCGCGCGAGGTGCTCGCGGTGGTCTGGGCCGAAAACGCCAATCCTGATCCGCGCCTGCACAACCGCCTTAAGGAGGTCAGCGAAAAGCTCGACATCCCGCCGCTGAAGCCCGAGCTGCGTGCGGTCGTGGACTGGATCGCCAATTACACGTTGAGCCCGCGCGGCATGGTGCTGCGCATGTGCCTGCGGATGGGCGACAACCTCGGCCCCGAGCGGGTGCGCGCCGGCGTGCGCCTGGTCGGCGATCCGCCAAAACGTCTGACGCCGGCGCGGCAGCGCCTGATCGAGGTGCTGTCGGACCGGCTGCTGCACGGCAAGTCCGAGGCGGCCAGAGAGGCCGGGGTTTCGGCCGGCGTGATCGACGGCCTCGTCGACGAAGGAACGCTCTCGGTCGAGCCGATGCCCCCGCCGCCGCCGCCGCCGGCCCCAGATCCGGATTTCAGCCGGCCGGATTTTTCGCCGCTTCAGCGCGCCGGGGTCGATGCCATGCGCGCACTCGCCGCCAACGGCAGCTTTCACGTCGCGCTGCTCGACGGTGTCACCGGCTCGGGCAAGACCGAGGTTTACTTCGAAGCCGTCGCCGAGGCGATCCGCCGCGGAAAACAGTCGCTCATCCTGATGCCGGAGATCGCGCTCACCGGCCAGTTCCTCGATCGCTTCGCGCAGCGCTTTGGCGTGCGCCCTCTGGAATGGCATTCCGAACTGACGCCGCGCACCCGCGCGCGCAATTGGGCGGCGATCTCCGAGGGCAGCGCGCCGGTTGTGGTCGGCGCGCGCTCAGCGCTCTTTCTGCCCTACGCCAATCTCGGCCTCATCGTGGTCGATGAAGAGCACGACCAAGCCTACAAGCAGGACGAGGGCGTGCATTATCACGCCCGTGACATGGCGGTGGTGCGCGCGCATATCGCAAAGGTTCCGATCGTGCTGGCGTCGGCGACGCCGTCGGTCGAATCCGAGGTCAATGCGCGCAAGAACCGCTATCAGCGCATCGCTCTGCCGTCGCGCTTCGGCGGCCAGCACATGCCACATATCGAGGCCATTGACATGCGCCGCGAGCCGCCGGCGCGCGGCCGCTTCATCTCGCCGCGGCTGGCGTCCGAGATCAGGACCGCGATCGAGCGGCGCGAGCAGGCGCTACTGTTCCTCAATCGCCGCGGTTATGCACCGTTGACGCTGTGCCGCGCCTGCGGCCATCGCTTCGCCTGCACCATCTGCGATGCCTGGCTGGTCGATCACCGCTTCCGCCAGCGCCTCGTCTGTCACCATTGCGGCTTCTCGATGCCGCGCCCGCAAACCTGTCCGCATTGCGCGGCGGAGGAATCGCTGGTCGCGGTCGGGCCCGGCGTCGAGCGCTTGCAGGAGGAGGCGGCGGCGCTCTTCCCGGAGGCGCGCACCATGGTGCTGTCGAGCGATCTCATCACCTCGATCGAGACGATGCGCTCCGAGCTGAATGACATCGCGGAGGGCCGCGTCGACGTCATCATCGGCACCCAGCTCGTCGCCAAGGGCCACAATTTCCCGCGGCTCAATCTGGTCGGCGTGGTCGATGCGGATCTCGGCCTGTCCAATGGCGATCCGCGCGCCTCGGAACGCACCTGGCAATTGCTCAACCAGGTGATCGGCCGCGCCGGCCGCGAGCAGGGCCGCGGCGTCGGCTATCTCCAGACCCATCAGCCCGATCATCCGGTGATGAAGGCGCTGATCGCCTGCGACCGCGAAGCATTCTACGACAGCGAGATCGATTTGCGCGAACGCACGCTCTATCCGCCGTTCGGGCGGCTCGCGAGCCTGATCATTTCCGCCGGCGACCGGCCGAGCGCCGAAGGCTTTGGCCGCCACCTCGTCGCGCTCGCGCCGCGCGACGAGCGCGTGGTGGTGCTGGGCCCGGCGGAAGCCCCGCTCGCGGTCATCAAGGGCCGTTACCGCTTCCGCATTCTGGTGAAATCCGCGCGCGGCTTCGACCTGTCGGATTATTTGCGCAACTGGCTTGCCGTATGCCCGAAGCCGAAGGGCAATCAAAAGCTCGAAGTCGACGTCGATCCGCAGAGCTTTTTGTAGGCCCCCCGCTCTCTCCCCGTCATTGCGCTCCTCGCAATGACGGCGGAGGAACAAACAAAAAGCCCGCCGTCCCCCAAGACGGCGGGCTTGTTTCACGCGTCGCGCGTCTTAGGAGACGACTTCCGCGGTGACGCGGCCGACGCCGGCGCCGGTGAGGCCGATGGCACGGGCAGCGCCCGTGGAGAGGTCGAGGACACGGCCGCGGATAAACGGGCCACGGTCGTTGATGGTGACGATGACGCTCGAGCCGCCATGGGTGACACGCAGCTTGGTGCCGAACGGCAGTGAACGGTGCGCCGCGGTCATGGCGTTCTGGTTGAAGCGCTGGCCCGAGGCGGTCCTGCTGCCGGACTCGTTCCCGTAAAAGGAAGCCATGCCGGAGAAGGAACGTCCGGTGCCCTGCGACGGCGTCATCGATGCATTGGCGTTACGCCAATCGGAGGTCGTGTTGGCATCGGTCTGGGCGTGGTGGCGGTGATGATGGTGGGAATAGCGATGGTGATGGCGGGATTTGGCGGAAGCTTCGGTGGCAGTTCCCCCGATGAGAAGAGTTGCGGCAACGAAGGCGATCGCCGTACGCGGCCGGGTCACTGAGCCCAGCGTCTTCAAACAAAGCATATATTGGTCCCTAACTAGTATTGCCACATATGTGGCAAGTGGAGCCCCCGTAAGTTTGCGAGCGGGATCGCGTTTCGATTCCTAATGAGGCATGAATTGGGCAGTAAATCCGTTCTGTGTCGCCCTGTAATATCTTGTTACCGGCAGGGATATTCGGCCGACATTCCGTAATATTGGAATTTAACGATTGTTAACCTCTATATTACTTACGAATACTGTAAAACGAAGTCATCGATTTCCGCATTTAGAATTCAGAAAGTATTCGGCGAGTGGAGCCGGGAGGGCCGGAATCACGCCTCAGCGATCCGTGTTCATAGCCGCTATGCGCTGAGGGCAGGAACCAATCGCCGGCCTCGGCTCAGGGGTGGGCTTAAGCGCTGTGGCAATTCCGCGGCATGCAAGGTCGTCGTCGCGTCGTCGTGGAGTGCGACGAACTGGCGACAGAACGTCATGCCTTTAATTTGGCGTCATGTTGCACGTGCGCGCCTGCTATGTTAGCAAAGCCGCGATTTTAACGAGCCCGGCACTTCCGTGCGGGGTCGAAAATCGAAGTCCCGCTTGAATTCCAAGGGCTTGGATCGCTAGGCGCCGCTTCGTGGCGACGGTTTTTCCCTTGCGAGTTTGACAGCAAAAAGAGCACGTCTGTGGCTGCAGAAGATACGTCCGTTTCCGGTGTGTCGGGCCGTTATGCAACGGCCTTGTTTGAACTGGCCCGCGACCAGAAAGTGGTCGACGAGGTCAAGGCCGATCTCGAGAAATTCGAGGGCATGCTGAACGAGAGCGCCGATTTGAAGCGCCTCGTCCGGAGCCCCGTGTTCGCGGCCGATGCCCAGTCCAGAGCCCTCTCGGCCGTGCTGGACAAGGCCGGCATCGCCGGCATCTCCGCCAATTTCCTGAAAGTGCTGACCGCCAACCGCCGCCTGTTCGCGGTGGCTGACGTCATCCGCGCCTATCGCGCCCTGGTCGCCAAGTTCAAGGGCGAGGCCACGGCCGACGTCACCGTGGCGGAGGCGCTCTCGGACAAGAATCTCGACGCCCTCAAGGTTGCCCTGAAGTCGGTGACCGGCAAGGACGTCGCGCTCAACGTGAAGGTCGATCCCTCGATCATCGGTGGCCTCGTGGTCAAGCTTGGCAGCCGAATGATCGATAGCTCGCTTCGCACCAAACTCAATTCGATCAAGCACGCGATGAAAGAGGCAGGCTGATGGACATCCGCGCCGCGGAAATTTCCGCGATCCTCAAGGACCAGATCAAGAATTTCGGCCAGGAAGCTGAAGTCTCCGAAGTCGGACAGGTGCTGTCCGTCGGCGACGGTATCGCCCGCGTTTTCGGTCTGGATAACGTCCAGGCCGGTGAAATGGTCGAATTCGAGAACGGCACCCGCGGCATGGCGCTGAACCTCGAAACCGACAACGTCGGTATCGTCATTTTCGGCGCTGACCGCGAGATCAAGGAAGGTCAGACCGTCAAGCGCACCCGCGCCATCGTGGACGCGCCGGTCGGCAAGGGCCTGCTCGGCCGCGTCGTCGACGCGCTCGGCAACCCCATCGACGGCAAGGGCCCGATCCAGGCCGACAAGCGCATGCGCGTCGACGTCAAGGCGCCCGGCATCATTCCGCGCAAGTCGGTGAACGAGCCGATGGCGACGGGCCTCAAGGCGATCGACGCCCTGATCCCGATCGGCCGCGGCCAGCGCGAGCTGATCATCGGCGACCGTCAGACCGGCAAGACCGCGATCGCGCTCGACACCATCCTCAACCAGAAGCCGCTCAACGCGCAGCCGGACGAGAACATCAAGCTGTATTGTGTCTACGTCGCGATCGGCCAGAAGCGCTCGACGGTTGCCCAGTTCGTGAAGGTGCTGGAAGAGCAGGGCGCGCTCGAATATTCGATCATCGTCGCCGCCACCGCGTCGGATCCGGCACCGATGCAGTACATCGCGCCGTTCACCGGCTGCACCATGGGCGAGTACTTCCGCGACAACGGCATGCACGCCGTCATCATCTATGACGATTTGTCCAAGCAGGCCGTCGCCTACCGCCAGATGTCGCTCCTGCTGCGCCGCCCGCCGGGCCGCGAAGCCTATCCGGGCGACGTGTTCTATCTGCATTCCCGCCTGCTCGAGCGCGCGGCGAAGCTGAACAAGGACCAGGGTTCGGGCTCGCTGACGGCGCTGCCGGTCATCGAAACCCAGGCCAACGACGTGTCGGCCTACATTCCGACCAACGTCATCTCGATCACCGACGGCCAGATCTTCCTGGAAACCGACCTGTTCTTCCAGGGCATTCGCCCCGCGGTGAACGTCGGTCTGTCGGTGTCGCGCGTCGGCTCCTCGGCACAGACGAAGGCCACCAAGAAGGTCGCCGGCAAGATCAAGGGCGAGCTCGCGCAGTACCGCGAAATGGCGGCGTTCGCGCAGTTCGGCTCCGACCTCGACGCCTCGACCCAGCGCCTGCTCAATCGCGGCTCGCGTCTGACCGAGCTCCTGAAGCAGCCGCAGTTCGCGCCGCTGAAGATGGAAGAGCAGGTCTGCGTGATCTGGGCCGGCACCAACGGCTATCTCGACCCGCTGCCGGTCAACAAGGTGCGCGCGTTCGAGGACGGTCTGTTGTCGCTGCTGCGCGGCAAGAACGTCGAGATCCTCAACGCGATCCGCGACAGCCGCGATCTCTCCGACGACACCGCCGCCAAGCTGAAGTCGGTGGTCGAAGGTTTCGCCAAGAGCTTCGCATAAGAGAACGGTCGCAAGGCCGGGCTTCTTGTCCCGGCCTTCCGTGCCTCACTGCATGGAAACGAAGACGTGGATGCCCGGGACACGCCCGGGCATGACGACTGGGATAGGCTAGCGGCTTGATCCAAGGGGTCGAACCGCCGGGGTGAACGAAGAATGGCGTCACTTAAAGACATGCGCGTCCGCATCGCCTCCACCAAGGCGACGCAGAAGATCACCAAGGCCATGCAAATGGTCGCGGCGTCCCGGTTGCGCCGCGCCCAGCAAGCGGCCGAGGCGGCGCGGCCCTATGCCGACAAGATGAGCGCGGTGATCTCCAACATCGCCAGCGCTGCCGCCGGTTCGCCCGGCGCCCCGGTGCTGCTGGCCGGCACCGGCAAGGATCAGGTTCACCTACTGCTGGTCTGCACCGGCGAGCGCGGCCTGTCCGGCGCGTTCAACTCCTCGATCGTGCGCCTCGCGCGCGAGCGCGCCCAGGCGCTGTTGGCGCAGGGCAAGGAAGTCAAATTCTTCTGCGTCGGCCGCAAGGGCTACGAGCAGCTCCGCCGCCTGTACGACAAGCAGATCGTCGAGCATCTCGACCTGCGCGGCGTTCGTCAGCTCGGCTTCGTCAACGCGGACGACATTGCCAAGAAGGTTCTGGCCCGCTTCGACAACGGCGAATTCGACGTCTGCACGCTGTTCTACGCGCAGTTCAAGTCGGTGATTGCCCAGGTCCCGACCGCGCAGCAGATCATTCCGCTGACCGTGGAAGAAAAAGCGGCGACCGCGCCGTCGACGTCCTATGACTATGAGCCGGAGGAAGACGAACTCCTCTCCGGCCTGTTGCCGCGGAATATCGCGGTGCAGATTTTCCGCGCGCTGCTGGAAAACAACGCCTCGTTCTATGGCGCGCAGATGAGCTCCATGGACAACGCCACCCGCAACGCCGGCGAAATGATCCGCAAGCAAACCCAGATCTACAACCGAACCCGTCAAGCCCAGATCACCAAGGAGCTGATCGAGATCATCTCCGGCGCCGAGGCGGTCTGACGCACGAACCAAACGACGGTCGTTCAAGTAAAGAATTTCGAAGGAGAGCTTCATGGCTACAGCAGCTACCCAGGTCGGTCGTGTCACCCAGGTCATGGGCGCCGTCGTCGACGTTCAGTTCGAAGGCCATCTGCCGGCCATTCTGAATTCGTTGGAAACCAGGAACGGCAACATCCGCCTCGTGCTGGAAGTTGCGCAGCATCTCGGTGAGTCCACCGTGCGCACGATCGCGATGGACGTGACCGAAGGTCTGGTCCGCGGCCAGGAAGTGACCGACACCGGTCAGCCGATCTCGGTTCCGGTGGGTGCGGGCACGCTCGGGCGCATCATGAACGTGATCGGCGAGCCGATCGACGAAGCCGGTCCGATCCAGTCCGAAGGCATGCGCGCCATCCACCAGGAAGCGCCGAGCTACACCGACCAGTCGACCGAAGCTGAAATTCTCGTCACCGGCATCAAGGTCGTCGACTTGCTCGCGCCCTACGCCAAGGGCGGCAAGATCGGCCTGTTCGGCGGCGCCGGCGTCGGCAAGACCGTGCTGATTCAGGAGCTGATCAACAACGTCGCGAAGGCGCACGGTGGTTACTCCGTCTTCGCCGGCGTCGGCGAGCGTACCCGCGAGGGCAACGACCTCTATCACGAGTTCATCGAGTCCAAGGTCAACGCCGATCCGCATAATCCGGATCCGAGCGTCAAGTCGAAGTGCGCGCTGGTGTTCGGCCAGATGAACGAGCCGCCCGGCGCTCGCGCCCGCGTCGGCCTCACCGGTCTGACCGTCGCCGAGCACTTCCGTGATCAGGGCCAGGACGTGCTGTTCTTCGTCGACAACATCTTCCGCTTCACCCAGGCCGGTTCTGAAGTGTCGGCGCTGCTCGGTCGTATCCCGAGCGCCGTGGGTTACCAGCCGACGCTCGCCACCGACATGGGTGCGCTGCAGGAGCGCATCACCACCACGCAGAAGGGTTCGATCACCTCGGTGCAGGCCATTTACGTTCCGGCCGACGACTTGACCGACCCGGCGCCCGCGACCTCGTTCGCGCATTTGGACGCCACCACCGTGTTGAACCGCGCGATCTCGGAAAAGGGCATCTATCCGGCGGTGGACCCGCTCGACTCGACCTCGCGCATGCTCTCGCCGCTCGTCGTCGGCCAGGAGCACTACGACACCGCGCGTCAGGTCCAGCAGGTGCTGCAGCGCTACAAGTCGCTGCAGGACATCATCGCCATTCTCGGCATGGACGAGCTTTCGGAAGAGGACAAGCTGACGGTGGCCCGCGCCCGCAAGATTGAGCGCTTCCTGTCGCAGCCGTTCCACGTCGCCGAAATCTTCACCGGCTCGCCCGGCAAGTTCGTCGACCTCGCGGACACCATCAAGGGCTTCCGCGGCCTCTGCGAAGGCAAGTACGACCACCTGCCGGAAGCTGCCTTCTACATGGTCGGCACCATCGAAGAGGCGATCGAGAAGGGCAAGAAGCTGGCGGCCGAGGCGGCCTAAGCTGCGAAGGGCGAGCAGGGAGTAGCGAATAGTCGCGCCGCTCCCGCTCCATTCGCAATTCGCTACTCACCATTCGCAGGTTTCCAATGGCCACCTTCCACTTCGATCTCGTCTCGCCGGAAAAGCTCGCCTTCTCGGGCGAGGTCGACCAGGTCGATATCCCCGGCGTCGAAGGTGACTTCGGCGTGCTGGCGGGACACGCGCCGGTCGTGGCCGCGATCCGGCCCGGCATTCTCACCGTGACCACCGGCGGCAAGCACGAGAAGATCATCGTGCTCGGCGGTATCGCCGAAGTCTCCGAGAAGGGCCTGACCGTACTCGCCGACGTCGCGACCTCGCTGGCCGAGCTCGACCGGGCCCAGTTCGCCGCGACCATCTCGGAGATGGAAGAGGGCTTGAAGGAGCACGAAGGCAACGAGCTCGATCAAGCCATCGCCCGGCTCGACCACTTCAAGAGCATCCAGCAGCAGCTCAGCAGCACGGCGATGCACTAAGCCCCGGTGCACTGCGCCGGGGCCCGAGCTGAAAATTCCTGAATAAGTTCAGCGCTCGTCACGGAAGTGGCGGGCGCTGAAACTTTGTTGCACGGCGCCGCCGATAGCGCCATTCTGCGCCCGCGAACTTTGTTCCGGGGGCCGGCCGCAGATGAAACGCAAGATCGCAGCGATTTTCGCGGCCGATATTGCCGGTTACTCGCGACTGGTTGCGGAAGACGAAGAGGAGACGCTGCGGCGTCTCGCCGCCTATCGCGAGGTCGTCGATGATTTCATTGCCAGGGCGGGCGGACGCATCTTCAACACCGCGGGCGATGCCGTGCTTGCGGAATTTCCAAGCGCGGTCGATGCGGTGCGCTGCGCGATCGACATTCAGGAATCCCTGCGAACCCGCAACATGGCCTATCCGCCGAGCCGGCAGATGTCGTTCCGCATCGGCATCACCATCGGCGACGTGGTCGAGCGCGACGGCGATCTGCTCGGTGACGGCGTCAATATCGCCGCCCGGCTCGAGGGCCTCGCCGAGGTCGGGGGCATCTGCGTCTCCCGCGCCGTGCACGAGCAGGTCGCCAACAAGCTGTCGGTGCAGTTCGCCGATATCGGCGCGCAGGAGGTCAAGAACATCCCGACGCCGGTGCACGCCTATATGGTGGCGATGCGGCGCGGGGACGGTAGCTACGCGACGCCGCAGATCAAGAAGGTGACTAAGGCTGAGGCCGCGCCGAACTGGATGTGGCCGCTGGTGGTCGGTGTCGTCTCCGTCGTCGCCATCGGCGTCGGCGGCTTCCTCTATTTCACCAAGCTCGAGACGACCAGGGCGCCGGCGGTTGCAGTGACCGCGCCAAGCCCAGCATCAAGTCCGATGCCCAACGCGGCTGCGGCAGCAGCGCCAAGCCCGTCATCCACCATGGCGGCGAAAGCGCCGATGCCCATGCCGGCACCATCGGCTTCACCGATGGCCGGCAAGTTTCCTGCCGACAGCGTCCCCTTCATCAACGAGCGCATCCGCAACTACCTGGCCGGCGACTATTCCGCTGCCGGCGACTACAAGGCGTTCGCACTCAATGTCGGCGGGTTCACCGGCGCGTCGTTGAATCAGCCGAACGAGGAAGCCGCGCGCAACGCCGCACTCGATCAGTGCCAGAAGCGCGCCGATGCCGCGCAGTCGCCGCGGCGTTGCGAGCTCTATGCAGTCGGCAACAATGTGGTCTACACGCACGGCAAACCGCCGATGCCGCCGCAACCGTTCGTCCGGCATGATGCCATGACCGAGCGCGCCTTCGCCTCGAAAGACTTTCCGATGGTGCGCGATCCCGCCAAGGTCCGGCTCGAGAACATGTTCGTGCCCTCGGCAAAATCCCGCGCGGTCGCGCTCGGCCCCGGCGGCCAATATTTCATGGTGATGGGCGCATCGTCCGCCGACGATGCCGCGCGGCGTTCACTGGAATCGTGCGGCGCGATCGCCGGCGTCGCCTGCCTGGTCGTTGCCGTCGACGAGAATTTCGTCGTGCCGATCCCAACCCTGCTGAGGATCACCGGATTCTTCCATGCGGCGTCGAACGCCTCGATCGTCGCAGATGCGCGCGACGAGGTCGTGCGCAAGCTCGCCGACGGCATGGGCTGGAACGCCGTCGCGGTCGGCACCGCGGGCCGGCCGGGCCTCGGCCTCAAGGCCGCGGACGAGCAGACCGCCGTCAATTCCGCGCTCGCCGACTGCGCCAAGCGCGACAGCGACTGCCACCTAATCGCAATCGGCCCGTTCACGGTGGGACCGATCAACTAGGCTCACGCAAATTTCCGGGCAAAGTTCTCTAATGATTTCAACCCCGTTCTACTGGTGCATGGGGTTGTTTTCGCGATTTTAGTTGGCGAAGGGCGCAAACTGCTGCGCCACTGCGCTGTAGACGTGCCGGCGGAACGGCACCACGACATCGGGGACGCGGTCGAGCCGCTCCCAGCGCCAGGCGTCGAACTCGGCGGGCTGCCCGTTGCGCGGCGTCAGCGGATCGATCTCGTCATCCTTGCCGGTGAAGCGTAACGCGAACCATTTCTGGCGCTGGCCGCGGAATTTTGCCAGTCGATGTGTCTGCGGCCCGTCATAAGGCGGGAATTCGTAAGTCAACCAGTCGGTCTCGCCGAGATAGGATGCGCTCTTGACGCTGGTCTCTTCCCAGAGCTCGCGCAGCGCGGCATCGCGCAAATCCTCGCCCTCGTCGACGCCGCCCTGCGGCATCTGCCAGTCCAGACCCGGCAGGATGATCTCGGGTCCGTCGCCCTTGAAGCGGTGCCCGATCAGCACGCGGCCATCGGCGTTGAACAGCGCGATTCCGACATTGGGACGGTAGGGTTTTTCAGTGCTCACGCGTGGATCTCTCGTCGTCATTTCAGGCTGTGCATTAGAGCGTTTTCGAGCGAAGTGGATACCGCGGTTCGCGTCAAGAAAACGCGTCAAAATAAAAAACTAGAGCCCCGTCCCGATTCTATCGGAACGGAACTGGCTCTAGCATCAACCTGGAATGGCGACTTGAACTAATCCTGCGCCAGCGCGGAAAATTCCTTCACCACGCGCTCGTAGACCGGGCGCTTGAACGGGACGATCAGCCCGGTCAGGTTCTTCATCGGCTCCCAGCGCCAGCTCACGAACTCGGCCTTGTGACCGCCGCCGGGCTTTTCGACGTTGATCTCGCTGTCCTTGCCGGTGAAGCGGACCGCGAACCATTTCTGGCGCTGGCCGCGGTAGCGGCCCTTCCAGGTGCGCCCGGCGACCGTGCGCGGAATGTCGTAAGTGAGCCAGTCCGGAACTTCGCCGAGCCGCTCAACCGAACGCACGCTGGTCTCCTCATAGAGCTCGCGCTTGGCGGCCTCCCAATTGTCCTCGCCGGGATCGACGCCGCCCTGCGGCATCTGCCAGACATGGGTGTCGTCGACATGCTCGATGCCGCCGGCGCGGCGGCCGATGAACACCAGTCCGTCCTTGTTGAGCAACATCACGCCGACGCAGGTCCGGTAGGGCAGATCCTCGTAACGCGCCATTCCGCCAGACCTCTCGCATGCTGTCGGTAAGGCTTAAGCAGGCCCCGCGGGCCTGTACCATACCAATCCGTTGATTTAGCTGGATTTTGATTTCAGCATCGCGGTTGTCAATGGCACCAAAAGGATACCTCGGTCGCCCAATGTCTTGGTCCAGGCGCCGATGCGCTCGATCGAGACCGGGAGGGCGGAGGCGGTGCCCACGGCCACGCCGCGCTCGCGCGCCGCCGCTTCGAGCTTGGTCAGGGCGCGGTCGATCTCGGCCGGGGTCGGCACCGCGTCAATCGCGATATCGCCCTTGCCGAACGGCATCGCCTGGCTGCCGGCCGCTTGCGGCGCGATGCTGCGGGGCGAGGAGCCGTCGTCGAAGAAGCCGAGGCCGCGCTTGGCCGCCTCGCGGATGATCGGCTGCATCGCCGGCTCCGTTGCGATGAAGCGGGCGCCCATGAAATTGGTCAGGCCGGCATAGCCCTGCATCCGGCTCAGATGCCAGTACAGGCGGTCCATGTTCTGGTCGGCACTCAGCGAGGTCAGCAGCGTCTGCGGTCCCGGATCGTTGTCGGGGAAGTCATAGGGCTCCATCGGGATCTGGAGGAAGATCTCGTGGCGCTGGGCGCGGGCGCGCTCGGCGAGTTTTCCTGGATCGGACCCATAGGGCGTGAAGGCCAGCGTCACCGCCGCTGGCAACCGCATGATGGCATCGGTGGTCTTGGCGGCGCCGACGCCGAGGCCGCCGATCAGGATCGCGACCACCGGCATCTTGGCGGCCTTGGCGCGGTCGGCATCCGCCGCATAGACGTTGAACGGCTTCAGATCCCCGGAAACCGCGGGGATCATGCCATAGCGCGATTTCTCAAGAAGTTTTGGGTCGATCCCGGCCATGACGGGCGGCGGTGCGGAGGCCGCCGCCGTCTCGCTTTTGCCGGCGGCATCGCCGCCGATCACCACGTCGTGGCGCATGCCGGTGGAACCGTCGATCATGGTGACGGTCTTCTGCTCGCCCGCCTGCTTCGGTGCGTCCTTGGTCTCTTGCTTGCTTTCCTGCTTGCTGTCCTGGCCATGGCCGGCCGCGGCCGGCTTGTCGTCGCCAGCCTTGTCTGCGGCATTGGGTTCGCGGATCGCGAGCCGCGTCATTGGCTCGCCGCCGAGCGGATCCTTGTTGAAGATGGCGAAGCCGGCAAAGCTGACCAGGAACAGTCCGAGCAGGACCGCGAGCAGCTGCATGGCCGTGAACGGCAGCCGCAGCCGGCGTTTCCGGCGCGGCTTGTCCCGTCCGAGCGGGGCGCTCAGATCATCGGCCGTTTCAGTCATGCGCGATCCCGAATCACTCAGCAATGACGATACCACGCCGGGGTCAAGCGGCGGCAGGCTGGGATAGGCCGGGGATATCAGGAGTTTCAAGCAAAAAGGGCGGCTCCGGGAGCCGCCCTTTTCGTCAGATCGCGATGCGCCGACCTAGTTCGCCGCTTTGGGCTTGTCGGTCGTGGCCTTGTCGCCGCCCGGCGTGGGCGCCGCGGACGCGCTGTTCTTGATGCCGTGGAGCAGATCGTCGGCGAGCTTGAGCGCCTTGTCGTCCTTGGCGTCCGGCGGAACGTAGGACTGCGAGCCGGTCTTCTCGTCGCCGTCGTTCTTGAGATGGCCGCGCAGCGAAGCTTCGCCCTTGGTGTCGGTGCGCGACTTCAGCTCGTCCGGCACGTCCTGCAGCACTTCGATGTCGGGCACGATGCCCTTGGCCTGGATCGACTTACCCGACGGCGTGTAGTAGCGCGCAGTGGTCAGACGCAGCGCGCCGTTGCCGGAGCCGAGCGGAATGATGGTCTGCACCGAGCCCTTGCCGAACGAGCGCGTGCCGACGATGGTCGCGCGCTTGTGGTCCTGCAGCGCACCGGCGACGATCTCCGACGCCGAAGCCGAGCCGCCGTTGACCAGCACGATGACCGGCTTGCCCTTGGTGAGGTCGCCGGTATGCGCGGTCCGGCGCTGGGTCTCCTCGGCATTGCGGCCACGGGTCGAGACGATCTCGCCCTTCTCCAGGAAGGAGTCGGAGACGGTGACCGCTTCCTCGAGCAGGCCGCCCGGGTTGTTGCGGAGGTCGATGACGTAGCCCTTCAGCTTGTCGCCGATCTGATTCGAGAGGTTGGCGACCTCGCGCTTCAGGCCTTCGGTGGTCTGCTCGTTGAAGGTGGTGATGCGGATATAGGCGATGTCGTCGGCCTCGACGCGGGCGCGCACCGAGCGGACGCGGATGTTGTCGCGCACCAGCGTGACGTCGATCGGATTGTCCTGGCCCTTGCGGATGATCTTCAGCTTGATCTTGGTGTTGACCGGGCCGCGCATCTTCTCGACCGCCTGGTTCAGGGTCAGGCCCTGCACCGCCTCGTCGTCGAGATTGGTGATGATGTCGTTGGCCATGACACCGGCGCGCGAGGCCGGGGTGTCGTCGATCGGCGAGACCACCTTGATCAGGCCGTCTTCCATCGTGACTTCGATGCCGAGGCCGCCGAACTCACCGCGGGTCTGCACCTGCATGTCGCGGAAGCTCTTGGCGTCCATGTAGCTCGAATGCGGATCGAGACCGGTGAGCATGCCGCTGATCGCGGATTCGATCAGCTTGGTGTCGTCGGGCTTCTCGACATAGTCCGAGCGCACGCGCTCGAACACGTCGCCGAACAAATTGAGCTGGCGATAGGTGTCCGCAGTGGCGGCTCGCGCGCTGGAGCCCATGAAGACCGCGCGCGGTTGCGTCACGAACAGCGTCAGCGCCGCACCGGTGGCCGCGCTGAGGAGGATAACTGAAGTCTTGCGCATCATCCGCGAACCTTCTCGCCTTCATTTGCGGCCCACCATGGGCCTGGATCGATTGGAGTGCCGTCTTTGCGGAACTCGACATAGAGCACAGGTTGACTCGCGTTCGTGGCGAGAATGGAGGCGACTTGAGAGGTCGACCCCATGGTCGCGACAGGCTCCCCCGTGAGCACGAATTGTCCGATGTTGACCGAAATGCGCTCCATCCCGGCGATCAGCACATGATACCCGCCCCCGGCATTGAGGATCAAGAGTTGTCCATAGCTGCGGAACGGGCCGGCATAGACCACCCAGCCATCACACGGCGTCGTGACCTGGGAGCCGGGCCGCGTCGCCAGCGAAATGCCCTTCTGGACCCCGCCGAGCCCGTCCGAACCGCCGAAATCCCTGATCTTGTTACCGTTAACCGGAAGAGGCAGGAGGCCCTTGGCCGCGGCGAAGGCCATCGCAGGGGTGGTGCGGGAACGATCCTTGAATGCGCCGGGGCCGGTCTTGGCGCTGGCGGCCGCGTTTGCAGCCGCCTTGGCCTCGGCCTGCTTGGCGGCCTCAGCTGCCTTCTCGGCCGCCTTGGCGGCGCTTTGCAGATCCTGCTCCATCTTGGCGATCAGCCCCTGGAGATCGCCGACTTGCCTTGAGAGCGCGACGGCGCGCGCGTTCTCGGCGTCGAGGTCCTTTTCGCGCGACGCCTGCTGACGCTGCCGTTCGTCGACCAGAGCCGCGAGCCGGGTCTGGTCGTTGCGCACCTTGTCGCGGTCGGAGGCAAGCTGGTCGCGCTCGGTCGCGATGGTCTTGCGCAAGGCCACGAGCTCGCCGAGCTCGCCCGCGATCTTCTCGGCACGGCCGCGCAACTCCGGCACCACGGCACCGAGCAGCATCGCCGTGCGCAGCGATTGCAGGGCATCCTCGGGCCGTACCAGAAGTGCTGGCGGCGTCCGCCTTCCGGCGCGCTGCAAGGCCGCCAGCACCTCGACGATGTCGGCGCGGCGTGAATCGAGCGAGCTGCGCATCGCCTGTTCGCGGCCGTTCAGCGATCGCAGCCGCGCTTCGGCCTCGTCGATCTTGGTCTCGACGGTGCGCACATTGGCGGCGGTGTCGATCAACTGTTGATTGAGCTGGGTGCGGTCCTGGCCGAGCGAGGTGATCTCGGCCTTGAGCTTGGCCTGCGCTTCCTCAGCGCTCTTCTTGCTGGCGCGCGCGGCTTCGAGCTCCTGCTCGCGCTGCTTGATCGCATCGGGCGCTACGGCCGCAGTCTGCGGTGCAGGCGTCTGAGCTTGCGCGAGGCTTGCGCCGGCAACGCCGGCGATCAGCAGCAGGTTGAAAATCGGCGCTCGCATCGCTTCTCGCATCGCTTTAAGCAAAGGTGCTCGTTGTGGCGCGGATCACGCGCGGTGATAGGGGTGGCCCGCCAGAATGGTGGCGGCCCGATAAAGCTGTTCCAGAAGCATGACGCGGACCATTTGATGCGGCCAGGTCGCAGAGCCGAACGCGATCGCGAGCTTGGCCTTACGGCGCAATTCGGGCGAAAGTCCGTCCGCCCCTCCGATCATGAAGATAGTATGACCGGCACCCTCGTCGCGCCAGCGCCCGAGATGCCGTGCGAATACGGTCGAATCCAGATTCTGGCCGCGCTCGTCCAGCGCCACCAGGACCGACTTTTCGGGAATATGGGCGGAGATCGCCGCGGCCTCTTCGGCCATCCGCGTCGCCGTATCGCGCGCGCGGCTTTCGGGCAATTCGTGGATGGCGAGCTCGCGGAATCCGAGCTTGCGGCCGGCCTCGTCGAACCGCTCGAAATAGCGCTCGGCAAGCTCCCGTTCGGGGCCCTGCTTCAGCCGGCCCACCGCAATGACGGCTATGCGCATGATATGTTCAGGGTCGCGTTTTCTGGACCGCGCGCGATCTGCGCGCGCACGACGCTAGCATGCGCGTCAGCCGATTCGAAATCGGCCAGCAGCCTCTCAGATCGCCTTCGCCGCCCCTGGGCCCTGCGTGTACAATCTCTCGAGACTGTAGAACTCGCGGACCTCGGGTCTGAACACGTGCACGATCACATCGCCGGAATCGATTAGCACCCAGTCGCAATTGGGCAAGCCCTCGACGTGGATGTTCTTGATGCCGTTTTCCTTGAGGCCTTTGGCGACGTTCTCCGCGATCGCGCCGACATGCCGGTTCACCCGGCCGGTGGTGACGATCATGTAGTCGGAGTAGGCCGATTTGCCGCGAAGGTCGATGGTCACAGTCTCTTCCGCCTTCATGTCGTCGAGGCGGGAGAGGATCAGGCTCAGCGTCTTGTCGGCGTCGGGTTGCGCCTTCAAGGCCGCAGCTTTGGTCGATGTTTTACGCGTCGGCTTGGCAACCTTGGGTAAAACAGACTTCGGTGAAGCCGTCTTGGGTGAGGCTGTCTTGGACAATACAGATGTGGTCAGGGACCATTCCTTTCACTGTATCGCGAACGCCGAATCCGGCGCCCACTGGTTACACTACATCATGTGGGGTTAAGGGTTTCAATATGCCAGAGAGCCCGAAGACCGCATGGCGTTCGCACAATCTGACTCACTTCGTACCTTTCCAGCTTCCGTCCGGGTTCCGTAAGCCGGTCGACGAGAGATTCAGCTTCATTCCGGTCAGGAATACCCAGGCCGGGGCGGCCCGATCCGCAAGCAATGGCGCCTCATTCTCCGGCATCCGATAGCGCCTGAGCGCCTGGGCGGCGGGAGAGGCGAGGGCGCGAAAACTCTGCGGCGGACGGTCGATGACCGCGATCGGCACCTGGTCGGCGATGCGCCGCCAGTGCTGCCAACGATGGAATTGAGCGAGGTTGTCGGCGCCCATGATCCAGACAAAGCGCAAGCCCGAGAGGCGGCGGCGCAAGGTGTTGATCGTATCGATGGTATAGCGCGTGCGAATGACGGATTCGAGACAGCTCACCTCGATCCTGGGATCGTCGGCCATTTCGCGCGCCGCCTGCATGCGCGCGCCGAGCTCATGCAGCGCGCCGTTCTCCTTCAGCGGATTGCCTGGCGTCACCAGCCACCACACGCGATCGAGCTGGAGTCGTTTCAGCGCGAACTGGCTGATCGCGCGATGGGCCTGGTGCGGCGGGTTGAACGAGCCGCCGAGCAGGCCGATGCGCATGCCCGAGGTATGGGTCGGTATGGCCTGCGCGAAGAAACGTGGCGCGACGAAATTGTTGCTCAATGCCCCGCGCCCTGCGTCGTCTACGGCCGCGTCTGCCCGGTGCCGTGAACGCGATATTTGAAGCTCGTCAGCTGCTCGGCGCCAACCGGGCCGCGGGCATGGAATCTGCCGGTGGCGATGCCGATCTCGGCGCCGAAGCCGAACTCGCCGCCGTCGGCGAACTGCGTCGAGGCGTTGTGCAGCACGATCGCGGAATCGACCTCGCTCAGGAATTTTTTCGCAGCGGTCTCATCGGCGCTCACGATCGCATCGGTATGGTGCGAGCCGTGGTTCTGGATATGCGCGATCGCGCCGTCGACGCCGTCCACCACCTTCGCTGCGATGATCGCATCGAGATATTCGGTGTCCCAATCGTCCGCGCTCGCGGGTTTGACGCGCGCATCGATCTTTTGCACGGCGTCGTCGCCACGCACTTCGCAGCCGGCCTCGATTAGCATCTCAACCAGCGGCTTGAGGTTTTTACCGGCTGCCGCGCGATCGACCAGCAGCGTCTCGGCGGCGCCGCAGACGCCGGTGCGGCGCATCTTGGCGTTGAGCACGATCGATTTCGCCATGGCGAGGTCGGCGCTGCCGTCGACGTAAATGTGGTTGACGCCTTCGAGATGCGCGAACACCGGCACGCGCGCTTCCTGCTCGACGCGCGCGACGAGGCTCTTGCCTCCGCGCGGCACGATCACGTCGATGGCGCCATTCAATCCCGACAGCATCTGGCCTACCGCCGCGCGGTCGCGCGTCGGCACCAGCGTGATGGCAGCCTCGGGAAGGCCCGCTTCGCGCAGGCCCTGCACCAGGCAGTCATGGATCGCGCGGCAGGAGCGGAAACTGTCGGAGCCGCCGCGGAGGATCACGGCATTGCCCGACTTCAGGCACAGCACACCGGCGTCCGCCGCAACGTTCGGCCGGCTCTCGAAGATCACGCCGACGACGCCGAGCGGCACGCGCACGCGCTCGATGGTCATGCCGTTCGGCCGTTGCCAGCTCTCGGTGACGATGCCGACGGGATCGGCAATGCCGCGCACGATGCCGATGCCCTCGGCCATGTCCTCCACCCGCGCCGGCGTCAGCGTCAGGCGGTCGATGAAGGACGAGGTGGCGTTGCCGGAGGCGCGGGCCTCGGTGACGTCCTCGGCATTGGCGGCGAGGATCGCAGCTGAATTGTTGCGGATCGCCCGCGCCATGGCCTCGAGCGCCCGGTTCTTCTGCTCCGGCGGCGCCAGCGCCAGCACGCGCGCGGCAGCGCGGGCACGGGTACCGAGATCGGTCATCAGCGCCTGAAGATCGGCATTGCCGTCGACGGCTTTGAGGGGGGCGGCCATGGGAGTTTCAACCTTCTGCTAAGGCAGTGTCCTAGCACGGAAATCCCGCTTTTGCGAAGGGCGGGGCGAGTATGGCTGGTCTCCCGGTGTTGTGCCACCTCGGCCACTGGCCCAGCTCCGACGTCATGGCCGGGCTTGTCCCGGCCATCCACGCCTTGCCGCCAGCAAGAAAGAACGTGGATGCCCGCGATAAGCCCGGGCATGACGGTTTGGGCGTCTGTCGGCCCTTACCCGCCCACCACCAGATCATCCCGGTGGATCATCTCGGACCGCCCGCTGATGCCGAGGATGGCCATGACATCCGGGGAGGAGCGGCCCTTGATCCGCTCGGCATCGTCGGCGTCGTAGGCGATCAGGCCGCGGCCGACCTCGCTGGTGTCGGGGCCGCGCACGATCACGGCGTCGCCGCGGGCGAACTGGCCCTCGACCTTGATCACGCCGGCCGGCAGCAGGCTGGCGCCGGCGCGCAGGGCCGCGACCGCGCCGGCGTCGATCGTCAGCGTACCCTTCGGCTCAAGCGAGCCCGCGATCCAGCGTTTTCGCGAGGTGATGGGATTGGCCGGCGTCAGGAACCAGGTGCAGCGGCCGCCATCGGCGATCGCCTGCAACGGATGCTCGATCTTGCCCGAGGCGATCAGCATATGCGTGCCGCCGGTGGTCGCGATCTTGGCGGCTTCGACCTTGGTGCGCATGCCGCCGCGCGACAGCTCGGACTCGGCGTCGCCTGCCACAGCCTCGATCTCGGAGGAGATGCTGTCGACGACGGGAATGAGCCTGGCGTTCGGGTTGTTCTTCGGCGGGGCGTCGTAGAGCCCGTCGATGTCGGACAGCAGCACCAGCAGGTCGGCGCTGGCCATGGTGGCGACGCGCGCGGCGAGGCGGTCGTTGTCGCCGTAGCGGATCTCGTTGGTGGCGACCGTGTCGTTCTCGTTGATCACGGGGATCGCGCGCCACTCCAGCAGCTTGCCGATAGTGGAGCGCGCGTTGAGATAGCGGCGGCGCTCCTCGGTGTCCTGCAGCGTCACCAGGATCTGGCCGGCGCCGATGCCGTGGGCGCCAAGCACCTCCGACCAGATGCGGGCGAGCGCGATCTGACCGACGGCGGCGGCCGCCTGACTCTCCTCCAGCTTCAGCGGGCCGCGCGGCAATTTCAGGCGGCTGCGGCCGAGGGCGATCGAGCCGGAGGAAACGACGAGCACGTCACGTCCCCCGCGATGCAGCTTGGCCATGTCGTCGGCGAGAGCGGCAAGCCAGGACGCACGCACCTCGCCCTTGTCGGAATCGACCAGCAGCGCGGAGCCGACCTTGACGACGATGCGGCGGAATTGACTGAGTTCGGGGCTGGTCATGTGTTTTATGTGCTGGCGCGTGTGGCGGATTGCTCAAGCTATGGAACGGCGGAGCAAACAAGCGGCGCCGCTAAGGCCCTGCTTTTGCAGCAGGACGATGGCCCGCGCAAGGCGCCGGCATGCTAAAGGATGAACGCCGGGTTGCCCCGGGCGGCCGTCCGGCTCTCATGCTGCCAACCATAACGGTGGAGGAAACCCATGGATCGCCGCAAATTCATGGTCCGGTGTCTGAGCCTGCCGCTGCTGGCGCAGGTGGGAGCGACGCGCGCACAGGCTGGGCTCACCAAGATCATCTTCCCGTTCGCGGCCGGCGCGGGCGGCGACACGCTGTGCCGGCTGATCGCGCAGGAGATGGCGCCGGCACTGCAGCGGACCATCGTGGTCGAGAACCGCACCGGCGGTGACGGACTGATCGGCATCAAGGCGGTGAAGGGGGGAAGCCCCGACGGCAGCATGGTGCTGGTGACGACCGGACCCACGATGTACCTGCTGCCGATGGTCGAGACGATTCCGAGCTTCGATGCTGCAAAGGATTTCGTCCCGGTCTCGCTGCTGGCGCGCTTTGAATTTGCGCTGGTGATCAGCCCGGCGGTCGACGCTGTGGATTTCAAGTCGTTCGCGGCCTGGCTGAAGGCACATCCGGACAGGACCTCGTTCGGCGTACCCAGCAGCGGCACCATTCCGCATTTCATGGGCTCGAAGCTGGAGAAGGACCTCGGCATTCCCTTGAGCCGCGTGCCCTATCGCGGCAGCGCAGCTATCCTCAACGACCTCGTCGGCGGCCATGTTCCGTTCGGGATCACCACGCTGGCCGACGCGCTTGCGCAGCATCGCGCCAAGGGCGTGAAGATCATCGCGGTGAGCAGCGCGGAACGTTCGCCCTTTGCCTCAGAGGTGCCGACCTTGAAAGAGAGCGGCATCGATCTCGTCGCCGACGCCTGGTACGGCATGTGGCTTCCCGCCGGCAGCTCGCCGGAATTCGCAAGCAAGCTCGGCGCGGCCGCAAGCGCCGCGCTCGCCAAGCCCGAGGTGAAGGAGAAGCTCACCGCGATCGGTCTGATCCCGGTGGGCAGCAGCGCGGAAGGTCTGACCAAGGAGCTCGCCGCCAACACCGCGTTCTGGCAGCCGGTCGTGAAGGCGACGGGGTACAAGATCGAGAATTAGTTTCTGTTTGCGCTCCGCTCTCCGCCGTCATGGCCGGGCTTGTCCCGGCCATCCACGTGCACCGCCACCTACGCAAGACGTGGATGCCCGGGTCAAGCCCCGGCATGACGAGCTGAGAGAGGCTCTTTCCGCTCACTCACAGCTTCGCGCGCTGCGCGATCCCGTCCTTGATCGACGCCAGCTCCGCTTCGTCCCAAACACCGATCAAAATCCCGCCCTTCACCTGGAGCTGGTTGTCGGCATAGGCGGCGATCTTCTCGCGCGGCGTCGTGATGTGGTCGTTGGGATGCAGCGCCCAGTCGAACAGCTCGGCCTGCAGTCGAGCGATGACGCCGGCGCACTCGGGATCGTCGCCGCGATCCAGAAACTCTTCCGGATCGGTTTCGAGGTCGTACAGCATCGGGCGGAAGCCTGAGGCGTGGATGTATTTCCAGCGGCCGTCGAACACCATGAACAGGCGACAGCGTTCGATCGGCTGATTCAGCTTCAGCCGCACGTCCTGCATGACATAGTCGTATTCGGAGAACGCCACCTTGCGCCAATCCGGCGGACTCTCGCCGCGCAGCAGCGGCAGCAGCGAGCGTCCCTCGAGGATATGGCCCGGCACCTTGCCGCCGAAATAGTCGACGAAGGTCGGCGCGAGATCGATGGCTTCGACCAGCGCATCGTTGCGCGTGCCACGCGTCGCATCCGCCTCCTTCGAGGGATCGATGATGATGAGCGGGATCTTCGCCGACTGCTCGTGGAACAGATCCTTCTCGCCCATCCAGTGATCGCCGAGATAGTCGCCGTGATCGGAGGTGAACACGATCATGGTGGTGTCCAGCAGGTCGCGCTCCTCCAGGAACTTCATCAGCACGCCCATCTGGGCGTCGATCTGGGTGATCAGGCCCATATAGGTCGGGATCACCTTCTCGCGGGCATCGTCGCGCGCCATGTTGCGGGAGTAGCGCATGTCCATATAGGCGCCGAACACCGGATGCGGGTTCTGCCGCTCGCGCTCGGAGCGGATCACCGGGATCATGTCCGATGTCGAATACATGCTGGCGTAGGGTTCGGGCGCGATGTAGGGCCAGTGCGGCTTGATGTAGGACAGATGCAGGCACCACGGCCTGCCGTCGGTCTCGGCCTCGCCGATGAAATCCATGGCGCGTCGCGTCATGTAGGGCGTCTCGGAATGCTCGTCCGGCACGCGCGCGGCCTTGTCGGCATGCACGAGCAGCCAGCCGTTCTGGAGCGAGCCGTCCTCGGCCGCGCCTGAATTGGCCCAATGCTCCCAGGGATTGGGCGCATCAAAGCCCTGCTGGCGCAGATATTCGTCGTATTTCGGACGCGGCCGCCCCGTGGGATGCAGGCCGTCGTCACGCTCATAGGGCTCAAACCCGCATTCGGCGACGTGCACGCCGATCATCGATTCCGGCGGGATGCCGAGCGCCTTCATGCCTTCGAGATCGGGCGCCATGTGGGTCTTGCCGACCAGCACGTTGCGCACGCCGAGCTTCTTGAGGTGATCGCCGAGGGTGGGCTCGCCGACCCGCAACGGCCAGCCGTTCCAGTGCGAGCCGTGCGAGCGCATGTAGCGCCCGGTGTAGAACGACATCCGCGAGGGGCCGCAGATCGGGGACTGCACATAGGCCTTGCTGAAGAGCACGCCGCGCTTCGCCATGGCGTCGATGTTCGGTGTCTTCAGCGTGGGATGGCCGGTGCAGCCGAGATAGTCATAGCGAAGCTGGTCGCACATGATCCAGAGAACGTTCTTCGCGCGCGCCATGCGTGATCCCTGCCGTTTCTTGATTGTGGGATGCTGCGCTATCGAGGGCGCGAAGACAAGCTATCAGCGATGCACGCGTCTGCGGCCGTACATTCCAGCGTCGTCCTGGCCTTCGCCGGGACGACGAAAAATCAAACCGACCACGGCTCCGCTTCGGCCGCGCTCTTCGCTTTCGCAGACACCGGGCTCTCGCCGATCACATCCGCAAGAGCGCGCAGCGCTTCCTGCACGCCGTCACCGGTGACGGCGGAGAGCAGCAGCGGCGTCTTCTTGGCGGCGCGCTTCAGCCGCTCCTTCTGCTTCTTCAACTCGTCCGGCTCGACCGCGTCGATCTTGTTCAGCGCGACGATCTCGATCTTGTCGGTGAGCTGCCCGGCATAGGCGTCCAGCTCCGTTCGCACCGTCTTGTAGGCCTTGCCGGCGTGCTCGCAGGTCGCATCGATGAGATGCAGCAGCACGCGGCAGCGCTCGACATGGGCGAGGAAGCGGTCGCCGAGACCGACGCCTTCATGCGCGCCTTCGATCAGGCCCGGAATGTCCGCCAGCACGAATTCGCGGCCGTCGGCATTCACGACGCCGAGCTGCGGATGCAGCGTGGTGAAGGGATAGTCGGCGATCTTCGGCTTGGCCGCGCTGACCTTGGCGAGGAAGGTCGATTTGCCGGCATTGGGCAGGCCGACGAGGCCGGCATCCGCGATCAGCTTCAGCCGCAGCCAGATCCAGCGCTCCTCGCCGGGCTGGCCCGGATTGGCATTGCGCGGCGCGCGGTTGGTCGAGGTCTTGAAATGCGCGTTGCCGAAGCCCCCATTGCCGCCTTCGGCCAGCACGAACTTTTCGCCGACAGTGGTGAAATCGTGGATCATGGTCTCGCGATCTTCGTCGAAGATCTGCGTGCCGATGGGGACCTTCAGCACGATCGACTTGCCATTGGCGCCATGGCGGTCCGAGCCCGAGCCGTTCTCGCCCTTCTGGGCCTTGAAGTGCTGCTGGTAGCGATAGTCGATCAGCGTGTTCAGCCCGTCGGCGACCTCGATGATGACATTGCCGCCGCGGCCACCATTGCCGCCGGAGGGGCCGCCGAATTCAATGAATTTTTCGCGGCGGAACGCCACGCAGCCGTTTCCGCCGTCGCCGGAGCGGATATAGACCTTTGCTTCGTCTAGGAATTTCATGGGCCATAGGTAGGCCAGCCGGTCCCGCGCGGCAACCCGGATGGACCCGCAAATCGGCCGAAACCCGGCGATTTGTGGCCTTGCTTAACCAGCTGGCCGGCGCCGGATCAGGAATTTCTGCGTGCCCTCCAGCACCAGCTCCTTGCGCTGGTTGAACACGGTGCTTTTGAGCGTCACCGCGCCGGTCGAGCGTCCCGGCACCAGCTCGGTGACCTCGAGCGCGGGATAGATTGTGTCGTCGGCGAAGACAGGTTTGAGGAACCGGCTGGATTGCTCGAGGAAGCCGACCAGGGAGTCCTCGACCATGAACGGAAACAGGCCGGCGCCGGGCGCGGTGTGGATCAGCGTCTGGAAACCGTGGGCGAGCAGATGCGGCATGCCGCGGCTGCGGCAATACTCCACGTCGTAATGCACCGGATGCGTGTCGCCGCTCGCGGTCTGGAACGCCGCGAACACCGCCGTCGTCTGCGTGCGGCTCGGCAGCACGAAGCGCTCGCCGACCACGAAATCCTCAAACCAGCGTTGCGCGGGGATCATGCGATGCCGGGCCGGGTCGAAGTCGGTCATGGCTAAGCTCTTTCCTGGCTCTCTTGTGAGACACCTGTCGCTACCGCGACGCGGAGAGTGCGACAATCCGTTCAATTCGTCCAACGCGGGCTTGTCGTGACGGCCTGCGTCATTACAACGGCGCTCGATGCCCCTGTTCAAGAATCTATCGGCCTATGACGAACGCTCGGCGCGCCTTGCCGGGATTGCGCTCATGGTGCTGTCGATCTTCATGTTCTCGTTTGGCGATGCCATGGGCAAGTTCCTGGTCGGGACTTATTCGGTGGGGCAGCTGCTGTTCCTGCGCGCCTGCGCGGCGCTGCTGCTGCTGTCGCCGCTGGTCTGGCGGCAGCGTCACCAGTTCCTGCAGCTGGAGCGGCCGGGCCTCCAGCTGTTTCGTGTGGTGCTGTCGACGCTGGAAGTGGCGGCCTTCTTCCTTGCGACGGTCTACCTGCCGCTCGCCGACGTCATCACCTATTATCTCGCCGGGCCCATTTTCGTCACGGCGATGTCGGCGATCTTTCTCGGCGAGAAGGTCGGCTGGCGGCGCTGGACGGCGATCCTGATCGGCTTCTGCGGCGTGCTGATCGCGCTGCGGCCGTCGGCACAGACGGTGAGCCTGCCGGCGCTGATCGCGCTTGGCGGCAGTCTTTCCTTTGCAACGCTGATGTTGATCACGCGCAGCCTGCGCAAGACGCCCGATATCGTGATGGCGTCGTCGCAATTCGTCGGCACGTTCCTGCTGGGTGCGGTGCTGTCGGCGTTCCACTGGGTGCCGCCGACACCGGCCAGCCTCGTGATCTTCGCGCTGGCGGGATGCGTCTCGGTCACCGCGCTGTTCTGCGTCAACCGCTCGCTCAAGCTCGCGCCGGCCAGCGTCGTGGTGCCCTATCAATATTCGATGATCGTCTGGGCGGTGATCTTCGGCTTCGTCGTGTTCGGCGACGTGCCCGAAATCGCCACCATCGTCGGCGCCGCCATCATCATCGGCGCCGGGTTCTATATTTATCTGCGTGAGCGCGATCTCGGGCGCAGGGACGCGGATGTGAATCCGCCAGCGTGAACACAACCACGGTGTCCCGGCCTTCGCCGGGACGACGGCGGAGAGCGTAGCCGCCTCAGCCCTACCTCACCCTTCGCGCGCTGCTCCAGCTCTTCAGCGACGCCCACACGCCGCGCGAGAGACGGAAGCAGTCGACGGGCGTGGACGAGCCCAGCGCCAGGAAGCGATGCAGCTGGACGCCGCTCCACTGGAAGCCGCACTTCTCCAGCACGTTGCGCGAGGCCGGGTTGGTGACGCGCGCGCCTGCATAGAGATGATCGTCCTCGAACTCCTCGAAGAAGAAGTCGATCGCGCCGCGCGCGGCCTCGGTGGCAAAGCCCCGGCCCCAATGCTCGACGCCGAGCCAATAGCCGAGCTCGGCATTGTCGGGCGTGGAGCAGTCGATGCCGACCATGCCGATGGGGCCGCTGTCATGCTCGATCAGGAACACCGTCTCGCCGCCGGGCGCGGCGGTGGCGCGGATGAAGGCGACGGCGTCGTCCTGCGAATAGGGATGCGGGAGGCGCCTGGTGTTTTCGGCAACGCGAGGATCGTTGGCGAGGAGGGCGATGGTCCTGACGTCGGCGAGGGTCGGCCGCCGCAACGTCAGCCGCTCGGTGGCGACGACGCTGGGTCTCGCCTCCCGCAAGGTCACGCTCGAAAAATCCTGCAACATGTCCGGCTCCGTCGAAGTCACTAAGTGAAAAGTGAGCACGCAAACGAAAGGGGAGGCCGGTTTCCCGCCTCCCCTGGAGCCTTCGATCTCTTTTGATCTCAAGGACTCCGCCGGTTCGGTCTGGGACCCGGCGGACTCCAAATTTGATCCACCGTCTATTCAGCCGCCTCTGCGAGCGGGAGCACCGAGATGAAGGTGCGGCCGTTGGCTTTGGCCTGGAACGTTACGCGGCCCTCGATCTTGGCGAACAAGGTGTGGTCCGTGCCCATGCCGACATTAAGGCCGGGATGCCAGGTGGTGCCGCGCTGACGCGCAATGATGTTGCCGGGAATCACAACTTCCCCGCCGAACGCCTTGATTCCGAGGCGCTTGCCCTTGGAATCGCGACCGTTGCGCGATGAACCGCCTGCTTTTTTGTGAGCCATGGCTCGTCTCCGAAATCCTGAGTATTTCTAGATCAATTCCTTGACGGAATCATTTCACAATTTCTCACGCATCAATTCGTGATGGCGCGTGATCAAATTATGCGGCGGCCTCTTCGGTCGTGGTCTCTGGCTTGGCGACCTTCTCCCGCTTCGGACGCGGCCCCTTGGTGGGCTTGGCGCCGTCCGTCAGGATCTCCGAGATGCGCAGCACGGTGATCTCGTCGCGATAGCCGCGCTTGCGGCGCGAATTCTTGCGGCGGCGCTTCTTGAAAGCGATGACCTTGGGACCGCGCTTGTGGTCGAGCACCTCGACCGCGACGGAGGCGCCGGCGACCGTGGGCAGACCCAGGATCGGCGTGTCGCCGCCGACCAGGAGAACTTCATTGAGCTGCACGATCGAGCCGACTTCGCCTTCGATCTTGCCTACTTCCAGGACATCATCCGGAACGACGCGGTACTGCCGGCCGCCGGTTTTGATGACTGCGAACATCGTTGTTTTCCTTCGTGTTCATTCCCGGCCTCGCGACATAGTGTCGGGGCCGGCTTTTTGTCAGTCGTTATGGGTTTATGCGAGTTTTGTGCGGGCGGGAGCTATCCCCTTGAAAACCCACGCAAAAACAAGCGGCGCGAGAAACGCCCCGCGCCGGTTGCGGGATTTATAGCCGCTGACAGCACGGAGTCAAGGAAAAGCCGGCGAAAACGGCCCGATTTGAAGCATTTGGGCGCGATCCGGCCCCGCAGGCGAATTTCGGACCGCGCCGCAACCAACAGGTTCCCCCGCCGTTGTCCCGGCGAATTCAGTCACACGGGCAAGGGGCTTACCATGGCAACAGACGAGCTGGTCAAGACGACGACGGGCATCGCCCATCACGGCGCGGAGCGGCTGCCGTCGGTGGATATCGACAGCTTCAACATCGAGATGAAGGACGAGGATGGCTTCATCGGCGACCGCGCCAGCAAGGGCGCGTTCCGCGAGATCCTCGAGCGCTGGCGCAAGCCGCTGCGCAAGTCCGGCGAGGACCCGTTCGGCAAGGAGCCGTCGGACGAGATCAGCAAGAAGACGCTGGACGCCATCCTGGTCGGCGACGACACCGAGGCCTGGGCGGTGGTGCATAGCGCCATCGAGGACTTCGCCCAGGAGCTCGCTTACGTTACCCGCCGCTTCCTCAAGTCCAAGGCCTGGGCCAAGACCGAGCGCATCGTGGTCGGCGGCGGTTTTCGCGATTCCCGGCTCGGCGAGCTCGCGATCGCGTGCACCGAGATCATCCTCATCGCCGAGGGTTTCAAGATCGACATGCTGCCGATCCGTCATCATCCCGACGAGGCCGGCCTGATCGGCGCGCTACATCTGGCGCCGTCGTGGATCTTCGAAGCCCATGACAGCATCCTCGCCGTCGATATCGGCGGCACCAATATCCGCTGCGGCCTGGTGGAGACCAGCTGGAAAAAGGCAAAAGACCTGTCGAAAGCCAAGGTCGTGAAGTCCGAGCTGTGGCGTCATGCCGACGACGAGCCGACGCGCGAAGGCGCGGTGAAGCGGCTGACGAAGATGCTGAAGGGGCTGATCACCGAGGCCGAGAAGGAAGGCTACAAGCTGGCGCCGTTCATCGGCATCGCCTGTCCCGGCGTGATCAACGCGGACGGCTCCATCGAGAAAGGCGCACAGAACCTGCCGGGCAATTGGGAGAGCAGCAAGTTCAACCTGCCGGCGAGCCTGCTCGAGGGCATTCCGCAGATCGGCGAGCACGACACCGCGATCCTGATGCACAATGACGGCGTGGTTCAGGGCCTCTCCGAGGTGCCGTTCATGCAGGACGTCGATCGCTGGGGTGTGCTCACCATCGGCACCGGGCTAGGCAATGCCCGCTTCACCAACCGCCGCAAGGACAACGGCAACGGAAAAGACAAAGACAAAGACCGCGATTCTACGGAGAACGGGAAGAAAAAGAGCAAGTCCGACAAGGAGTAACCTTGACTGGTTAGGTTAAGGACCGGATTGCGTTGCGGTGCACGGGCCGCACGCTACGGTCGGAACCGTCGCCTCACCTGGCCGGCGAAGCCGCCCTTCCCAGCCAGTATTTCAATGAGCGGCACGGGACCGCCAGTGTTTACCGCGTCTGGCGGTCCCACCCCGCCTTTTGCGGGTACCAGTGATTCGGGCACCGACGTGCCGCATCGGACTCGCGCCGGGTCAGTGGCGAACGGCTCAGGCCCATTCCCGCGCAAACCGCCGCCGAAATCCGTGATCGCCCCCGATCATCACCGTGACATCGTGGGTCCAGCCGGAAAACCGGCCGGATTTTCGCCCTCGCAAGCCTTGTCTGGCCCGCCATCCTCGCCTATTAACGCCCGAACCACAGGGGCCATGCTCCTTACTTGGCGCCTTCAGGAGAGGTGGCAGAGTGGTCGAATGCACCGCACTCGAAATGCGGCATAGGTGCAAGCCTATCGGGGGTTCGAATCCCTCCCTCTCCGCCATCTGACCGCGACGTGCGAACAACCCTATAAAATAAGGGGCGCCGAGAGCCACCGGATTCGTCGGTGGAGAACCGCGGTGGAGAACCGCGATCGGGCCAGTTTGCCATCATTCCTCGCATCGAGGAAGCCCCCGATCCCGGCGACCGGCCGTCCTCAACCGGGTCCACCTTCACCCGCCCCCCCCTCGATCTTGTGGGCCGCCAGTGCGATGCCGTTGTGAGAGCCGCAGCGGCACCGCCAATGTGTTCCCGGTGTGAGTTCGTGTGGCCAAAGCGGAAATCTTTCGGAGCAGCCCTCGGAAGGACATTCGACCAGGGTCATCTTCGGTTTGAACTCGACCGCGCCTCCGGGGTGGGAGATGAGCGTGTAGATCGCCTTGCACTCGAAGCATTCGGCTTCGATTTCGGTCTTGCCTTGCGGAATGCGTTTACGGACCGGCCGTCGGCAGTTCTCGTTCATGCATTCGGCGAGCTGGGCGAAATTGCCCAGCGTAATGTTGTAGACCGGCGAGCCGAGCACCGATTCCAGTACCGCCACGACCGCCTCGCACCTGGTCCGCAGCTTCGCCGGATCGGCGATCTTGCCGGCTTCGAGTTGCTCCAGCGAGGGCATGTGTAGATGCGAGCCGATCGCGTCGTAGTGCGTCTTGATGTCCTTGAGGGTGAGCACCTGGTCGGTCCCGAGAGTTTCCATGTTCTCGGCCTGCTTTCCGTATTCCGACTCGATTCCGACCGCGAGCGTCGAGGTCATTCCGATCGACGGATCGATGTCCACCAGCACGGCCATCAGCTTGCGTGGCTGCCACGTCCTGTATTCATCCGGCGGTATCTCGTCCTTGAACGCAAGCGCCCGGTCGTAGGTCACCGCCTCCATGGCATCGCGCAGTTCCAGCGCGGCGTATCGAAGTCGGTGAAGATCCTGGGTCGCCAGTTCGGCCTTGGCGCGCGACAAGGAGCCGCGCGCCAAGTGCCGATAATTGGGAAAGCCGGTCATCGTTCGAACCGTTGTTTCGAAAGGCCATAGCAAGCCTGACACGATTCGGTCCGACCGTCATGCCTGGTACCTTGTGGCCGGCGCTGCGGAATCGGCGAATTTGCTCACAGGCGGGGGGCCGACGGAATGGATGGACAAACCGCTATCTGCCCGGTCAATTGTTCAACCGATTCGCAGCGAGTCTCCCGTTGACCGACACCGAGAAAGACGAAGATGTCCTTCGGCCGTTCTCCGAGCTGATCGGCCGCGAATTCATCGAATTCCTCTTCGAAAAGGCGCCCCGCAAAGTGGTGTCCAGAATCGTCAAATCGATGGACCACTACGTCAAAGCGCAGAAGCTGGGCGGCATCGACGACGAGATGGGAGTCATAAGGTGCATCGCGGCCGAGGAGGAACTCGTCGTTTCGATCTTCGAATGGCTCAAGCTCAACTCGGATAGACTGCCGGCGCATAGCGATTTCATCGGCAAGCACAAGAACCATCGCGTGAAGCTGGCCTTCTACCCCGTGCTGTCGCAGTTCAGGGCGGTCCTGAGTGACATGATCAGGCACGGCATTACGTTTCCCGGGTTCGAACAAGTGCTGCTGATGAAGATCGATCCTTCGATCGAAGAGGGTCGGCTCGTCCTGTGGCTGGCCTCGAGCCTCCCCGGTTCGGCTGGCGAATCGATTCCGCTCAATCCGCTGAACGTATCGGTCTCCCGCGACGATCTCGTTCATGACGAAATCGCCGACGAGCTCTATCGCGACTTCGAACGGGAGGTCGGAGAGAGCAACGGCATGACGGTTCGCGGGTTCGTGACCGCTCGGGCCGAGTTTCGCAATCTGCTGCTGTACGCCGGAGACGGAGGGCATCACGCGATGAGCGAAACGCTGTCCGACCTGATGCCGATGTTTAGGAGAACCTATCGGGACTTGCTGTGGACGCTGTGCGTGCTCGTCGGCAACGCTCCGTCGAGCAAGGAATGGGGCTTGGTGAGCCAGTTCATCGACCTCTATCGACGGGTGCTCGTCGAGGCGAAATTGGTGTGACGTTGAGCCGGCCCGACCACTCGCACACGAAGGAGGCGGGTACCGAGCTCGGCAACGAGAACTTGCTCGTCGCGGTGCCGACCCTGAAGACGCTGATGTCCTTCATCTTCTGATCCAGGAAATGAACCGCTTTGTGGACGGCGCACATGTCCGGAGCATTGGCGACCACGCCGCAAAATTGCTGTTATCGATGCGAGCCATCGGAACGCGGCAATAGGCACCGGCGATTCCCTCTCCGGTCACACGCGGCACCATCCAAGCAAACATCTTCCGCTCCTCGCGCTCCCAAGCCGCGAAGTGGTGCAGCGCCACCATCGTCCAGCGATGCCGATCCATCGAGAAGTGACAGCCCATGGCGCTCGGCCTGGACGTCGGCCAGAAGCTTTGGCTCGAAAACGGTCGACTGGTTTATGCTGAAGCGTCAGCTTGGCGACCGATCCGTCAGGTTCGACGAGCAGCCGTCACCGGAACAGACGACCGACCTTGGCCTAGGATCTCGCGACGGCGAGTCGCCGCCAAACTCTGCTCGGCATCGCGGACGGCTGCTATCAGTCGTTGAGCAACAATCCGAAGGTCATCGAAATGCTGGCGTACCTCCGCCCGGAGGCGTCGTTTCATCGCTAGACCGCGGGCGGCGGCCAGGATGGATGAAACCGTCGTCGGAATCTTGAACAGCGACACGCCCGACTCCTAAAAGCTGAACTCCGCGGAGATGTGATCGAAGACGCCGTCCACCAAAATGCCGCAGCGTACATGTCGCAGGCTGGCATCCACCGCGATCCCCTCGCCATGCGGACGCCAAAGCGGTTGAAACTTTTCGGACGTGGAATTCATGTAGCCAAGATAAAAGTCGCACTGCAGCTTGCCGCGAGTGCCGACAAACTCGCGGTAACCGAGGCTCGGATGCCCTGCTGTCCATTGTCCGGCAAACTGTTCCTGGTCGGGAAATGTGTAGACGCCGAGCGGTCCATATCGACCGGACTCATGCATGCCCGCATAGGAGGACCGAAGGCTGGGAGTGATCTCCTTCGAAACCAGATAGAGCCGGAGGACACCGACCCCGTCGGCCTCGTTGCCCGCGGATTCTCCGGTATACTCGTCGTGGCTGTTCCATATCTTTGCGATCAGTGGTCGTGCGCTTCCTTTCGAGCCGTTTTCGACTCTCAGAATTTTGGCCCCTTTATTGAGTCGCCCGGCATGGGTCTTGGCGATCGCGCCGCCCAATGCGACACGGACCTGCTCCGACATTTGGTATGCCTGTTCGGCGGCGCCCCGCGCTTCTTTTGCCTTCTCGAGCGTCAGCTGAAGTAAGCCCTTGAACCTCGGCGCGTACCGTTCGATCGCCACGCTCAGGTCATCGTAGAACCGTCCTTCCAGGGTGCGGGGCCGCCAGGTCGAGGGTGCAGGAGTCGCGAGTGACGCGCCCGAGCCTTCGCCGGCCCGCGCATTCTCTGCGATCTCGCCGAAGCGATCGATCAGAAACGCGCGAAGCGCTTCAGCGGAGGCGCGGGCTGCGAACGGCTTGAAGCGGTCATCCTTTTTTGGATCGGCGTGATCCATCACGCCTTTGATAACGATCCATTCCTCGACGCCGCTCGCGCGTGCGACCTCGCCGATCGCGGCCGCTTCCATCTCCAGACCCAGGACGGTGCGTACGCCCATACGCTTGAGCTTGTCCCAGGTCAGACCATCCTTCACGACCACGTTGCCGCTCGCGATCGGGCCGGTCTTGATGGCGAAGGGAAGCGTCAGCGGTGGATCGACGTCCATCACTATCGATCGCTCCACCTCCGCCTTTCCTGCAGCGGTCAAGCTGAGCACCGATCCGTCGATGCTCAATAGGCCCTGCTTTTCCAGCTCGCCGATGGCGGTCTGCCACTCCCCTGTACCGAAGTAGCGTTTGCGGGCGGGGTGGTTGCGCGGATTGTCGCCGCCGAGAAGGCGTTCGAGCAGCCAATAACGTGCATCCTGCGCGGTGGGACGACCATAGCTCGGTAGCTCTTCCGGCTTCAGGGACTCCGCTGCTCTCAGCCATCTCGGGGATATCGGAGATTGACGGTGGTCGCCGACGAATCCATCGGCCTCGAGCTTACCTTCGTCGTACTGATAGGCCAGTTCCGATACGACGATGTCACCGAGCGCAAGGTCTCCGGGATTGCCTGCGCAAACGCCGCACATCACCAGGCACTTGGGTTGGAGTCTTTCGACCAGCACCGTCGCGACGTGGCCCGTGCGATTGGCACCCATTCTGGTCGGCTTGGCGATGGCGACAACGAAGAGAGGAATGTTGTTTCGGAAGAAAATGCCGACCTCATGCGGCGCGCTGTAAATTGTCTTTTGATCGCTCCATGCTCGTACGCCGTCCTCCGTGGCGGAAGCTGCCGAGAACACCGACTTCGCGGCGTCGAATTCCTCCCGAATTGCCGTGACCAGCACGACATCTACGGCCTCGGTCTTGGGAGCCGCGTTGCGTGTTTTCGCCTTTCGCGTGAGCTCGAAATGTCCCTTGGTCAATTGACTGGTCCAGTAGTTTCCTCTCAACGCCTCCGAGTCGGAATAGAAGCGGAGGATTGCAGCACCTTTGTAAGGGCCCTCGGCGTCGGACGCGATCGCTTTGGGTTCGACTTCGTATAGGTAGTGAAGCACTGGGCCGCCAGATTTTTCGCGACCGAGCTGCGCCAGAAGCGTATGGGAGTCGGATCCCTTCGACTGGACCTCCATGCTTATCCGGCCGAACTCCTGACGGATTATAGCGGACGCCGTTACATTTCCTGCGCGCTCCCCACGGTGCCAACGGATATTCATCGTCCACTCGCCGGAAATGTCGGGTAAGGTCGCGTCGCTCGGAGAAGCCGGGAGCGAGGAATCCAACGAGTTGCTGTTCTGAGCCGTGTCTTCGTCGGTTGTCATGGTTCGGCGCTAATCTCCTTGCCGCGGTGGAATACGGCCACGCCGTAGCGGGGGCTGGCCACTCCGGTCGCGATTATGCCCGTCAGCATCGACCCGAAGAGCGCGGCCATGTAGCGGCCTCCGACGCGACGCATCGGGTTGACGCTGAGACCCGCGACGATGGGCGGGGAGAAATACAACGACACTCGCTCGAGATCGAGCTCGGGTGATAGAACGTGGAAGCCGTCATGGAGCTCGCTTGTCTGATCGGATATTTCGACGAGACGATCGAGCGTGGACCGTCGTTCCGGCCGGAGGCGCGTCTGCCTCAGTGGTATTGTCGGCAGGTCGTCGGGCGCAGAACTCACCAGAAGGCCGATCCCCGAAAATGAATTTCCTGCCTCGTCGCGCACTTCGCGCAACAACGTGTGTAGCCGGGAGAGCATCTCTGCCAAGGAAAATCCTCTCTCTCTTTCGCAATTCAAAGTAGCGCGGCCATTTGAACGTAGCTACACCCGCTTGCCGCGCCTGCCAACATCGCCATCGCCTCGAACTCCCGCTGGAAGAATGACGCTCCGCGCACCGCGGCGCGCAGCTTTTCCATGATGCGTTCCGAGCGTGGCTCGCTCGAGCCAGTCGGATCACGGTCCGGCGGGCGACGCCGGCCTCATGGGCCGGTTTTTCCTGGGAATGGCCCATCCAAGCTCGGCGGCTCTGGTTTGGAGGATTTAACCACGAATTCGCACTCCGCGTGTCGCGATGGCCTCGATTTCGAGCTCCGGCACGGCCGCGCTGGTGCCGTCGCGGCCGACGTGGCCAAGAGGCCCGTGGCCTGCGCTGATACGGACGGGTCTTCTCGAAAAACACGTCCCTGCCGAGCGCGGTCCCAGCGCCGCCGGCGGCCCCGGGACGGCGCTACTCCCCATGGAGGCGACCAGAGTTATGGGCAGGGGGCTGGCGCCCGCGGGGCTCGGGCGAACGTCGGCGCGGCGGCCGCCCGTAAGGTTGCGACCTTCGGCAGGGGTGGACGAGGGCCGTTGCGGCGGGCGGACTTCCGGGGATTCCAGGATGTCGGCGCGCCCTAGCCGCGATGCCGACCAGATTGCAGACGATGTGCGCCCCGGTGTGAACGGTCGGACCCGTTCCCAGAAATCGCGCAGGCGTTGGTCTCGAGGGTAGGTACAGCGCGGGCACGTCCCACCACTTGCGGGTCTGCTCGCGCTGCTTGTTGGTCAGCCTTCCTTTCTTTCTCGGTCTCGGGAACTCCGCAGTTCCCGGCTACGGGAAAGCTTCGGGACTTTATCTGTCGCAAATGTCCGCTGTTATCTTTCTGTTCCCGAATTGATCCGGGGAAGTTGCTGGTTGCCATCATTCGCAAGTTATTGTTTGCGAACCCATATTTGGCGCGGCTTCATGGTCTTAGGGTCCGAATGTTCTCACCCCTGTTTAACAGCGTGTTACTGTAAACACGTTCGTTAAAAACCGCTGCGCCACAGCGGTTTTTTTGATTTTTCCCGCGACTTCGGGACTATTTCGGGACCCCCTAGCAGGGTCAATTGGGAACGCCGACGTTCCCAAGCACATTAGCGGGTTCGAAACCGGCGATGGCCTACAGCTTCGAAGGTAACAGATCCGGAGCCCGTTCGTGGACGACGACGCTACCTCTCCCGACCGCCGCATCTACGACGCGGCCGATGCGCTCCTGTTGGAGAGCGGCTCGCTGGACGCGGTGACGCTCGCCGACGTCCTCGGTCGGGTCGGCGGACGGCGCCAGAACGTGGCGCGGGTGCTCAATCGCTGGCGGAACGACCGGCAGATGATGGCGGCTCGCCTTCCCGACGCCGTGCTGCGGGCGGCCCGAAACGCGGCACGCGATATGTGGCTCATCGTCAAGCTCACCGCTGCGTCGCCCGCGGAGACCAACGACTACGCGCCGGCCCCCCTGCCGAAGGCCGGCCGTCATCCGCGGCGAGAGCCCGCGCCCGGTCGGAGTAAAGGGGGGCTACGGCGGTCGGAAGAGCCGCGGACGACCGAGCCTCCGGCGTCGGTCCCCGCGCAGACCCCGCCCCGACGGGCAGGGCGATATTCATCGCTGACATCGCGGGCACCCGAACCGCCGCAGCCGGTCTCCTTCTCCGTCGGCCACGCGAAGCGGAAGGCAGAGAAGCAGGCGGCCACGGTCGCGGCGCGCAAAAGAGCCGACGAGACGCCGCGTCCGCCCAGGAAGCGTGTTCGGAAGCCCGGGAAGAAAAAGCCACGCGGCAGAACTCCCGAAACATCCGAAGACAAGGCGGTGCGGATGGCACGCTTGCGTGCGTTCGTTGCACGCGAGCGGCCATCGAAGACCGTGGCGGAATCCGATTGGATCGACGCCAAGTCGCCGCCGGTGGCTCTGGCGGTCGCGACGGATCTGCGCGGGGCTGGACGTCCTCTCGGCGCCGAGGCGCTGATCCGAACCGGGCGTTTGCCGCTGAAGACCACGCGGGGCTCCTTGGCGCCGGCGCTTGTCGGATCCCGCATCGAGCACGGCAGCGGCGGCTACTGGTTCGACTACGAAGAGCGACCGGGCAAGGGAGCGAGGCGCCCCGGAACGGAGCCAGACTACCAGATCACGCGCATTGTCGGCGAGATCCTATGGCGCAAGGTCCTGGCGCTGCTGGACACGGCCGAGGAGCCGCCCGGCCACGCCGCGATCCGCGCCCACCTCCTTCCAGAGATCGCCGATCTCACTCCCGAATGGCTCAATCAGCAGCTCAAGCGCGCCAGGATGGCAGGACTCGTAAAAGCGTCGAAGAGCGGCTTCGCGCTGGCGAAGCCGCTTCATCTGATCGACTGAAGTCGACGAAACAAGTCGCCAGCGGTCATCTGGCCTAACGCCGGACGCCGTAGACGCGCCTTGTTCGCGGGGCGGGAGCGTCCGCCAACACCTCCCTCAGCGTGTGCTCGCGCGTTCCGGGCGTCGTTTCAGTCAACACCGCGGCGGCGTCGAGTTCGGCGAGAGCGAGCTTGGCGCGCTCGCTGCGCTTGACCAGGTGAGCGCTGATCGCAGTGCCCGTCACGCCGAGATAGTCTTGCGTCTGCCGGATGTCGGCGTGGCCGAGCAGCGCACGTGCCGCTTCGATGTCGTTTGCCTCGTCGTAGACGCGCCTGCCGGCGGTGTGTCGCAGATCGTGGATGGTGAGATCCTTGATTTTCGCGTCTTCGCAGCCCTCGACGAACCTCTCGTAGTAGGTGCGCCAAGTGAGTTCGATAAGTTCGCCCTCGCGACGTCCCTTGGAGTAGTCGTTCTGCCGGGTACGGATCATGAAGACCCGCTGCGACGAGACGCCCTCGTCCTTGTGCATCGCGCGTCGTGCGTAGAGCTTCGCCATCATATCGTCGGTCAACTCGACCGTATGCATCTTCGTGTCTAGGCCCTCGGCCTTCAGCGGGAAGGTTACCTCCTTCTTGCTCCAATCGATCGCCGACCATTCGAGCAGGCAGAGCTCGCGTGTGTTTCGGCATGGAATAAGGACCCCGTTTTCGGGGTGATCGGCATCCAATCGGGACCCCGGGATAAGGGTCCAC
>NZ_JBVVPP010000039.1:55342-66028 GCF_055811315.1 Bradyrhizobium sp. MI1.4 | reverse complement strand
GACCTGCTCAACGCCGAGATCAACGAGAAGCAAGCCAGGTCGATCAAATACCAGCTCACCATTGCCAAGCTGCCGCTTGCCAAGGACATCGCCGACTTCCAGTTCGACGGCACGCCGATCAATCAGACTCTCGTCAATGATCTCGCCGGCGGCGGCTTCATCGCTCAACAACGCAACGTCGTGCTGGTTGGCGGCACCGGTACAGGCAAAACACACCTGGCCATTGCCATCGCCAGAAGTTGCATCCGATCCGGTGCCCGCGGCCGCTTCTTCAACGTAGTCGACCTCGTCAATCGCCTCGAGACCGAGACCCGCAACGGACGACAAGGACGGCTCGCCGAGCATCTGACCCGGATGGACTTCATCGTGCTGGATGAACTCGGCTATTTGCCCTTCGCCCAGTCCGGTGGCCAGCTTCTCTTCCACCTCGTCAGCCGGCTCTACGAGCGCACCTCCATCATTGTCACCACCAATCTTGCGTTCGGCGAATGGCCGAGCGTGTTCGGCGATGCCAAAATGACCACCGCGCTACTCGACCGATTGACCCATCACTGCGACATCGTCGAGACCGGCAACGACAGCTGGCGATTCAAAAGCCGCGACGATGTTCAAACAACCCGCGCTCGCGCCGTCTCCGCAACCCCGACCAGCTCCGACGACCCGAGCGCTACCAGCAGAGCACGCCGATCAAAGGGGTCCCTTTTGGATGCCGATAGGGGGTCCCAGTCGAACGCCGATTGACACCTATCCACTGGTTCGGCCATTGTTCGCTTCTCGGGAAGACCTGAAACGACGCTCATACTCTCGAACGCGACGATAATGACCTAAGACGTCTCGTTGGTTAAGTTAACTAGCTGCTCGAAGCTTCCGCAACGCCAGGCGTTCCTGCTTCTTGACCGCTGGTGGGCGCCTGTTGCGACTCTTTCAGGAGCAGCAGCGCCGCAGCTGTGACGAGACCGGTGGTGAGCAGGTACACGGGCGATATGTTCAAACCGGGCCCTTCGATGACCAGATAGGAGAACAATCCCGCGGTCGACGCGATGAAGCCGAGCCAGGCAAGCTTCGGAAAGCGAAATCCACGTTCGCCGCGCCAAAGATCAAGCACGAGGTAGTACACGAGAAGGCTGTTGCAGAGTGCAGCCGGCAGCACGCCCAGGACGATTCCGTTTTCGAACGCGAGATAGGATAACACGCCGTCGACCTGAGCCATCACCGCGAAGGGCACATAGCGCGGATTGAGGCAGGCCAGCGCGATCGACACAAGCTCGAATGCGTAGAAGTACCGCTCGTGCATCTTCGGGAGCAGATACGGCATGAGCATGAGCGATACACAGGCGGCGAGCAGAATAAACTCCGGCCCCGCCCGTCGAGAGCGCGCGATGAAGATCGACAAGGCGAGCCCGCGCGCGGCCGCGAGCACCATGCCGACGGCGACTCCGATCGCGTACGGCAGTCCGCCAGCCAGCACCCAGATGTTCGCTGCGTTCATGGTGAGGCGATTGAAGGTGTGAGCTTGGTCCAGATAGACCGCGAACACGGAGGCCAAAGATCTACCGGCGACCAGAACCGGAATGGCGAGAACCACATAGATCCCGGGAACGGTGGCGAGCCATGCCGGGTGGATCCTGCGGCGCAGAATCATGCCGAGTACGAACGGTCCCAGGAACACGCCCTGAGCCTTCACCGAAAAGGCCATCGCAAATGACGCAACGCCATTTCGGTCCCGCATGAACAGCGCGACGGAAACCAGCGTGAAGAAGGTCCAGATCGAATCACTCTCCGCCCACACTGCGCCGTTGAAGATTACCGTCGGTGCAAGCCAGACAGCGCAGAAGGCCAGGGAAGCGCGCAACGGCAGCTTTGTCGCTCGCCAGACGATCTGGGCCACAGTGATCGCGCAGCCCAACTCGAATACTGCCGAGATCGCTTTCACGAGGGAAAGTGGCTCGCCTAGCCAATCAAATCGGGCGGCAATCAGCAGGAGGTAGCTGTAGAACGGCGTGTAGTTGGTAAAGGCTTCGGCCAGCCCGGCGACTCCGTGATCGCGAGCAAAGACATACCAGGGGATCAGGAACTGAAAGGCGTCGTCGGTCGCGTGCTCCCGGGCGAGGTAACGGAGCCCAAGGCCTGCAAACCCGCACACCATCACTAGGCCGATCGCAAGCGGCGAGTTCGTGGGCAACGTCTCGTTAGGACTGATGCAGAGGCCGGGATCGGCCGACGTGCCGATAGTGTCTTTTTTCACGCGATCGCTTTTGCTGTTGAGGTCTTTGAAGGCGCTGCGACTTCATTTTTGCGATCAACCTAGACGAGCAATCACTTCCAGTTTCATAAAGAGCGGTTCTGCCATGGGCAATTTCTCCCAGAAAGATTGTTTGGTTAGCAAAGCCTTAGTGGAACTGATGATCGTTTAAAGTGGGTCGGCCGCAGGGACGCGAGTTCGTATTGGGCCGCCTTCATGGTCCTCACGTCGCCGAACGCGCCCGCGGAAGATGCGTTGACCGCTTGGTCGCCGGCGAGCATTAGTTGCGCCTCCCGTGTGGATTAAAGGGCCCGCCGGTGGCAAGGCCGTTCGCGTGATCTCATCCGTTCGGCACGATGAAGGGTTGAATGGGAGCAACACACTTTCTCACGAGAAAGTTGCCAAAGAAGGCGATCGAGATGTCGCTCAATGTGCTCGCCTACAACATCAGGCGAGCGATTATGATCGTGGGCGTAGGCGGATTGCTGGGGGCGATGCAGGCATGAGGTCGGCTCTTCGCGGCCAAATCAGCGCCTAGATGAAGCGTCTGGTTGTCAGGAGGTCGATCCCATCGCATCAAAGCCCCGGCGGCCGCGGAATGCGCCGGTAGGCCTCAAGTTTCACCGTTTTCACAGGGCCTGGGCCCTTAGCACACATGCGAAACGATGCTCAACAAGGGCCGCTATTGGACGCGTCGCACCATTTACTTCGGTTGCACAAGGCGGCTGCTATTGAAGTGAAGCGGGAGTTCTCAACGATGGACAGCATGGCATCGTAGAGCCCAATGGATTTGATACGTCGGGCAAAACCTGGCAGAATAACATGATCGAGACGAGTTTGTTTTCGCCCGCGCCGGGCCTTTGCGCCGCGGATTTTGCGTCTCGAATAACTGATTTGAAACTGTAGAGCCATTTTCCCTATGACTGAAATTGTGAAGTTCCAGCCGCGCTCTAAGGCAGTTCGCAGGATGAGGCATGAGCACGGAAGCGAAAGGGGCGTCGAAATCGCGTTGAAGCAGGTAGGGGCACCGGATGGCCACAATGGATCGCCGATGGGCTAGCTTATGAACCGGAAAGGCCGGCTCTGGAATTTGGCTTGCCCGGAAACGCAGCCGCCCCTGAAGCCGACGAGCGGCGCAACATCCGAATCTTCACTAGCGTTGCAAAAACCTGATATTCAACAGCATGCGGCGAACCGCGGGCTGTTTGTTTCCGGCGGCGGGTGCACTGCTTCTCGTTACGCCGCAGGCGCCCCGAACCACCTCGTCAGCGCGTCCGCAAGTCCGTGATGACTTTGATCTCTCACCCAGGCCACGTGCCCGTCCGGCCGCACCAGCACGGCGCTTGGTACTGCGACTTGTCCGACGTTCGGAAGCTCCCAGGCGCCCTCGTGTTTGACATCCACTGTTTTGATGCGATCAGCCCATGGTGCGGTATCGAAGCTATTCTTCTCGCCAAGATTGAACAGCAAGCCCCGCGCGTCGTGCAGCAGCGTGAATAGTCGCAGCGGACGCCCTTCGAGTGTCAAATCGAGATCGGGGATGCGGCGCCCCAGCAGTGCGTGTCCTTTGCCGAGGTCATAGTGCACGTCGAGCCCGCTCATCATCGCGCCAAAACGCTTACGCGGCTCGTCCATGCCGAGCAGTTCGGAGACAATTTCGCGCGCGGCCTTGAGGCCGTCCTCGCCGCGCCGGAGCAGGGCGATTTGCGCCATGGTGTTGCGCAGCACGCGCGCGGCGACGGGATGGCGCTCGGCGTGGTAGGTGTCGAGCAGGGTTTCGGGCGACAAACCCTTGACCACTTGCGCGAGCTTCCAGCCGAGATTGACCGCGTCCTGCAGGCCGGTGTTGAGGCCCTGCCCGCCGACAGAGTGATGGATGTGCGCGGCATCGCCGGCGATTAGCACGCGTCCGCTGCGATAGGACACGGCCTGCCGTGCCGCATCGGTGAAACGGGAGATCCAGGACGGGCTGTGGAGTCCGAAGTCGGTGCCGTACACGGCGACGAGGGCTTCGCTGAGATCGCGGGGGCCAGGCGCGCCGGTGCGATCGAGCGTAGCTTCCGTCACGACGACCAGCACGCGCCCGCTCTCGGTCTTGCTGAGGCCGTGAAAGCCGAGCGCGTCGTGGCGCAGGCCCCATTCCGGCTCCACTCGCATCTCGACTTCGGCCATGAGGTTGCTCAGCGTCGGACCTGTGCCGATGAAGTCGATGCCGGCGGCCTTGCGCACCAGGCTGCGGCCGCCGTCACAGCCGACCAGATAGTTTGCGCGCAAGGTCTCGCCGCCGGAGAGCGTCACGTCGATGCCGGTCTCGTCCTGCGCAAAACCCGTCACCTCGCGGTTGCGATAGATCGGCACCGCGAGCTCGCTGACCCAGTCAGCCAGGATGCGCTCGATGTGGCTCTGCCGCAGGGCGAGCCCGTAAGCGTGGCGGGTGGGGAGGTCGCTGATGTCGAGCCTGGTCCAGGCGAAGCCCGCGAGCTGGGTGATCTGTCCTTCGCGCAGGAAGCGATCCGCGACGCCGCGCTGGTCGAGGATCTCGATGCTGCGCGCGTGCAAGCCGCCGGCGCGCGTGCCTGTTAGCTCCTGGTCGGCGCGCCGTTCGACCACGGCGACGTCGACATGCGCGAGCGCGAGCTCCGCGGCCAGCATCAAGCCGGTCGGGCCAGCGCCGGCGATCACCACCGCGTGGTCTTTCACTTGGTGTTGCGCGTGGCGGGCGCCAGCCCCTTTGGCGTGGCCGCGCGTCCGGGACGTCGGAAGCAGTACAGGCATGTGATGACCCTTGGTGTTGGATGGTGTTCGGGTCGAGGGTTCTACGGCAGGGGCGGGGGCTTGAAGCAAGCCCGTTGCACACCACATATCTGCGTGGGGAGAGAGAATCCTTTGTCCGCGTTCGCCGCGTTGACACGTCGGGCAAAACACCGGCATAATGCCATCATCGAAAAAGAATTTGGTTCAACCCGCGCGGACGCGATCCGCTGCGGGTTTTGTTTTGCGTTTTCTGGGCTTGCGACCTTCAGCAGATGCCGGTGGTCCGCTGCATGGTGCTGGCGAGTTCCTCGAACGAAAACGGCTTTCTGATCATGGGAAGGCCGTCGCGCCGGGGTTCACGCCCGGACAATTGCAGGATCTTCAGTTCCGGGCGGTCTCGCCTGGCCCGCTCGGCCAGTTCATGACCGTCCATGCCAGGCATGTTGATGTCGGTGATGAGGATGGAGATATCCTGGTTCTGCTTGAGCCGGTCGAGCGCATCGTGGCCGCTCCGGGCGCTGATGACTTCGCAGCCGAGATATTCCAGCATGTCAACGATGACGTCGAGCACGCTGGGATCGTCGTCAACAACCAGTACGGTATGGCTCATCGCACAACGTTCCTTCTGAAGGAATAAACGCGGCCGCCGTGGCGTAAGTCCCGGCGAGATGCGCCCCGTCTGCGGAGCGGCCTAATCGTCCTTCGACAAATCGCCGGGTTTGGTGGGAAGGTCGATGGGGCCGCCCTCGCCATTCACGAGATCGCAGTCCTTGTCGCCGGCGTCCTCAACGACGGCTTCTAGCGTGTCCCGCTCCTTGTCGCTGCGCGGCTTTCGTCCAGGAAGATTTGGCGACGTGTTTTGTGAGGTCGTCTTGAGTGTCATCTGCCGGCCCTCCTGATCGCCTAACGCGGCTTAAGCGAATTCGTTCGTTTGACACGTCTGCGAAAACACTGGCAGAATGGCATCATCGAAACGAGTTTGGTTCACCCGCGCGGAAAGCTTCCGCCGCGGGTTTTTTCGTCTCGATCGAGATCGGACGGCCGCGGCGCGTTGCGGCCACGCACTCGTCGAACCTGGTGCGCCGCCGGCCGTACCATTGCTGGCCGCGTACGCGCGAACGTGCCGGCCCACGGCGCTGGGCCAGTGCTCGCGCCGCTGCGGTCTCCGGAGCCAATCTGGTTGTCTCCTACTTCGCTACGCGCGGCTTCGAGAACTTTGAAAGGATCATCAAGCGGTGAAGATGACAGATGATGAAGTCAGGGCGATGGTTGCCGAGATGCTGGCTGAGCAACATAGGCTTCAGCAGGCGAACTTTGATGCCATCGTATTGCGGACGGTGGCATCGGTGCTGGCGTCTTTCGGAATTGATAATGACGATCGAAAGGAGCTAAGGGCGGATTTTCAGCATCTGCGCCGATGGCGAACGAGCGTCGAGCAGGCGCAGAGCTACACGCTCAAGGCCGTGATTACGGTGATCGCCACCGGTCTGATGGGTGTGGTTGGGCTAAGCGTCAAGGTCGTGCTCGGCAAGTGAGCCTCAGCCGCGACGACATTGCTGCATTCCATTCACGTCGTCCTTACCCAACGGACCGTCTCATGCACAGAATTCGCATCGTCGATGCATCCGATGGCGACATCGCCGATACATTGGTGGACCTTCACCGGTTGACGTACTTCAATGCGGCTCCCTTGCCACAATTCAACTTAGGGGCGTGGTGGCTTGCCTATCACGGCGATGAGCCAGTAGCTTCGCCGATGTCGTCCCGTCAACACACGTTCGAAATGGCTCCAGGGTGTGTTGCAGCGGCACCGGGGACGTGACCTCCAGTGCAGGCTGATGCGGGTGATCGAGGCAGGACACGGCGTACTGGACGGGACAGCATCGTCCCGGATACGACGGACAATCCGGTGTCTGCCAATAATTCATCCGGGGCGGGCTATTGGCTCTTCGAACCCCATGTGCCCTGGGCGTGGCCGCATACGGTACTGGCGAAAGCGGCTTCGCTGAACGAGGAGCCAAGTTTCCCGTGGTGCGGAACGCGATTCACGCAACGCAAAAATGGTTCGCGCGAGATGAAGCGAAACACGGAACGTTCAAGGCCCGGCAGCTTGACAGCTGCCGGCCCTGTTTGCGTATTGAAGCGATGCGGGCGAAGGACTTGCGAAGTCCGCGGTGCCGGGCTTTAAGTTTGCTCCTGCGGAAAATTCGGCAACGATAAGCCGATGTAAGGGAGCGCCGTCGATGCCCACCAAGCCTCAATTGCCGGAACGTTCGTCGCGGGCGACGGGCGCGCCTACCGCGCTCGATGGTCTGCTGGTCGTCGATTTCACGCGTGTGGTTGCCGGCCCGGCCTGTACGCAGACGCTTGCTGATTTCGGCGCGCACGTCATCAAGATCGAGAATCCAGACGGAGGCGATGACACGCGTGCGTATGAACACGCCGAGATCGGTGGAGAGAGTGCTGCCTATCTGAGCCTCAATCGCAACAAGCGTGGCATCACGCTCGACCTTACCGTGCCCGAGGCTCGTGAGATCGCCCTGGACTTGATTCGCAAGGCCGACGTGGTCGTCGAGAACTTCTCCAGCGGGGTCATGAAGAAATTTGGCCTCGACTATGAAGCTGTTGCGCCGCTCAATCCGCGGCTGGTCTATTGCTCGATCTCCGCCTACGGGCGCACCGGGCCGTTTGCCTCGCGTCCCGGCTTTGATCCGATCACGCAGGCGGAAAGCGGCTTCATGTCGCTCAACGGATTTGCCGATGGCCCGGCGGTTCGCACCGGCCCTCCGATCGTGGACATGGCGACGGGGATGTCTGCCTGCAACGCCATCCTGATGGCGCTGTTGGCGCGGGATCGGCTCGGTCACGGCCAGCATGTCGAGGTCGCCCTGTTCGACGTCGCGATGGGCATGACCGGTTTCTATGGCATGGCCTATCTGATCAACGGCGAAAATCCCGGCCGGTTTGGTAATTCGCCGAGTGGCTCTCCTACCGTCGGCGTGTACGAGGCCTCCGATGGACCGCTTTACATGGCCTGCGCGAACGACCGGCTCTATCGCCGGCTCGTTGTTGAGGTGCTGAACCGGCCCGATCTCATCACCGATCCGCAGTTTGCAACGCGCAAAGCCCGCTCCGAGCACAAGGAACTTCTGCGAGCAGCCATCGCGGAGGTCTTTGCAAGCGATACCCTCGAGAACTGGATGGCGAAGATGAAGCTGGCCAATATCCCGGTCGGCTATCTCCGGACGGTCGAGGAGGGGTTCAATGCACCGGAGGCGCGAGAGCGCCATCGCTTGAACCGGATTCCACATCGTACGGCAGAGTGGGTCCCGAACATCGAGCCGCCGATTACCATGAGCTTGACCGGCTCGATTGATCCTGTGGCTGCTCCATTGCTGGGCGAGCACACGGAGCAGGTCTTGCGTGATACGCTCGGTTACGACGAGCGTCGGATCTTGGAGTTCAACCAAAAGGGGGCTTTTGGATCGGGCAAGTCATCGGTGCAGGTTTGAGCCCAAGCGGTCGTTCCCTTGGGACGTGCAAATCGCGCCTTAGCGCTGCATCCGCTTGATTTGGCAAGGGTCTCGCCGCATAAATGCATGAAAGCGAGGGATACGAATGGCGCCTGGTCAAGAGCCGAGCGTAGGCCAACCCGCAGGGGCGCAATTCGATGAACCTGCCCATGCGGCAATGGTCGCGAAGGCCCGCGCGCTCGTCCCGCGGCTGCGGGAGCGGGCGGCGCGGACGGAGGAGTTGCGGCATCTGCCGCCGGAAACCGAGAAGGATCTGCACGACGCGGGCCTGTTCCGGATGCTTCAGCCCAAGCGCATTGGCGGCGCAGAACTCGATTATGTCGCCTTGATCGATTGCGCGGACCTGCTCGGACAAGCGGACGCCTCGGTGGCATGGAATCTGGCCAATCTGGCGAGCCATCACTGGATGCTCGGCATGTTCCAGCCGACGGCGCAGGAGCTGGTCTGGGGCCGTGATCCTGACGCGCTGATCGCGTCCTCGTTCATTTTTCCCGCCGGACGTGCCACGAGAGTCGAGGGCGGATACCGGCTCCATGGCAGCTGGCCGTTCTCCTCGGGCGTTGCCTCCTGCGCATGGAACATGCTTGCAAGCGTGGTCTACTCCGACGACGAGGCAGACGGCATCGAGTATCGGATATTTCTGCTGCCGAAAGCCGACTACAAGGTCCTCGACACCTGGAATGTCGCGGGGCTGCGCGGGACAGGGTCTTGCGACGTGGAGGTCAGGGACGCTTTCGTGCCCGAGGACATGACGGTTGCAGTCGGCGATCTTGACGGCGGTCCGACGCCGGGAAGCAAGCTCAATCCCAACCCGCTGTATGCGCTCCCGGTGTTCTCGCTGTTTCCCTACGTTCTCTCCGGCGTCGCGCTGGGGAACGCGCAGGCGTGTCTCGACGATTATGCGGAGGTCGTCCGTCATCGCATTTCCACCTACAACCACGCCAGGCTGAGCGACTTTCAAAGCACCCAGATCAAGATCGCTGAGGCGTCGGCGAAGATCGACGCTGCACGCCTGATCATGCGCTCGGCCTGTCTGAATGCCATGGAGGATGCAAGGCGGGGTCATCTCCCCGATATGGCGACCAAGACCCGATATCGGCGCGACGGCGCTTTTTCAGTGAACTTCTGCACGGATGCGGTGTCGATGCTGTTTGCCGCGAGCGGAGCACGGGGCCTGTTCACGACGGGCGCGTTGCAGCGACAGTTCCGCGATGCGCACGCGATCAACTCGCATCTCGCGTTCAATTTCGATGCGGCCGGGACCAATTATGGACGCGTGGCGCTGGGGCTGCCGTCCGAGAATCTCACGCTGTGAGGCCGGCCGATGAATGATCTGCCGAAGCAGCCGGCCGTTCCCGATCCGGCCAACGAACTCGCGAGCGACAGCTCGCCGATCGATCCCCGCGATTTTCGCAGCGCGCTCGGCACCTACGCCACGGGCGTGACGATCATCACGGCCGCGGCTCCCGACGGCAAGCCCTATGGCCTGACGTGCAATTCGTTCGCCTCGGTCTCGCTGAATCCGCCGCTGGTTCTTTGGAGCCTCGTTGTCTATTCCTCTAGTCTGACCATCTTCCAGAACGCCAGTCATTTCACGGTCAACGTTCTTGGCGTTTCGCAACAGGCGCTTGCGAGCAAATTCGCCAAGTCGTCTGATGACAAGTTCACCGGTGTCGAGTGGACGCCGGGCCTCGGCAACGCGCCGGTGCTCGCCGAGAGCGTCGCCAATTTTCAATGCCGCTCAGTCAATCGCTATTACGGCGGCGACCACGTGATCTTTCTCGGTGCGGTCGAGGCCTATACTTACAATGCGAAGGAGCCGCTGCTCTTCGCGCGCGGCGCGTTCGGCCGATTTCTCGCCGACGGCTAGCACAAGCAGTCACAGCCAGCGTGCTTCACTTCGCGCTCGACGGTTCAGCGCTCCCCGCCGAAAGCTTGTAGATTTCGAGCGCATCCGCGTCCGCGCCTCGCGCGGCCTTGGCGAGCCTGAAAAGTTGTCCTGCGAGCGAGGCCATGGGCACCGGCGTGGGGGGGGGGGGGGGGGGGGCGCCGCCCCGCCCCAAAAAAAAAAGGAGAAACAAAGGGTGGTGGGGGGGGGGGGGGGGGGGGGGGGGGGGGGGGGGGGGGGGGGGGGGGGGGGGGGGGGGGGGGGGGGGG
>NZ_JBVVPP010000039.1:0-55332 GCF_055811315.1 Bradyrhizobium sp. MI1.4 | reverse complement strand
CCCCCTCACCCACACGCCCGCCCCCCCCACCTAGTCCTCCCCGGGCCCGCGCCGGGCGGGGCCTGGCCGCCCCTCAATCGGTGCCGGGCGTGCTCGGCCCGGGGCCCGGGGGGTGACTGCTTGTGCTAGCCGGCGGCGACGGTATCGAGGTCCTTGAGCATCGTAGCGATATGACCAAGCGGCGGTGAGTGTATGCCCTGGACCATCCGCGGCACAAACAGCTGCAACGGAATGGAGTCCGCGAAGCCGCCGGCGAGGGCTTCGGGTAACCGGTTGGCATCGATTCCGGCGTTCACGGCAAGGCGTGTTGCCTCCGCAAGAACGGCCATCGCGCATCCGACGATCACCTGGTTGCACAGCTTTGTGGTCTGGCCGGCGCCGGTCGGGCCCATGTGGGTAAACCTGCGTGCCATGGCGAGCACGTAGGGGCGGACCCGCTCGATATCGCTGGCTTTTCCGCCGGCCATGATGGCAAGCGTGCCTTCCTCGGCGCCCTTGGTACCACCTGACACCGGCGCATCGATCCAGCCCGCGCCATTCGCAGCTAACAATCGCGTTGCAAGGTCTCGTGCGGCGTCAGGATGGATCGACGAGAAGTCGACCACGAGCTTGCCCGCGCCGGGCGCAGTTGAGATACTCTCGGGCCCGAAGATCACCTCTTCCACGGCAGCCGCATCCGTCACGCACATGAAGACGATGTCGGAGCTCTCCATCAAGTCACGGGGCGTGGCTGCGCGCCTGGCACCGGCTTCGACGAGCGCGGCCATCTTCCCTTCCGACCGGTTCCAGACAGTGATCTGATGGCCGGTGTTGAGCAGGCGCCGGCTCATCGGTGTCCCCATCAGTCCAAGGCCGAGATAGCCGAGCCGCTCGACGCCTTGCGGGTTTGTCTTGCTCGCTTCAGCCATAGGTTGCCTCCATCTGCCGCCGCGCGACGCTGCACTACCATACATGGCGTAACTCACGACGAAACCGCCCCGCCTGCATGGCTTGCTTGATTGTTTGAACCATGAAACATTTGCCGCGGTCGGGTTGGATGGCGCCGGTCGGCGCCTGGGCAGCGGAGTGGGCACGATGCGAACCGTTTCGAAGTGGATCCTGGCTTTGGGGGCGGCAGCGGCCGTGAGCGCGAGCGCAGGCTCGTCATCGGCACAGCAGACAATTCGAGTCGGCTGGACGATTCCGGCCGAGGAATCCAAATACTGGATGATGCGCCGCCCGGCTGAGTTTCCCAACATCGGCAAGGCCTACAACATCGAATGGACCCAGTTTCAGGGCACCGCTCCGATGACGCAGGCGTTGGCGGCGGGCGCGCTGGATTGCGCGACCCAGGCGCCGCTGTCGCTCGCCAACGGCGTGGTTGGCGGCAACCTCAAGGCCTACATCGTGGCGCAGCATGTCTTCGAGAAGGCCGGTGGTTTCTCGGTCTACTGGGCTGTCATGGAAGACTCGCCGATCAAGACGATCGCCGATCTCAAAGGCAAGACGGTCGGTATCTCCGTGATCGGCGGCGGCACCCAAGGCCCGTTCAATCTGTTGCTGAAGCAGAATGGCATCGATCCGGCCAAGGACATCAAGCTGGTCGAGGTCGGCTTTGCCGTCTCCGAAGATGCGTTGCGGCAGGGCCGCGTCGATGCGGTCAACATGAACCAGCCATTTGCCGCGCGCGCGGAGGCAAAGGGCGGCACGCGCAAACTGTTCTCGCTGTCGCAGGCGATGCCGAACATCGTGCACATTCTGGAAGCCTGCCGTGCCGATTTCGTCGACAAGAACCCGGAACTCGTCAAGGCTTACGTGCGTGACATTACCTCCGGCATGAAGAAAGCGCTGGCGAACCGGGAAGAGACGTTGAAGGTCGTCAACGAAGTTCTGAAGGCACCTATTCCGGTTCTCGAGACCTATCTGCTTAAGGACAACGATTTCGGCCGCGATCCGGGCGCGGCACCGAATTTTCCCGCGATCCAGAAGATGCTGGACATCTACGCGGAGACAGGGATGCTGCCAAAATTGGATGTCGCGCAATTCAAGCATTCGACGATTGTCGCTCCGCTGCAATAGGCGATCGGGCGAATGAACCGAGCGAGAACGTCGCCGCGTCCAGGATGATCCGGGACGTTGCATGAAGAAGATGCACGTATGAAGAAGCTCCGATCTCGGATCACGACGGATGGCCTCGACCGGGCTCCGCACCGCGCGTTCATGCGCGCCATGGGGCTCGACGACGCTGCGATTGCCAAGCCGATGGTCGGCGTCGTCAGCATGAAGGGCGAACAGACGCCCTGCAACATGACGCACGACTTTCAGGTCGCAGCGGCCAAGACCGGTATCGAAGAGGCCGGCGGCACGCCGCGCGAGTTTTCGACCGTGTCGGTTTCCGACGGTATCAGCATGAATCACGAAGGGATGAAGTTCTCCCTTTTTTCGCGGGAGCTGATCGCCGACTCGATCGAAGCCGTGGTCCATGGTCTCGCCTACGATGCACTGATCGGATACGGCGGATGCGACAAGACGCTTCCCGGCGTGATGATGGGCATGGTCCGTTGCAACGTCCCGTCCATTTTCATCTATGGCGGCAGCGCGCTGCCGGGCCGCATGGACGGGCAGACCCTCACCGTGCTCGACTCCTACGAGGCTGTCGGCAGCTTCATGACTGGAGAGATCGACGGCGCCACGCTCGAGCGGATCGAGCGGGCCTGCCTGCCGACCATCGGCGCGTGCGCCGGCCAATTCACTGCCAACACCATGGGGATGGTGTCGGAGGCGATGGGCCTCACCATTCCCAATGTGTCGATGGTGCCGGGTGTCTATGCCGAGCGCGCGCAGATATCCAGGCGGGCCGGCCGCCTCATCATGGAGATGCTGGAGCGCGGCGGGCCGTTGCCGCGCGACGTCGTGACGCGGAGATCCCTGCAAAACGGTGCGGCGATCGTGGCTGCCACGGGCGGTTCGACCAATGCTGCGCTGCATCTGCCGGCGATCGCGAACGAGGCCGGGATCGCATTCACGATCGACGATGTCGGCGAGGTTTTTGCCAGGACGCCGCTGATCGGAAACCTGCGGCCTGGAGGCAAATATACGGCGAAGGATGTCTACGACGTCGGCGGCGCTGCCGTGGTGATCCGGGAGCTGATCCAGAGCGGGCATATTGATGGCAGTTGCCTGTCGATCACGGGCCGTACACTTGCCGAAGAGTATGGCGCCGCCAACCCTCCTGACGGAGAGGTCGTTTACGCGGCTCGCGCGCCGATCATGCCAGATGGCGGTGTGGCAGTGCTGAAGGGAAACCTCTGCCCTGATGGTGCGGTGATCAAGGTCGCGGGGCTGAAGAGCCAGTTGTTCGAAGGCGTGGCGCGCATCTTCGAAGACGAAGAAGCTTGTGTCGCAGCGGTTCGCGACCGCAGCTACAAGGCGGGCGATGTGCTTGTGATCCGCAATGAAGGGCCGGTGGGTGGCCCCGGCATGCGCGAAATGCTCGGCGTCACCGCGCTGATCTATGGCCAGGGCATGGGCGAGAAGGTGGCCCTGATCACGGATGGACGGTTCTCCGGCGCCACGCGCGGAATGTGCATCGGCTATGTGTCTCCCGAGGCCTTCGTCGGCGGTCCGCTGGCGCTGGTACGCGATGGCGACAGGATTCGGATTGATGCCGCGAACCGGCGGATGGACATGCTGATCGACGAGCAGGAACTCGCTGCTCGCCGACACGATTGGAAGCCGCGTCCGCCTCGTCACCGTGCCGGTGCCCTCGCCAAATATGCGCGATTGGTTGGCCAGGCACCGGGCGGAGCCGTCACGCATGAGGGCCCGGCAGAATGGCCCTGGTTCGGATGACGCCGCGAAGCTGGCCCCAAAAAGCCGTTGGTCTGGCAAGTTTCTTGCTAAGCTCGCGTCGCTGACGGAGGATGTTCAGCAAGCCTGTTGCGCAGGGTTCGCGCGAATGAAGTGAGACGGGATGAAGGTAGTGCCTTCGAGATCGAGCGAATGGGTGAGACCGGTGACGCCGCAAAAACCGGCTTCTGCAATCATCGAGATCGAGAGCGTCTCGCAGGTATTTCAGACCTCGGCGCGCAAGGACCATGTGGCGCTATCGGACATCTCGCTGGCGATCGAGGAGGGAGCCTTCGTCTCGATCCTTGGTCCGTCCGGCTGCGGCAAGTCGACATTGCTTTACGTCGTCGGCGGCTTCGTCAGCCCGACCAGCGGCTCAGCGAAGATCAGGGGACGGACGATCACGGGACCAGGGCCGGATCGCGGTCCGGTATTCCAGGAGTTCGCGTTGTTTCCGTGGAAGACCGTGCTGGGCAATGTGATCTATGGCCCTCGCCAGCAGGGCGTGCGCACCACCGAGGCGGAAGCACAGAGCCGAGCCTTGATCGAAATGGTCGGGCTCAAGGGCTATGAGAACTTCTATCCCAAGGAGCTGTCCGGCGGCATGAAGCAGCGCGTGGCGCTGGCTCGGACGCTGGCTTACCATCCTGAGGTTCTGTTGATGGACGAGCCGTTCGGCGCGCTCGATGCTCACACGCGAACGCGGCTGCAGAACGATCTGTTGAACATCTGGGAGCGTGATCGCAAGACGGTGCTGTTCGTCACGCATTCTGTGGACGAAGCAGTTTTCCTGTCGGACAAAGTCGTGATGATGTCGAAATCGCCCGGCCGCATCCGCGAGGTGATCGACATCGATCTGCCGCGGCCGCGCCGCCGAAGCGAGCTGCTGCTGGACCCTCGCTACCAGAAATACGTCGTCGATATCGAGCGCATGTTCGACGAGGTCGAAGATACGGGATCGGCGTCATGACATCGCTGACGGCCCTGGCCAAGCGTGCCGCGCCGGTGTTTGCCTGCATCGGGCTTCTTGCGGCATGGCAGGTTGCGTCACTCGCGCTGAAGAACGACAGCTTCCCGACGGCGATCGAGGCAATCCGTGCAATCCCGGACATCCTCGGAGACAAGGAAGCGCTAATCAACATCCTGGCCTCGCTCCGCCGCATGGCGGTCGGGTTTGGCATAGCGGTGTCGGTTTCGATCCCACTCGGCCTGTTGATGGGCCGCAGCCGGGCCGTCGCGGCTTTCTTCAATCCGCTCCTGATGGTGATTTACCCGGTGCCGAAGGCAGCGCTGATGCCGATCATCATGCTGTGGCTCGGCGTCGGTGACATCACGAAGACGCTGGTGATCTTCCTCGGCGTCAGCCTGCCCGTGATCTATCACAGCTTCGAGGGCGCCAGGGCGGTGGAAGAGAAGATGCTGTGGTCGGGCGCAGCGATGGGACTTTCGCCTGCGCAACGGCTGGTCCGGATCGTACTGCCGGCGGCGCTGCCGGAAATCTTGGCCGGTTGCCGCACCGGACTCGTGCTGGCGCTGATCACGATGATTACCAGCGAGATGATCGCGCGTCAGTCCGGCGCCGGCAACATCTTGTTCAACGCGCTCGACATGGGCCAATACGACACCGTCTTTGCGATGATCATCATCGTCGGCGCGATGGGAATCTGCCTGGATGCAATCTTCGAGCGGGTCCGCGCAAGGCTGGTGCGCTGGTCCGAACCGCAGTTCGACTTGCCCTTGAGCTTCTCATGATGCCGCAGCTTCGCTCCACCAGCATCATCCTTGGGCTCGCGCCGATCGTGCTGGTGATCGCGCTGTGGCAGGGCCTCGTATCATTTGGCTTCGCGCCTGCGGTTTTGCTGCCGCCGCCGGGATACGTCTTCGGCAGGCTGTTCCAGCAACTCGTGACATGGACGTTTCAGCAGGAGATCGCGGCGACCCTGATCCGGTTGTTTGCCGGCTTCGCGATTGCGGTCGTGCTCGGTGTCAGCATCGGCATCGCCGCCGCCGCCAGTCCGACTATCAACGCCATGGTCCGGCCGATCGTGCGCGTGCTGGCGCCGTTGCCCAAGGTCGCGCTCTATCCAGCATTGCTGCTGCTGCTCGGCTTCGGTCATGGATCGAAGATCACCCTGGTGGCGGCGGATGCACTCTTTCCCATTTTGTTGTCTACCTATTACGGCGCTTCAACGGTGGAGCAGAAGCTGATCTGGTCGGCCATGGCGGCGGGAACGCCGCGCTATCAGATCCTGTTCAAAGTGGTGCTGCCGGCGGCGATGCCGTCAATCCTGACCGGTTGCCGGATCGGCCTTGTCATTTCCTGCATCGTGGTGTTTCTGGCGGAGATGATCACGTCGAGCGACGGGCTCGGACATGTCCTCGTCACGGCGGCTCGGACCTTTCAGGCCGTGGATATGTTCGTGCCGCTGATCACGATCTCGCTGCTGGGCCTGATCCTCAATGGCCTGCTGGGGGCCGTGCGCGCGTATCTGCTGCGGGGCTTCCCCGAAGCATGAACTGACGAAGAAGAAACAGGAAGACCGGGAGTAGACCATGCTGGCTGATCGCATCGAGGCAAAATGGATCGACGCATTTTGCGAGATTTTTGTGCGATGCGCCGTCAAGGCCGGCGATACCGCGGCGATCCTCTCGGAAACCCAGTCACGTGCGTTGAATGTTCAACTGGCGGAGCTCGCGCTGCTGCGCATGGGCGCGCGACCGTTCCACGTCGTCATGCCGACCCCGCGTAACCGGAATATCGTTCCGGTTCGCTCGACAGGGGCGAGCGAGGCGATCCAGCGGCTCGGCCCGGTGATCACCGCGCTTCAACAGGCCGGCTTTGTGGTGGATTGCACCATCGAGGGCCTGATGCACGCGGTGGAGACACCCGAGATCCTCAAGGCCGGCGCGCGCATCCTGGTAATCTCCAATGAGCATCCCGAGGCGCTGGAGCGGATGGTGCCGGATCCCGCGCTCGAGAAGCGCGTTCGCGCGGCGGCGAAGATGCTGCGCGGGACCCAGCGGATGCGGGTGACGTCAAAAGCCGGCACGGCGCTCGACGTCGATATGGTCGGAGCTTCCACGGTCGGCGTGTGGGGCTGGACGGACAAGCCCGGGACGCTGGCGCATTGGCCCGGCGGCATCGTCGTCAGCTTCCCCAAGAGCGGAACGATCAATGGCACGCTGGTGATGGCGCCCGGCGACATCAATCTGACCTTCAAGCGTTACCTGACCTCGCCGGTGAAGATGACGCTGAAGGATGATTATGTTGTCGAACTGGAAGGCGAAGGCACTGATGCCGCAATGATGCGCGCCTATCTTGCCGCCTGGGGCGATCGGGAAGCCTATGCGGTATCGCATGTCGGCTTCGGCATGAATCCGGCCGCGCGCTACGAGGCGCTGTCGATGTATGACCAGCGCGACACCAACGGCACGGAAATTCGTGCCGTCTCCGGCAACTTCCTGTTCTCGACCGGTGCCAACGAATTCGCCGGCCGTTACACGGCGGGCCATTTCGATCTGCCGATGATGGGGACGACGATCGAGCTCGATGGCATTGCCGTGGTGCGCGAAGGTGTGCTTCAGGACGTCTTCGGCTAGTTCCGATCGAGCACGGGCGGACGAGCCAGGTCAAAGTGACGGAGCAGGTCGACCATGGCCTGAAGCCGTTTTGTCCGATAGGCGTCGACGTCCATGCCTGAATAATCCAGAAAGCCTGCGCCCGTGCGCAGGCCGATCCGGCCCTCGTGCATGTTCCGCGAAATGACCTCCGGTGCACGATAGCGGTCGCTGCCGAGCGCGCCTTCGAGATAGCGGCTGGCATAGTAGAGGATGTCGCCGCCACCCCAGTCGATGAATTCGAGCAGCCCGAGCACGGCGTAGCGGAAGCCGAAGCCGAAGCGGATCGCCTTGTCGATCTCCTCGGCGCTGGCGACGCCTTCCTCGACCATGCGCGCGGCCTCGTTCATCGCCAGCGCCTGGATGCGCGGGACGATGAAGCCGGGTGTGGCTGCGCAGACCACCGGCACCTTGCCGATGCCTTCGAGCAGCGCCTTGACCTCCTCGATGATGCCTGGATCGGTGGCCTTACCGGGCGAAACCTCCACCAGCGGAATCAGGTAGGCCGGATTGAGCCAGTGCACATTGAGGAAGCGGCGGGGATTTACGATCGCGCCTGAGAGGTCGTCGACGAGAATGGTCGACGTCGTTGATGCGATGATGGTATTGGGGCCGACTTGCTTTGAGGCGGCCCCCAGCACGTCCCGCTTGAGCTCGACGATCTCGGGGACGCCTTCGAAGACTATTCCCGCATCGGACAGTGCCGCATCGCTCTGGCTGGCCGGCACCACCGAGACCCGCGCGATCAGCGGATCGACGTCCGCCTCGATCAGTAGCCCCAGCTTCGCCAGGCTGGCAAAGATCTTCCTGATTTCGCCGAGCGCATCTGCCTCCAGCCTGACGAAATCTTCCGCTGAACGGGCCTTGATGTCGATCATTGTGACCGTATGCCCGGCGTAGGCGAACGCGACGGCGATGCCGCGGCCCATGCGGCCGGCCCCGAGACAGGCGATGGTGGCTCGGCTGGTCATCGGTCAAAATCCCTTGCGAAGAAGCGTCTGCAAAGCGGCCTTGTCGAGATTGCCGAGCCCCAACGTCTCGAGGGTCCGGCCGCCTTGCGCAAAATCCTCACCGCAAACTGCGCCACCAATGGCCAGGAATGCTTTGGCCAGCGGCGTAGCCACGCCCGCCAGGGCAGCGACGGAGACCAGCAGCGACAGCCCGAGCCGCAAATCTTCTCTCATGTAGCGATGCTCGGTCAGCACGATCTGCTCGCGCCAGTCGCCGGAATCGGTCAGCCGGTCATGCGAGCCGCGGCCATACATCCACACCTCGCCTTCCCTCGCGTAATGATGGGCGAGCGGAAAATGCGGTGCGCCATATCCGAGCGCTTCACGCACGGCGATCCGTTCGGCATCGAGCGCGTCGGTGACCCGGCGAATCGCGGCTTGCGTTCCTTCCTTATGGATGTCCCACTTTTCGAAGTGCTCGATCGGGCCTGCATTCATCACGATCAGCGGCGGATGGATAATCGGGCCTGCGTTCATCAGCGCACCGGAGAGAGCATCTCCGCACGGCTCGATTGCGCCGGGGAAAGCCTGTCCAATCACCTCAAGTGCGCGCGGCGCCTGATCGAGCGGGAAAACGCCGACCGGCAGTCGCTTGGCGCGGATGGTGATCGCGACCTCGAACGGCCCGTGCTTGCGGGTGAGCCAGGGCAAGGTCCCGGTCTCGGCAAAGCACGCCTTGGCGTGGTCGCCCGGAGCCCGCGCAGCCTGGGCGAAGATCATCGAGCCGAACGTGGCCGGCGGCAAAAACACAACCTGTCCATCCCGCAGATGGGGAGCAAGCAGGCGCGCGATATCCGTCTGCGCGAAGGCGGGGGCGGGGCACAGGATCAGCTCTACGCCCTTGACGGCCTCGGCGATGCCGGTCGTCACCAGCGCCAATTTCACGTCGTGACGGCCGTTATGATCCTTCACCAGAATGCGCGAGCCGGCGGCGCGATGTGCTGCGACCTGATCCGCGTCGCGGCGCCAGAGCCGGACCTCATGTCCTGACAGCGCAAAATCGCCCGCGGCCGCGAAAGAGCCGTTTCCCCCACCCAGAACCGCAATCTTCAAGATGCTTCTCCTTGCGCGCGCGATTGCGCATCAAGCTGCTTCAGCAGGAAATGCTGGACCTTGCCCAGCGCGGTGCGCGGCAGGTCGGTGACGAAAATGATGTCGCGCGGAACCTTGTAGCGGGCGAGTTGGGCCTGAAGATGCACTTTCAACGCGTCTGCTTCGAGCCGACAGCCGGATCGCGGGATCACATAGGCGATAGGGACCTCGTCCCAGCGTGGATCGGGCCGGCCGATCACGGCGCATTCGCTGACATCGGGATGTTCGAGCAGGACGCGTTCGACCTCCGCCGGATAGACGTTCTCACCGCCGGAAATGATCATGTTCTTCTTGCGGTCGCGCACCCAGAAATAGCCGTCCGCGTCGCACAGGCCGATATCGCCGGTACGATACCAGCCGTCGTGCAGCGCATCGCGCGTGGCGTCAGCATTGCCCCAATATTCGAAGAACACGTTGGGGCCGCGCACCGCGATCTCGCCCGGTGCGCCCGCCGGCACCTCGTTGCCGGCCTGATCAATCACTTTCGCTTCGCAGCACAGGCCGGCAAGTCCGGTCGATCCCGCGCGCGAAAGATCGCCACCAAGCCGGGTGTAGACTGCGATGGGACAAGTTTCCGTCGAGCCGTAGACCTGAAGCACGGGTACGCCGCGCGCCACGAAGCGGTCGATCAGATGCGGCGGCACGATGGTCGAGCCGGTCGCGACGGCTTTAAGTGACGAAAGGTAGGTCGTGGGCCAGGCGGGATGCTCGCTCACCGCCTGGATGATCGCCGGCACCATCACAGTCAAGGTCGGCCGTTCCCGTTCGATGGCTGCAAGCGCGGTGTCCGGCGTGAAGCGCGCGTGAACCGTGACCGTCGCGCCCAGCTGGAGCGCCGCCGTCGTCTGGATGTTGAGGCCACCGACGTGGAAGAACGGCAGCAGCGTCAGCACATGGTCATCGGACGTCATGTTGTGCATGTGCTGGCTCATGACGCCGTTCCAGAACAACGCCTCCTGGCGCAGCACCGCGCCTTTCGGTCGTCCGGTCGTTCCCGATGTGTAGACAATGAGGAGCGGGCAGGAGAGATCGGTGTGCGGGTTGCGGCCGGTGCCCCGGCTTCGGGCCAACAGGTTTTCGAACGTCGTACCGCGAGGCGGCTCGAAATCGAGCCCGACAATTGCAGTGCCCTCGAGCTCGGCAAGAATTCCCTCAAATGCCTGCTCCAGCACCAGGACCTTGGCGCCGGCATCATTGAGGATGAAAAGCTGCTCGGCGACAGCCAGCCGCCAGTTCAGCGGCACCAGCATCGCGCCGAGCCGCGCGCAGGCATAGAGCAGAACCAGATAATCCGGCCGGTTCAGGCTGAGGATCGCAACGCGGTCGCCCCGACCTACGCCGAGCTCCTGCTTCAATGTCGCCGCCGTCCGCTCGATGCGTGCCGCGAACGCTGCATAGCTCAACCGTTCGCCTTCGAAGGCAATGGCCGTCTTGTCTGGCGCGAACGCCGCGTTGCGATCGATCAGACTGCAGAGATCCACCGTCAGTCGTCCGTTTCGCCGGACTCGTACAGCGCCTCGCGCCCGATCCGGTCGAGGCAGAGCTCGGCTGTCCAGGGCAGCATCAGCGAGCCGCAGCGGCTGTCGCGATAGATCCGCTCGAGCGGCAGCGAGCGGAGCATGGCCTGACCGCCACAGGTGCGGATCGCGAGCGCGGCGAGCTCATTGGCGCCCTCCATCACCGAATATTGCGCGGCATAGGCGCGCAGCACCTGCTCCTTGCTCGGGTTGGCGCGCGCCTCGGTGACCGCCTGGAACCAGATCGCCTTGATCTGCTCGAGCTTGATCTGCATCTGCGCGACCGCAATCTGCTTGGTCGGATACATCCTGCGCTTGACCGGCGGCATGCCTGGTACTTCGCCGCGCAAATATCGCACGGTGAAGTCATAGGCGGCTTGCGCAAGGCCCATATAGGTCGGCGACAGCGTCAGGAACATATGCGGCCAGCGCATCGCGGCCTGGAAATAGACGCCCCGCGGCATCAGCGCCGAATCTGCCGGCACGAACACGTCCTTGAACAGCAGCGTGCGCGAGACTGTTCCGCGCATGCCGAGCGGATCCCAGTCGCCGACGACCGAAACGCCTTCCGATTTTGCAGGAATGGCGAGGTAAAGCGTATTGCGGCGGGAAGCCTTCTCGCCTTCCTCGATCTCGGTGCAGAGAACGCCGTAATAGTCCGCATGGCCGGAGAGTGATGCAAAGATCTTCTTGCCGTTGACGATCCAGCCGCCCTCGATCGGCCGTGCTTCCGTGCCGAAAGCGACGCCGCCTGCCGCTGCCGCACCGCCCTCCGAGAAGGGCTGCGAATAGATCGCGCCATCCTCGACGATGCGCTTGTAGTGGACTGCGCGCCGCTGCTCGTGCTCGGCGCGAGTCTCTGCATCCATGTCGAGATCGTCGGCGAGCGGGCCCGACCACAGCGTCGAGCAGACATGCATGTTCCAGGTGAGCGCAGTCGCGCCGCAATAGCGGCCGATTTCGGCTGCCGCGAGGGCGTAGGTTTGATAATTCGCTCCGAGCCCGCCATGCTTCTTGGGCACGGCAATACCGAGCAGGCCGACGCGATGCAGGTCGCGATAATTCTCGGACGGGAAAATCGCCTCGCGATCGTAAGTCGCGGCGCGGTCGGCGAACACGCTCTGGCCGATCTCGCGCGCCCGGGCGATGATGCCGGCCTGCTCGTCGCTCAGTCGGAATGCGACGGGATCGAAGATCGGTGCATCCAGCGCGACCTTGTCACTCGCGCCGATGGTCTTGCTGACTTGCATGGTCATTGCGCAGTCATCCTACGTGTTGATCGCGACGGAGTTCAGGAACCGGCCGAGAGCCTCGCCAAAGGCATCGGGGCGCTCAAGGTTTGCAAGATGGCCGACACCGGCCAACTCGACATACCCGGCAGATGGAATGTAGGTCGCCGTCTTCGCCATCATTGGGGCTGGTGCGTTGTTGTCCTTGGAGCCGGACAGCAGCAGCGTCGGGATGGAAATGTCCTTGAGGGTGCTGCGTTGGTCGAAGCCAATCAACGCCAGCATCATGGCGCGATAGCTCGCCTCGGGCACGCTTGCCATGCACTCGCGTGCAAGCTCCATTCCCCTGGGATCAGGATCGTCGCCCACGAGTTCCTTCACCAGCGAGGGCGCCAGCGACTTCATCGTTTCGCCGCGATCGAGCGGCCCGAGCCGTGCGGCGATAAATGATTTCTGCCAATCGCCGTCGGCCTTGCCGAAGGCCGGGCTGGTCTGCGCCAGCACGATCGCGCGCGCCAGGTTTGGGGAGTGCACCAGCCATTTCTGGACGATCATGCCGCCGATGGAATGCCCGACCAGAATTGGCTTCCTAGCACCAAGCTGCTCGATGAATCGCTGAAGCGCATCCGCCAGGGCAGCGATGCTGACGCTGGGGAGCGATGCCGACCCACCATAGCCAGGCATGTCCCATGCAATCGCGTGGAAGCGGTCACCGAATGTGGCAAGCTGCTGCCGCCAGGCCCGTGCCGCACCGCCGATGCCATGCAGGAAAATCAGAGGTGTCCCGCCCGGATCGCCCGCGGCTTCATAGGCGAAGCGGCCGTCCTTTGTTATCATTAGCGCAGGCTGCGACACGCGACATCCTTTTGCTCGGCCCTTCGATGCTAACAGGCCTGTGAGGGATGGGAAGAGATAATTTTATACTTAAAGCAATTTTCGGGCCGGTCTTCGACGTGCGGCTGTTCGAGGGGCCGCGTCGAGCTTCGTTTGCAAAAGTTTGAAGGTTAAAATATATCGGGAAGAGCGATCAGCAGAATGCAAGGAAGCCAGCGCATGTCCGGATTACCGCATTCGCCGCACGCGCTGGTGACCGGTGGCGGTCGCGGCATCGGTCGCGCCATCGCAGCAGCGCTCGTCGAGGCCGGTGCCACGGTGACCGTCCTTGGGCGGAACGCTGCGACGCTCGAGGAGGCTGTCAGCGCAGGGGCAGCACATTTTGCGGCTGTCGCCGACGTCTCGGACGAAACCTCAATGAAAGTCGCCATCGCTCAAGCGAGTGCGCGGCAGCCGATCGATATTCTGATCGCCAATGCGGGAAGCGCCGAGTCCGCGCCGTTCGCCAAATCCGACAGCGCCCTGTTCACGCGCATGATGAACGTCAATTTCATGGGCGTGGTCCATGCTGTCAGCGCTGTGCTGCCCGGGATGAAGGATCGTCCCTATGGTCGTATCGTCGCGATCGCGTCCACGGCGGGGCTCAAGGGATACGCCTATGTCAGTGCTTACACCGCGGCCAAGCACGCTGTGGTCGGTCTCGTGCGGTCTCTCGCTCTCGAGATGGCCGGCAGCAACGTGACCGTCAACGCGGTGTGTCCCGGCTTCACCGACACAGATCTGGTCGCCGGCAGCATCGAGAACATCATGAAAAAGACAGGGCGTAACCGCGAGCAGGCCATTGCCGAGCTCGCGAAACATAATCCGCAAGGGCGATTGATCTCTCCTCGAGAGGTCGCGGATACCGTGCTCTGGCTGTGCGGCGAGGGCGCCGGCGCAATCACCGGGCAGGCAATCGCTGTTGCCGGTGGTGAGATTTAGCGCGCATGGCAAAGGCGCGGAGCAAGGAAGCCAAGGAGATCGTATGAGCAGACCAGCCAATCCCGTGAGCTTACCGCTTGCGGACTATTCGCCGCAGCACTTCCTGCTGGCCGTAATCGATGGTGTTGCAACCGTGACGCTCAATCGTCCGGAACGAAAGAATCCGTTGACCTTCGAGAGCTATCGCGAACTGACCGATTTCTTTCGCGCCTGCGCGTTCGACGATGCGGTCAAGTCCATCGTCATGACTGGCGCTGGTGCCAATTTCTCGTCCGGCGGCGATGTGTTCGAGATCATCGGACCGCTCGTGAAGATGGACACCAAGGGGCTGACGGCGTTTACGCGGATGACCGGCGATCTCGTCAAGGCGATGCGGGCCTGCCCGCAGCCGATCGTTGCCGCGGTTGAAGGCATCTGTGCCGGCGCGGGCGCGATCATCGCCATGGCATCGGACATGCGGCTTGCGGCGAGCGGGGCCAAGGTCGCGTTCCTCTTCAACAAGGTCGGCCTTGCCGGTTGTGACATGGGCGCCTGCGCGATCCTGCCGCGGATCATCGGACAGTCCCGCGCCTCCGAGTTGCTCTACACCGGCCGGTTCATGACTGCGGAGGAGGGCGAGCGCTGGGGCTTCTTCAGCCGCCTCGTCACCCCGGAGCAGGTGCTGCCCCAGGCACAAGTGCTCGCCAAGCAAATCGCGGAGGGACCGACCTTCGCCAACACCATGACCAAGCGGATGCTGGCCATGGAATGGGCGATGTCGGTGGAGGAGGCGATCGAGGCGGAGGCTATTGCTCAGGCGCTGTGCATGACGACGGCCGATTTCGAACGGGCCTTCGAGGCCTTTGCCAACAAGGTCAAGCCGGTCTTCAGGGGCGACTAAGCCGGGCTTTGCCGGCAGCCTGCCGCAATGGGGACTTGCGCGCAATTAGTTTAGGCTTAAAATAGTTTCGGCGGGTTGAATTGGCGAGGCTCCCATGAAAGTCGCGATCATCGGTGGCGGACCTGCGGGTCTCTACGCTGCAATCCTGCTCAAGAAGCAGCGACCGAGCGCCGAGATCGCGGTATACGAGCGCAACCGCGCCGACGACACCTTCGGCTTCGGCGTGGTGTTCTCGGACGCCACGCTCGATAATTTCGAGAAGCACGACCTTCCGAGCTACCGCCGCATCACCCAGGAGTTCGCCTACTGGGATGACATCGCCGTGCACTTCCGCGGAACGGTCCATCGGGTCGGCGGCAACGGCTTTTGTGGCTGCTCGCGGCAGAAGCTGCTCCTGATCCTGCAGGCGCGCGCGCGCGAACTGGGTGTCGTCCTGAATTTCGAAGTGGACGTCGAGGATGAATCCCGCTTCGCCGACGCCGATCTCATCCTGGTCGCTGACGGCATCAACAGCCGCTTCCGCGACAAATACGTCGATCATTTCGCGCCGGAAATCGACCTCCGTGCCAACAAGTTCGCCTGGATGGGCTCGACCAGGCCGCTGGATGCCTTCACCTTCATCTTCCAGGAGACGGAGTGGGGGCCGTTCATCGCCCATGCCTATCAATATGAAGCCGGCCACTCGACCTGGATTTTCGAGACCGATCCGGAGACGTTCGAACGCGCGGGGCTGACGGGGCTGAACGAGACCCAGTCGGCTACGCGAATGGCGGAGATCTTCGGCTGGTTCCTCGATGGGCACCAATTGCTCACCAACCGCTCGACGTGGCGCAACTTTCCGATGATCCGCAGCAAGCGCTGGGTCAAGGACAACATGGTTCTGCTCGGCGACGCCAAGGCGAGCGCGCATTTCTCGATTGGCTCAGGCACCAAACTCGCAATGGAAGACGCGATCGCGCTGGCCGAGGCGATGGACAAGGCGCCCAGCATCAAGGCGGCGCTGGACGTCTATGAGCACGGTCGCCGCGAGGAGGTCGAGAAGACGCAGCACGCCGCCGACGTCTCGCTGGTTTGGTTCGAGCATGTCGACCGCTTCTGGGATTTCGATCCGGTGCAGTTCGCCTTCGGCGTGATGACTCGCTCGAAGGCGATCACCTATGACAATCTGAAACTCCGCGCCCCCGACTTCGTGGCTGAAGTCGATAAGTCGTTTGCTAAGCGTGTTCGTGACAGCGGTTTCGACGTCGACACCGAGAAGCCGATGGTGCCGCTGTTCCAGCCATTCCGGCTGCGCGAGATGGAGATCGTCAATCGCGCCGTGGTGTCGCCGATGTGCATGTATTCGGCGAAGGAGGGCATGCCGACCGATTTCCACCTGGTGCATTACGGATCGCGCGCGATCGGCGGCGCCGGCCTGATTTTCACCGAGATGACCTGCGTTGCCCGCGACGCCCGCATCACGCCGGGCTGCGCAGGACTGTGGAATGACGAGCAGGAGGCGTCCTGGCGGCGCATCGTGGACTTCGTCCATGCCAATTCAGCCGCAAAAATCTGCCTGCAATTGGGGCACGCCGGGCGCAAGGGTGCGACCAGGCTGATGTGGGACGGCATGGATCGTCCGCTTGAGGAGGGCGGCTGGGAGGTGTTCTCGGCGTCGCCGCTGCCCTATTTCCCCGACAGTCAGGTTCCGCGCGAGCTCGACCGGGCCGGCATGAACGTAGTGAGAGATGCTTTCGTAGCGTCGGCCGAGCGCGGCGAACGCTGCGGCTTCGACATGCTGGAATTGCACAGCGCCCACGGCTATCTGCTTGCGAGCTTCATCTCGCCGCTGACGAACACCCGCACGGATGAGTATGGCGGCTCGCTGGCCAATCGCCTGCGCTTCCCGCTCGAAATCTTCGAGGCGCTGCGGGCCGCGTGGCCGTCGCACAAGCCGATGTCGGTGCGCATTTCCGCGACCGATTGGGCCGAGGGTGGCATCGGTGGCGACGACGCGGTGGCGATCGCGCGCGCCTTTGCCGAGGCCGGCGTCGATCTCGTCGACGTCTCGACCGGGCAGACCGTGCGCGATGCGCAGCCGATCTATGGCCGCATGTTCCAGACCCCGTTCTCCGACCAGGTCCGCAATGAGGCGCGCGTGGCCACGATGTGCGTCGGCAATATCACGACGGCGGACCAGGCCAACACCATCCTGGCTGCGGGCCGGGCGGACCTCGTTGCGCTCGGGCGGCCGCATCTAGTCGATCCCTTCTTCACCATGCGGGCGGCGGCTTGGTACGGGGCGGACGACGCGTTCTGCCCGCCGCAATATCTTCCCGGAAAAGATCAGATTTTCCGCAACAGCGTGCGCGACCGGCAGGATCTCGAGGAGCTGAGAATTAAGGCTAAGCCTAAGACCCGGGCCGAGCTCAAGGCGGAGGCGACAAAGCCGCTTGCGGCGGAGTGACCGCCCGTGCGAATTTGGCCGCGTTGCCTGGTGTGTACCGAGTGGAGTGAGGGCGATGAAGGCGATTATCGTCGGTGGCGGTATCGGTGGTCTCACCACCGCATTGATGCTGCGCTCGCGGGGCCTCGCTTGCGAGATTTTCGAGCAGTCCGACACCATCCGCGAGCTTGGCGTCGGCATCAACACGCTGCCGCATGCCATGCGCGAGCTGGCAGGCCTCGGTTTGCTCCAGCAGCTTGACGATGTCGCGATCCGCACCGACCAGCTCTATTACCTCAACCGTCACGGCCAGGAAGTCTGGCGCGAGGCTCGCGGCATCGACGCCGGCCATGACGTGCCGCAATTCTCGATCCACCGCGGTCGACTTCAGGGCGTCATCCATCGGGCTGTCGAGGAGCGGCTCGGGCCGGAGGCCATCCACACTGGCTGCCGCCTCGGTGCCTTCACGCAGGACGAGAGCGGCGTCACCGCTTACTTCTTCGACCGCTCAGGCGCGCACATCCATACCGCGCGCGGCGACATTCTAATTGGTGCCGACGGCATCCATTCGCGGGTCCGTGACACGCTCTTCCCGAGCGAGGGGCCGCCATGCTGGAACGGCCTGATGCTGTGGCGCGGTGCGCGGGATTGGCCACTGTTCCTCACCGGCAAATCGATGATCGTGGCCGGCGGGCTCAACGCTAAGGTTGTGATCTATCCAATCGCGGAGGGATCGAGCCCGGCGAGCCGTCTCACCAACTGGGCGGTGCTGGTGAAGGTCGGCGAGGGCAATGCACCGCCGCCACGAAAGGAGGACTGGTCGCGGCCGGGCCGGCGCGAGGAGCTGGTGCCGCATGTGGCGCGCTTTTCGGTGCCCTACGTCGACGTGAAGAGCCTGATTTCGGCCACGCCCGAGTTCTACGAATACCCGACCTGCGACCGCGATCCGTTGCCCTATTGGTCATCGGGCAGAGTCACGCTGCTCGGCGATGCCGCGCATCCGATGTATCCGGTCGGCTCCAATGGCGCCTCGCAGGCGATCCTCGATGCGCGCTGTCTCGCTGACGCGCTGGTGCGCGCCGAGCATCCGCGCCAGGCATTGCTTGAATACGAGAAGAAGCGCCTGCCCATGACCGCGGACATCGTCCGCTCCAACAGGCGTGGCGGTCCCGAGGGCGTCATCGACGCCGTCGAGCAGCTCGCGCCTGATGGTTTCGACAATGTCGACAACGTGCTGAGCTATTCCCAGCGCGAGGCGATCGTGCGCGGCTATGCCACCAAGGCTGGCTTCGCCGCAGTGCCGGGACTTGCGGCGGTGCGGGCTTAAGATGCCCTGCTAGCCGCCGGGAGGTGGCGGCAGGAAGTGGATGTTGAACTCGGCGGCCATCGCCACCACGTCCTCGGGCTTCTGTTCCTTCATGTTGTGGAGGCCCCAGAACAGGTCGAACAGCTTGCGGGTCGGTGACACCCAGAACAGCACCTTCGCGGTCTGCTCCGATTTGTTGAAGATGCCGTGCGGCACACCCATGCCGAGCCGGATTAGGTCGCCCGCGGTCGCCTGCGACTCGGAATTGCCGAGCATGAAATCGAGCTTGCCCTCCAGCATATAGAGATATTCATCCTGGTCGGGATGGATATGCGGCGGCACGAACGTGCCCGGCGGCAGCGTCGCATGCCAGGAGAAGCTGTGCTCCGTGTTGCTCTTCGGCACATAGGTCTGGCCGAGGATGTTCCAGGAGATGCCCTGGATTCCCTCATTGGCCCGTGTAATGCCGGTGATTTCGCTCTTCATTGTGATCCTCCCTCAACGCGCCGTGCGGCTTAGTTCGCCGCCTTGCAGTCCTTGGCGTAGCGGTCGCCGTAATTCTCAAAGACTTTCTGAACGATCTCGGTCTGGAACTTGCCGTCCGCGCGCTTGGCGACCTTGGTCAGGTAGAAATCCTGGATCGGATAACCATTGGTGTTGAACTTGAAGGCGCCGCGCAGCGAGGTGAAGTCGGCCTTTTTCAGAGCGGCCGCGACCGCATCCTTGTTGGAGAGATCGCCCTTCACGGCTTTGACGGCGCTGTCGATCAGCATCGCGGCATCATACGCCTGGAAGGCGTAGGTGCCGGGCACGCCGTTAAAGGCGGCCTCGTAGGCGGCGACGAACTTCTTGTTCTGGGGATTGTCGAGATTGGGCGCCCAGTTCGCGCCGCCGAACATGCCGACCGCCGCGTCCTGTTGCGCCGGCAAGGTCGATTCATCCACGGTGAAAGCGGAGAGCACCGGAATGCTGTCGGCGAGGCCGGCCTGCTTGTATTGCTTGACGAGATTGACCCCGAGGCCGCCGGGCATGAACGTGAAGAGCGCATCCGGCTTTTGCGATGAAATCTTGGAAAGCTCCGGCTGGAAGTCCAGCGTGTTGAGCGGCATGTAGGATTCCTCGACGATCTCACCCTTGTAGTCGAGCTTGAAGCCGGCGACCGAGTCCTTGCCGGCCTGATAATTCGGCACCATCAGATACATGCGCTTGTAGCCGCGATCCTGCGCGACCTTGCCGAGGATTTCGTGCACCTGATCGTTCTGATACGAGGTCACATAGAAGAACGGGTTGCAATCCTTGCCGGCAAAAGTGGATGGGCCGGCATTGGGGCTGATCAGGAAGGTTTTCGATTCCGTCACCGGCCGGTGGATCGCCTGAAGGATGTTGGAGAAGATCGGGCCGACCACGAAGTCGACCTTGTCGCGCTCCAGAAGCCCCTTGACCTTGGTGACCGCTGCGTCCGGCTTCAATTCGTCGTCGACCACGACGACCTCGACTTCGCGGCCGCCCATCTTGCCGCCGAGATCCTTGACCCCGAGCGCAAAGCCGTCGCGAACCTGTTGGCCGAGTGCAGCGGCGGGTCCCGACAGGGTCACGATCACCCCCAGCTTGATTTTCTCCTCGGCGAGGGAAGGGCTCACCGCGGTGCCAAGCAGCAAGGCGGCTGCGGCCAACGTCATTTGCGTCTTCATGATCTGTCCCCCGTGACAACAGGACTTGCGCTGCAAGCCGCTACTCCAATCCAAGTTTATGCCGATGATTGCTGCCGCGGCAAGCGAGCTCAAAGCGTCGTCATCCGGCGGGCAGCGGTGCATGCAAGCGGCGCGCCAATTATTTGAAGCCTAAAGAAATCGGCATGCGGTCGATTGTTGCGGCTTTACGCTTGCAGCCGGCGTCGATTTATTTGAAGCTCAAAACGTGGGGGATCCGTGCCGGGCGCCAATGCCGGCCGTGAGTGACTGCATCAACATGCTCGATTCCGAGACCAAGGCCGTCGAAACTCCGGAGGATCACGCCGAAGAGCTTCGGCTGTGGCTACGCCTCTTGACCTGCACGACCCTGATCGAGGGCGAGGTTCGTGGCCGGTTGCGGCAGCGCTTCGACGTCACATTGCCCCGTTTCGACCTGATGGCGCAGCTCGACAAGGCACCCGACGGCATGACGCTGTCCGACGTCTCCAAGCGCATGATGGTCTCGAACGGCAACGTCACCGGTCTGGTCGAGCGCCTCGTGGAATCCGGTCATCTCGACCGCCGCACGTCGGAGACGGACCGCCGCGTCCAGGTGATCCGGCTGACTAAACTCGGTCGCGCCGAGTTTCGCAGAATGGCCACGGAACACGAAACCTGGATCGCCGATCTCTTCGCCGATCTGACGCCGAAGGATGTGCGCGAATTGATGCGGCTGCTCGCCAAGACCAAGGCATCGGCGCAGAAATCGGCCGCTCGCCGCCGGGCGTAGGTCCGCGGCTGAGGCACCCACCAATCCCGTTTGCCGCCGGAAAAAGCACGGGATGCCCAAAATCCGCTATTGCGCGAAATTGCTTTAAGCCTAAAATGTTTCCGAGTGAGTGCTGCCGGGTGCTTTCCATGCTGAAAGGAGCGTGCGATGGCCAACGCCGCCAAGGTTCAAATCTCGGGTTCGCATGACGACAATGCCGCGACAGCCCATGTCGATGCGTTCGCGCGGCAGCATCTTCCGCCACGCGAGCTCTGGCCGGAATTCATCTTCACACGACCGGAACTGCAATATCCGCCCCGCCTGAACTGCGTCAGCTATTTCCTGGACCGCTGGGTCGAGCAGGGACATGGCGACGCTGCCTGCGTGATCAGCCCCGCCGTCAGCTACACCTATCGTGAGCTGCAAACGCTCGTGAACCGCATCGCCAATGTGCTGGTCGGCAAGCTTGGTCTCGTCACCGGCGGGCGCGTGCTGCTTCGCTCGGCCAACAATCCGATGATGGTCGCGACCTATCTGGCGGTGATCAAGGCCGGAGGCATTGTGGTGGCGACGATGCCGCTCTTGCGCGCCAAGGAGCTGTCCTATCCTATCCAGAAGGCGGAGATCACACTCGCGCTCTGCGATGGCAAGCTCGCCGACGAAATGGAGAAGGCGAAAGCCGCAGCCCCCGGCCTCAAGCGCGTGGTCTATTGGGGCAACGGCAGCGGCGACTCGCTCGAGGCGCTGATGGGGGATGCAAGTCCGGAGTTCAAAGCCGTCGATACTGCATCCGACGACGTCTGCCTGATCGCGTTCACGTCGGGCACGACCGGCGATCCCAAGGGCACCTTGCATTTCCACCGTGACATGCTGGCGGTCTGCGATGGTTATGCGCGCAACATCCTGCGGGCGGAGCAGAAGGATCGCTTCGTCGGCTCGGCACCGCTCGCCTTCACGTTCGGCTTCGGCGGCGTGCTGTTTCCGATGCACATCGGCGCCTCCTTTGTCGTTCTGGAGAAGACGGCGCCCGACGACATTCTGAATGCGATCGAGCAGTACAAGACCACGGTCTGCTTCACCGCGCCGACCGCGTACCGGGCGATGATTGGCAAGCTTCCGGGCCGCGATATTTCCTCGCTTCGCAAATGCGTGTCCGCCGGCGAGACGCTGCCCAAGCCGACATTCGATGCCTGGCTGAAGGCGACCGGGATCAAGCTGATGGACGGCATCGGCTCGACCGAGCTGCTGCACATCTTCATCAGCGCGACCGAGGACGAGATCCGCCCCGGTGCGACGGGCAAGCCGGTGCCGGGGTATGAAGCGAAGATCGTCGACGATTCCGGCAATGATTTGCCGCCGGGCACGATGGGACGGCTCGCGGTCCGCGGGCCGACCGGATGCCGCTATCTCGCCGACGAGCGGCAACGCAAATACGTCCAGAACGGCTGGAACATCACGGGCGACACCTATCTGATGGATAGCGACGGCTATTTCTGGTATCAGTCGCGCTCGGACGACATGATCGTGTCGGCCGGCTACAACATCGCAGGCACGGACGTCGAGGCGGCGCTGCTCACGCATCCCTCGGTCGTCGAATGCGGGGTCGTCGGCGCGCCAGACGAGGCGCGCGGCATGATCGTGAAGGCCTATGTCGTTGCCGCGCCGGGCGTAACGCCGGATGCCGAGCTCGTGGCTGCGTTGCAGGAGCATGTCAAACGCGAGATCGCGCCATACAAATATCCGCGCGCGATCGAGTTCGTGACGCAGCTACCGAAGACCGAGACCGGCAAACTAAAGCGCTTTGCCCTGCGGCAACTGGCGCAGACCGCGGTGCCGTCCTCCGGCGTCGCGGCGGAATAGAAGGATAGAAAATTGTCAGTGACCACGCCGAAAGGCCCGCACCTCGCGGTGCTGCCGACAACAGCCGAGGATAAAACCCGCTCCAGGGCGCAGGTGCTCCAGCCGTCCGGTTGGCCGGTACCGAAAGGCTATGCCAACGGCATGGCCGCCGAGGGACGCATCGTCGTCACTGGCGGCGTCATCGGCTGGGATGACGAGGAGCGTCTCGCGGAGGGTTTTGTCGCGCAAGTGCGCCAAACCCTAGGCAACATCGCGGCGATCCTCGCGGAGGCCGGCGCGCAGCCCGAGCATCTGGTGCGCCTGACCTGGTACGTCGTCGACATGGACGAGTACCTGACGAACCTGAAAGAGCTCGGCAAGGCCTACCGCGCCATCTTCGGCGCGCACTACCCGGCGATGGCGCTGGTTCAGGTCGTCCGGCTCGTCGAGAAGGCGGCGCGCGTCGAAATCGAAGCCACCGCCGTCATTCCGCGCTGAACCGACGGCTGGCCCAGCTCGTCGTTTTTAGGTTCGCCTTGGCGAGATCACCTAGTCCTCAGGCTCCGCATCCGGCGCAAGATCGGCGGAGCGGAACGGCTTGGCCTTGTCGAGTTTCCGGTAGGCGCGCGAGGCGGTCCGCAACAGTTTCTTTTCGCGCTTGCGGTTGAGGAAGCGAATGCCAGCCTCGGGGACGGCCTCGTTCAATGACGCCGCCAAGGTTTGCCCTCGCGCATCGTCATTCAATCGCCCGAGGGACTTTTGCGCCTTGCGCAATTGCTTGAGGATCGACTGTTGCTTTGTCAGCGACTCGTCTGCGAACAGGTCCTCGAGCGACTCGATCGAATAGGTCAGCCGCTTGTTGAGAAGCCGCAGCTTGTGCCGTTTCTCGACGTCGAGCTCGCGCAATTTTCGCGCTTTCTTGAGCAGCGTCTTTTCCCATTCCGTGAGTTTCGCTGTTGCGTGGTCGGCGAGCGTGCAGCGGCGTAGCCTGATAGCTTCCTTGCTGCGCCGGGTCGACCAGGGGCCGCTCTCGATCCAGGCTGACGTCTGCGCGACGAGATGGCGATACCGCGCGGATTGCAGCGCGCGCGCCAACTGGCGATGGCTCTCGGCGCGCTTCTCGTCCCAGTGCTGGAGCTCGGCAATCACGGTCAACTCGCCGCCACTTTCGGCGATGACCCGCTCGATCGCCACGTCGAGGTCCCGCACCATGCCGAGCTGGCTGTTCAGCCATTTCAGTTCGGTCCAGACCTCCGGCCGAAGGGCGTCGTCGACCATCGGCGAGAAGAAGCGGATGGCGGTGCGCAGATGCGTCAGTGCAATCCGGATCTGGTGCAGTGCCTCGGGATCGCCGCGGCAGGTGCCGTCATGCTGGGCGCGAACGGCGGCGAGGTGACGGCGGGCGATGATCCGGAACGCCGTGTCGCAGACCATGCCGGGGCTGAGGCGGCCGGGCAGGGCATTGCGCCTCGCCGCAGGCTTGACGCGCGCGGCCGTCGAACTCGTGCTGGGTCGCGCCATTTGCAGATTGCCTTACTTGCTCTCGGCGATCGCGTCCCGGCAGTTCTGGAGCGCCTGCTCTTGCGTCCCGGATGCATCGATGGTCGCCCAACCGACATGGCCGATATTATAGTGCTCTTGCAGCGCGGCAACCTCTTGCGTGGCGTCGGATGCGTCGCCCCGGCGGCCTCCGATCCGCGCCTGCCGGATCGCGAGGTCTGCAACCAGAAACAGGCCGCTCAGTGGCACGTTACGCTCGCGCGCCAGTGCGGCAACCGCGTCTCGTTCGTCCTCACGGGCGAACACGCCGTCGATGATCGCTGAATGGCCTTGCGCCAGCACCCGCCCCGCGCGCTGAGCCAATATCTCGTAAACGCGGGCCGTGACCTCCGGTGTGTATGCGGATGCCGGCAGGCGGTCCGTTTCCTCGACCCCTAACATCTGCTTGCGGACAAGGTCGCTGCGCAGCACGACGGCGCCCGGCTGCGGCGTAACGTCGGGCGCGAGCGCGCGTGCCAAAATCGTCTTTCCGGTGCCTGACAATCCGCCGATTGCAATCAGTCGGGGAGCGGGCGGCTGGATCAGGGCGCGGGCGAGGCCAAAATAGCGCCGTGCACCGTCGAGAATGCTGGGATCACCGGAATGCGGCGGCTTCAGCCGTGCCAGCGCGACCTGGGCGCGGATCGCCGCCCGGATGGACATGAACAGCGGCAGTGCGGAGAGCGCGTCGAGATTTTCGACTGAAGTCGCGGCGAGATAGCGGTTCAGCACGATATTGGCCGCGCGTGGCTGATCGTGGTGCAACAGGTCCATCAATCCGAATGCGAGATCGTAGACCACGTCGGTGGTTGCCATCCGGGCGTCGAACTCGATCGCGTCGAACAGCACCGGCCGCTCGTCGATCGACACGATGTTCGCAAGATGCAGGTCCCCATGGCACCGGCGCACGAAGCCTTGACGGCCGCGCTCTTCGACCAAAGGCCGGAGGCGGAGGAACATTGCGTGCGAGTCTCTGCCGAGTTCTGCGATCTCTTCGGTTTCGAAATGATTGCCGGTCCGCAGGCCATTGCTGTTGCCATCGATCAGGCCGGGGATGGAGGAAACCCATGCGTTGCCGTCGGCGCGAACAGCCTGCGCATGCGAAGCCGCGATCGCGTCGGCGACAGCCGAGGCAAAAGTGTCATCCAGCGCTCCGGCCTTGGCCAGATGATCCAGCGTCCGGCTTTCGTCGAAGCGCAACATGTCGACCGCATACTCGATCGGCCGGCCGCTTCCGTCCACCTTCACCGATCCATCGGGCTCTTCCGTGATCGCCACAACGCGGTGATAGATCTGCGGCGCCAGCGGCCGGTTGATCCTGATCTCCTCCTCACACGCCGCCTTGCGCTTCTCGAGCGTGGAGTAATCGAGGAATGGAAACTGCACGGCGCGCTTGATCTTCAGAGCGCGTCTGCCTTCAAGAAAGACCGAAGCTGCGTGCGTATCGATCCGCCTCACGTTCGGATGACCTACGGAATCGGTGAGCGCCGCAAAGATCCGGTCCTGGGTCGCAGAATCGTCTGTCATTCCAGCTGGTACGTCCAGATGCGTCGGAAGGCTGTTCGCCCCGCGATCAGGGTAATCCATAGAAGCAGATCGCGGCCAGTCCTTGACTTCAGTCAACGCCTGTCTCCTTCCGGCCGGTCGAAGTTCCCGGGCTTGACGAGGATCAAGCGTCCCGACCAAAGCCAGCCTATTCTGGCGCCTGAGGAGAATCCCGATGCCGATCAAGGACGTCTTTCTGCCGCTCGTCGGCCAGCCACGCGGCCCGGCCCTTGCTGCGATCGAGAAATGCGTGGCCGTTGCCACCGACCTCGGCGCCAGGATCACCGCGCTTGCACTCGAGGAGGATGTCTTCGTGCGGCCGAAGGTGATGCTCCCCGATAATTCCGATGCGGCCGAGGCAAACGGGCCGCTTGGGGCGGGCGACACGCAGCATCTCCTGGATGCGTTCACCCGTGCAACCTCCCGCACCGGCATTCGCGCTCAAAGCCGATCGGCCAAGGTGCCGGCAGACCAGATCGCGTCAGTCCTGGCCGAGCACGGACGCTTCAGCGATCTCACGCTGCTCCCCGTGACGCCACACGACAGCCGAACCGAGCACATCATCGAGACGCTGCTGTTCGAATCCGGACGGCCAGTGCTGCTCTGCCCGGAGCAGCATGTGGACGAGCTGCGCCCGGAATTCGAGAACGTCATGATTGCCTGGGACCACTCCGCGCGTGCGGCACGTGCGGTCGGCGACGCGCTGCCTATCCTTCAGGCAGCAGCCCTAGTCCGCGTGGTAACCGTGGCGGACGACAAGTCCGACGCGATCGTGCAACCCGGGACGGCTCTCGTCGATCATTTGAGGGAACACGGGGTCTACGCCTCGTTCGAAACCGCGAAGGGTAACGGCAGCTCGATTGGCAAGGTGCTCGGAAGCTGGGCGAATTCCCATGCCATCGATGCGATCGTGATGGGCGCCTACCATCATTCGCGCCTGAACGAGATCGTTTGGGGCGGTGTGACAAAGACCGTCATTGGCGAACCACCGTGCTGGGTTATGCTCTCGTACTAGGCGGATCGCCAGTTTATCGGCCTGATCGTCAACCATCGGAACCGCCACCGACCGGGCGCATTTGCTTTCATGTCAATCTATCGTCTGAAGAACCTGCTGTCGCCGCGTTCGGTTGCGCTCGTCGGTGCGAGCGCCCGCCCGGTCTCCGTTGGACGCGCCGTTCTGGAGAACATCCGTAAGGCCGGATTCACGGGACAGTTCGGCCTCGTCAATCCGCGCCATGCCGAGATCGGCGGCGTCGCGGCCGTGGACAGCCTCGATCAATTGCCGTTCTTGCCCGAGCTTGTGATCATCACCGCGCCGGCGTGCGCGGTTCCCGGCATTGTCGATCAAGCCGGGCGGCGCGGCTCGGCGGGTGCCCTGATCGTCTCGGCCGGGCTCGGCCACGGACCGGGGTCCCTGCACGAGGCCGCCGTCACTGCGGCCCGCAAATACGGCATGCGGCTGATCGGGCCGAACTGCTTGGGCATTATGATGCCCGGCGTGAGCCTCAACGCGAGTTTTGCCGCGCACATGCCGGGGCCCGGGAATCTCGCGCTGATCTCGCAATCGGGGGCGATCGCGGCCGGCATGGTCGATTGGGCCGCGCAGCGCGGCGTCGGCTTCTCCGGCATCGTCTCGATCGGCGATCAAATCGACGTCGATCTTGCCGATCTGCTCGACCATTTCGCGATGGATCACAAGACCCGCGCGATTCTGCTCTACATCGAAGCTATCAAGGACGCGCGCAAGTTCATGTCGGCCGCGCGCGCTGCGGCGCGCGTGAAGCCCGTCGTCGTGGTGAAGTCCGGGCGAATGGCGCAGGGCGCGAGGGCGGCTGCCACCCATACCGGTGCGCTTGCGGGCGCCGACGCCGTCTACGACGCGGCGTTCCGCCGCGCGGGTGTCCTGCGGGTCTCTGATCTGCGCGAGCTGTTCGATTGCGCCGAGACGCTCGGCCGCGTCGAGTCGCCGGCGGGAAAGCGCCTCGCCATCCTGACCAATGGCGGCGGCATCGGTGTTCTCGCTATTGACCGATTGGTCGAGCTCGGCGGCATTCCGGCGACCATCTCGGCGGACGCGCGCAAGAAACTCGACGAGGTGCTGCCGCCGACCTGGTCCGGCGCAAATCCCGTCGACATCGTGGGCGACGCCGATGCGTCGCGCTATGCGGCGGCGCTCGAGGTGTTGCTTGCCGATCCCGACAACGATGCGGTCCTCGTCCTCAACGTGCAGACCGCGATCGCCTCGGCTGCCGATATCGCAACGATGGTGACCGAACGAGTCAAGGCATATCGCGAGAAGCACCGCAGTTGGGCCAAGCCCGTGCTCGCCTCGTGGATCGGAGCAGACCAGAACATCATCGAAACACTGTCCGGCGCCGGCATCCCGAACTATCCGACCGAGGATGACGCCGTGCGCGGCTTCATGTACCTCGTGAGGCACCGCGAAGTCGTGGAGGAACTGAGCCAGGTCCCACCCGCAATGCCCGACACGTTCGTGCCGGACGCACGTGCCGCAAGACAGATCGTAGCTGCTGCCATCGCAGACGGCCGCCAATGGCTCGAACCCGTCGAGATCAAGCACCTGCTCGAAGCCTACGATATCGCGATGGTGCCCACATACACGGCGGCCGATGTCGAGCAGGCGGTGGCCTACGCGGAAGAAATCTTCGCGCAAGGCGCCACCGTCGTGCTGAAAATCATGTCGCGCGACATCGTCCACAAATCCGATGTCGGCGGCGTCGTGCTCAATCTCACCATGCCTGAGGCGGTGCGCACCGCTGCCACCGACATTATCGCTCGGGCGAGAAAGCTGCGTCCCGAAGCTCGCATCGAGGGCGTCATCGTGCAGGCGATGGTGGTGAAGGCTAAGGCGCGCGAGTTGATTCTGGGCCTCGCCGACGATCCGACCTTCGGCACGGTCGTTGTGTTCGGCCGCGGCGGGACCGCGGTCGAGATCATCAACGACAAGGCGCTTGCGCTTCCGCCGCTCGATCTGCAACTGGCCCGCGACCTGATCGACCGCACGCGCGCGTCCCGGCTGCTTCGCGCTTACCGGGACGTGCCGGCGGTGAAGCCCGACGCCGTCGCCATGGTCCTGGTCAAGCTGGCGCAGATGGCCGCCGACATTCCCGAGATCCGCGAATTCGACATCAATCCGCTGCTGGCGGATGAAACCGGCGTGACCGCGGTCGATGCCCGCGTCGCGGTCGGGCCGCCGCAACGGAAGTTTGCCGGCTCCGGCGCCGCCAACTTCGCGGTTCGGGCCTATCCGTCGCAATGGGAGCGCCGCCTCAAGCTCAAGGAGGGCTGGCGGATCTTCGCGCGGCCCCTGCGTCCGGAGGACGAGCCGACCATCCACGCATTCCTGCGTCATGTCACGGCGCACGATCTTCGTCTGCGTTTCTTCGCGCCGATGAAGGAGTTCACTCACGAGTTCATCGCGCGCCTGACCCAGCTCGACTATGCGCGCGCGATGGCATTTATCGCATTCGACGAGGCGACCGGCGAGATGGTCGGCGTTGTCCGACTCCATTCGGACTCGATCTACGAGAGCGGCGAATATGCGATCCTGCTGCGGTCCGATCTCAAGGGCAAAGGTCTGGGATGGGCCCTGATGCAGCTGATCATCGACTACGCGAGATCGGAAGGCCTCAAGGCGATCTCGGGTGATGTTCTCAGGGAGAACACCACCATGCTGGAGATGTGTCGCCAGCTCGGCTTCGATGTGAAGCCGGATCCGACCGAGCCGGATATCTGCGATGTCAGGCTGAAGCTCTGAGCGCGCCGCTACAGCTGGCCTTGAGACAGGTCAAGCCGGCCGCCCCATGCTGGCCTAGAACTGCCGGCTGAACGGGACCCGGTTGTCCCGATGAGGTGGAAGCGTGAACTCCGAACCGCTGTTGCTGGCGAGGCCCTCGGGCGAAGAGCTGAAATTGTGCCCAGAAGGGCCGTGGATTGCCGCGAACGTGTCGCTGCTGGAGACGTTGTCCCGGTCGGTCGGGGCGGATGTCGATCGATCCAGAGCCGTGACGCTGGACATGTCGGGCGTCAGCGCGCTTGACACGCTCGGCGCCTGGGTCCTGGAAAAGCTTTCGCGCAGGGCTTCATCATCCGGTCAAGCGGCCGAGTTTATCGGTGTCGCCGACCATTTCAGCGGCCTGATGGAGGAGGTGCGTCAGGTCAACCGCCACACGCCGCTGCCGGCGCCCGCACCCAACCCGGTTCTGCTCAGACTGAACGATCTCGGCAAGTCCACGGTCGGCGCGCGCGAAGACATCACGATCTTTCTCCAAATGCTGGGCGCGTTGTTCATGGCCGTGATCGGCGTGCTGCGCCGGCCGCGCTCGCTGCGGCTGACATCGCTGATCTATCAGCTCTACCGCATCGGCTGGCAGGCCATCCCCATCGTCGTGCTGATCACCTTCCTGATCGGCGCCATCATCGCCCAGCAGGGATTCTTCCATTTCCGCAGGTTCGGCGCGGAGTCCTACACCGTCGACATGGTCGGCATCCTGGTGCTGCGCGAGCTCGGCGTGTTGATCGTCGCCATCATGGTCGCCGGCCGTTCGGGAAGCGCCTACACCGCCGAGCTCGGCTCGATGAAGATGCGCGAGGAGATCGATGCGCTCTCGACCATGGGCCTCGATCCCGTCCACGTCCTGATTCTGCCGCGGGTTGCGGCCCTGGTGATTGCGCTGCCGATCCTTGCCTTCATCGGATCGATTGCCGCACTCTATGGTGGCGGCCTGGTCGCGCAGTTCTACGGCGGTATGGCGCCGGCGATCTACATCGCGCGGCTGCACGAGGCGATCTCGGTCACCCATTTCGAGGTGGGCATCCTGAAGGCGCCGTTCATGGCGCTGGTGATCGGGGTAGTCGCCTGCAGCGAGGGCTTGCGCGTGAAGGGCAGCGCCGAATCGCTGGGACGACAGACCACGACGTCGGTGGTCAAGTCGATCTTCCTGGTGATCGTGCTCGACGGCCTGTTCGCGATCTTCTTCGCCTCGATCGGAATGTGATCATGGGCGAATCGCAAGAGCAGTTCGCGATCCGCGTCCGCGACCTCGTGGTCGGCTTCGGCCGACAGACCGTGCTCGATCATCTGTCGCTCGACGTGCGCCGGGGTGAGATCCTCGGGCTCGTGGGGGCGTCCGGTGGCGGCAAGTCGGTGCTGATGCGAACCATCATCGGCCTCATCCCGCGCCAAGGCGGGACCATCGAGGTTACGGGACGGCCAATCGGCGGCCCCACCGAAGGCGCGGCCACGACCTGGGGCATCCTGTTCCAGCAGGGCGCGCTGTTCTCCTCGCTGACGGTCCGGCAGAATATCCAGTTTCCGCTCCGTGAAAATCTCGTCCTGTCGCAGGAGCTGATGGACGAGATCGCGATCGCCAAGCTCGAAATGGTCGGGCTGCGGCCCCAGGATGCCGATAAATATCCGGCGGAGCTATCCGGCGGCATGACCAAGCGCGTGGCGCTGGCGCGTGCGCTCGCGCTCGATCCGCCGATCCTGTTCCTGGACGAGCCGACCTCAGGCCTCGATCCGATCGCGGCGGGCGATTTCGATGCGCTGATCGGGACCCTGCAAAAGACCCTCGGCCTCACCGTGTTCATGGTCACCCATGATCTGGCGAGCCTGACCACGGTCTGCGACCGCGTCGCCGCTCTCGCCGACGGCAAGATCGTGGCGATCGGTCCGATGCGCGAACTGCTGCAATCCGAGCATCCCTGGGTGCGCGCCTATTTCCACGGCAAGCGCTCGCAGATGCTGCAACACGAGATGAGATGAGACATGGAAACCCGCGCTCCCTACGTGCTGATCGGCAGTTTTGTCCTGGCCGCGATCCTCGCGGTGTTCGGCTTCGTCTATTGGCTGAACAACACCGGCGGGATCGGGCCGCGCACCAGCTATCACGTGCAATTCCAGGGCCCGGTGCCCGGTCTTCTGGTCGGCGCCGGCGTGCTGTTCAACGGCATCCGCGTCGGCGAGGTCACCCAGCTCGGGCTTGCGCCGGACAATCCACGCTTTGTCAATGCGACGATCTCGGTTGCTTCAACCACGCCGGTGCGTGCCGACAGCAGGGTCGGGCTCGATTTCCAGGGGCTGACCGGCGTGCCGGTGGTGACGCTGGAGGGAGGCGTCATCGTCACTAAATCCGGCGAGCCCCATACCTTGATTGCCGAGGCCGGTGCGGGCCAGAGCATGACGCAGGCCGCGCGCGATGCACTGCGGCGGGTCGACACCGTGCTGGAGGACAATTCGGGCCCGCTGAAGGACACCATCGCCAATCTCAAGACCTTCTCCGACGGGCTTGCGCGCAATACTGGCAAGATTGACGGCATTTTGGCGGGCCTGGAGAAGGTGACCGGCGGCGGAACGCCGGCGCAGAAAGTCACCTATGACCTGCGCACGCCGCAGAACCTCGGTCCGGCCGGCAAGACGCTCTCGGCGTCACTGGCCATCCCCGAGCCGACAGCGGTCGCCATGCTCCAGACCCAGCGCATGCTGTTCGCGCCGGGCGGCGATAATCCGGGCTTTGCGGACTTCCTCTGGGCCGACAGCATTCCCAAGCTGATACAGGCGCGTCTGATCGACAGTTTCGAGAACTACGACATCGCCCACGCGCCGTTGCGCACGGCCGATCTCGGGCAGGCGGACTATCAGCTGCTGATCGACATCAGGCGCTTCCGCATTGCCACCGAGCGGGAGACGCGGGTCGAGATCGGGCTGTCGGCGCGGATCGTCGACAAGAACGGCAAGGTGATCGCCTTGCGTCTCGTCGAGACCAGCGAAAAACTCGACAAGATTGTGCCGGCCATGGCGGTCGCAGCGTTCGATACGGCCTTCACGCGCATCGCGAAGGAGCTGATCGGCTGGACGGTGCAGGCGGTGTGACGCCGGCTATTCCAGGGTCTTGAGGTAGGACAGGAGATCGTGGATCTGGTCCGGACTGAGCTCGAAGGCCGGCATGTCGGCGTGGCCGGTGTTGATGCCCTCGGCCAGCGCCTCCCCAAGGCTCTCGATGGGATAGCGCTGGTGCAGGGTCCGCAGCGGCGTTGCGATCTTGAGCGGACTGTTCGACGCACGGTCGATCGCGTGGCAGCGCGCGCAATTGGCTCGCGCATAGGCCTTGCCGCGTTGTTCGGCGGTCGGGGCAGCCAGGGCAGGCGTCATCAGAAGCAACCCAATCAACCCGTGACGCAGCATTCCTTGCAGCATGTAAAGTGACCCCGTTTAAGTCTGGGAGAAGAATAGGGCGGGGATTCCCTCCAAAATTGATCTGGGTCAACCGGCTTTGGCGCACTGCAGTAAAATGCAGTTGCGCGGCGGAATGGGCCTGATGGGCAGCCGGCGCTTGGAGCGGTCGATGAAGCCCGTAGTCACGATTGAGCCGAACTGGCAGCTCTGCAGCGATTGCGCCGTCCGCGCATCAGCGGTCTGTTCGTCTTTGGATGCGGTCGAGCTTCGGGAATTCGAGCATCTCGGTCGACGCGTCCATTTTTCCTCAGGCGAGACTGTGTTCTGCGAGGAGGACATCACGACCTCGTTCTACAATCTGCTCGAGGGCGTCATGCGGCTGTACAAGCTGCTGCCCGACGGCCGCCGGCAGATCGTGGGCTTTGCCTTGCCCGGCGATTTCCTGGGGATGAATATTTCGGGCAGGCACAATTTTTCGGCCGATGCGATCGGCGCGGTGACCGTATGCCAGTTCGCGAAGTCACCCTTCGGCCGTTTCATCGAGGACCGGCCGCATCTCCTCAGGCGGATCAACGAGCTGGCGATTCGCGAGCTGAGCCAGGCCCGGGACCACATGGTCCTGCTCGGTCGCCGTTCGGCGGACGAAAAGGTTGCGGCCTTTCTGCTCGGCTGGCGCGAGCGGCTGGTCTCGCTGAAGCGGGCGTTGGACACGGTTCCGCTTCCAATGAGCCGCCAGGACATCGCCGACTACCTCGGCCTGACCATCGAGACCGTCAGCCGCACCTTCACCAAGTTGGAGCGCCACGGCGTGATCGAGATCATTCATGGCGGGATCAGCCTGCTCGATCCGGCGAAGGTCGAGGCCTTGGCCGCAGCCTGATTCCGACGCAGCGCGGCTCGATTTTGATCGGGATCAATGCATTCGGCCGGGTGCCCCGAATAATGCTCAAAACCACAGGGGAGAGCATCATGCCGGCTGACGCGTTGCTTATGAGCACCATTGTCGTGGCAATCTTTGTCACATTCGCCGGGGCCCTGGCCTGGGCAGACCGGCAAACCAGTGCAGCCCGGCCCGAGTCCGACGTCAAGCGTCGAAGCTTCTGAGATCACCCTCCCATCTTGCGGCGCCGCGGGGCGGGCTATGCCGTGCGAGTTCGGGAGGCTTGGCAGCGCCTCAACGCAAGGTGGCGTGCGGCACTTGCAACTCTGCATCGACTGGGACGCATTGGCTCATCCTTCGGCTGCCGGCTTTAGGCCTGACCGCGGCATTTTCGCCGCGTTCGCCTCAGATAGGGTGCATGCTTTCCGGTTGAAAAACTGGGCTACACTGACTACGCAGGGACCCCAGTGCCTCGCAGTCTTAGGAGCCCAGTGGCGTGCCTCAGGACAAGACCGGCGACGACCCCCGACAAGCGGCGGGGAATAAATTATCGGTCCTGCGCAAGCACCCGATCTTTGCGGATCTGGAGCCGGAGGCGCTGGATCAGCTCTGCCGTTACGCCAAGCACACCACGGTGAAGCGCGGCGCGACGATCGCTGCCAAGGGCGATCCCGGCAACAATCTGTTCGCGGTGATCACAGGGACGGTGAAGATTTCCTCTTCGTCGCCCGACGGCCGTAACGCCATTCTCAATCTGATCGGTCCCGGAGAGATCTTCGGCGAGATCGCGGTGCTCGACGGCGCCCCCAGGTCGGCCGATGCGACCGCCAACACCAATTGCGAGCTCTACATCATCGATCGCCGGGACTTCCTGCCGTTCGTGAAGAGCCAGCCGGCGCTCGCGATGAAATTCATCGAGCTGCTCTGCGCGCGCCTGCGCTGGACCAGTCAGCAGGTCGAGCAGGTGATCCTGCAAAATCTGCCGGGCCGGCTTGCGAGCGCGCTGCTCGGCCTCACCGAAGAGCGCAAGTTCGACTCCGGCAGCGGCACGCTCGCCATCACGCAGCAGGAGATCAGCGAGATGGTGGGGATGACGCGCGAGAGCATCAACAAGCAATTGCGCGCCTGGGCGGGCCGCAACTGGGTTCGCCTCGAGCACGGCGCCATCGTCGTGCTCGACATTAATGCCTTGCGCGAACTCGCCGAGAGCGGGCTCGACAGCTAGCTGTCGATGATCGCGACGGCGCGGGTCCAGCCCGCGGAGGCCCGCTCGATCTTCACCGGAAAGCACGCGACGGTGAACCCGGTCGAAGGCAGCTGGTCGAGATTGTGCAGCTTCTCGAGGTGGCAATAGCCGATGTGCCGCCCCGCCTTGTGGCCCTCCCAGATCAGGCCGGCATCTTTCGTTTCGGCATATTTCTTCGCGGTGTGGACGAACGGTGCGTCCCAGCTCCAGCCGTCGGTGCCGGTCAGCCGCACGCCGCGTTCGAGCAGATACATGGTGGCCTCGTAGCCCATGCCGCAGCCTGAGCTGACATAATCGGCTTGGCCGAACCTGGCGCCGGCGCCGGTGTTGACGACGACGATCTCCAGCGGCGACAGCGCATGCCCGATCCGCCTCAACTCCTTCTCGACGTCGTCGGCGCTCGCCACGTAGCCGTCGGGCAGATGCCGGAAGTCGAGCTTCACGCCGGGCTGAAAACACCATTCCAGCGGGACCTCGTCGATCGTCCATGACCGCTCGCCGCGATTCATGGTCGGATGGAAGTGCCAGGGCGCATCGAGATGCGTGCCGTTATGGGTCGACAGCGAGACCTGCTCGACGGCCCAGCCCTGGCCGTCCGGCAGATCCTGTGCCGTGAGGCCGTCGAAGAACTGCAGCATCCGCGGCAGGCCCTGCTGGTGATCGATGTACTGGATCGTCGGGTGATTGCCCGGCGGATCCGCCGTCACGTCGTTTCTGAGCGGCACGGAGATGTCGATCAGCTTCCGCGGCATAGGCATTCCTCGGGATGTCCGTTTTGCTTCGCAGCATCTTGAGAGGACCGCACCGGCGGCGTCAAGCAACGCGCATGAACGCTTGCCGCGCCAGACGACATATGATTTCGGAAAAACTGGACGAGGAGCCGGCTGTCTGCCCAAAGCCGGTCTGATCCATCGATGCAACTCTAGCATTGATCGATGCCGGATTTGGCTTGGACAGAGAATGCCGCGCGCCCTAGGGACGACGATGGCGCTTGACTTCACACCGGAAGTGGAGCGACCCAAGGCGGCCCGCAGCATCTGCCCAACGATATAATCACCTCAGGAGGAAGCCCAGATGAAGATACTCACCGGCGTCATCGCAGCCGCTCTGCTGGCGGTCTCAGCCCCCTTGGCGACCGCACGCGATTTCCGTTCCGCCGACATCCATCCCGCCGATTATCCAACCGTCGAGGCCGTCAAGTTCATGGGCAAGCAGCTCGCCGCGGCGAGCGGCGGCAAGCTCGGCGTGAAGGTGTTCCCCAACGGTGCGCTGGGCTCCGAGAAGGACACCATCGAGCAGCTCAAGATCGGCGCCCTCGACATGATGCGGATCAACGCATCGCCCTTGAACAACTTCGTGCCGGAAACCATCGCGTTGTGCCTGCCCTTCATCTTCCGGGACACGCAGCACATGCGCACTGTCCTTGACGGCCCGATCGGCGACGAGATCCTGGCGGCCATGGCGCCCGCAGGCCTGATCGGCCTTGCCTACTACGACAGCGGCGCCCGGTCCATTTACACCGTCAAGGCACCGATCAAGTCGCTCGCGGACGTCAAGGGTCTGAAAATTCGTGTCCAGCAATCCGATCTGTGGGTCGGCATGATCCAGAGCCTCGGGGCCAATCCGACCCCGATGCCCTATGGCGAGGTCTATACCGCTCTCAAGACCGGTCTGGTGGACGCTGCCGAGAACAACTGGCCCTCTTACGAGTCCTCGCGCCACTTCGAGGCCGCCAAGTTCTACAACGTCACCGAGCACTCCCTGGCGCCCGAAGTTCTCGTGATGTCCAAGACGGTCTGGGACACGCTGAGCAAGGAGGACCAGGCGATGGTCCGCAAGGCGGCCAAGGAATCGGTGCCCGTCATGCGCAAGCTCTGGGACGAACGCGAGCAGGCCTCCCGCAAGACGGTCGAAGCGGCCGGCGTTCAGGTCGTGACGATCGCCAACAAGGCGGAATTCGTCGACGCGATGAAGCCGGTGTACGACAAGTTCGCGGGTGACGAGAAGCTGAAGAGCCTCGTCAAGCGTATCCAGGACACGAAGTAAGGCCATAGCGTCGGTCCGGCGTTGCCGACTGGCGACGCCTGACCGACGCATTGGACGCGCGCAAGGAGACTTGCAAGGAGACTTGGATGACAGACCCTCACGTCGCAGACCACGAACTGGACGTTGCCGGACGCCCGTCCACCGGCTTGCTGTCCCGGATCAATGCTCCGGTCGCCCGGCTAGGGATGTATCTGTCGGTGACCGGGCTGCTCGTCATCGTCACCATCGTCTTCTACCAGGTGTTCGGACGCTACGTGCTCAATTCCAGCCCGACCTGGACGGAGAACCTTGCGTTGGTTCTTATCCTGTATGTCACGTTGATCGGCGCCGCCGTCGGCGTCCGCGATGCCGGGCATATCGGCATGGACAGTTTGCTGGTGATGCTGCCGCATCGCGCGCGGGAGAAGATCGAGCTTGTCATCCACGTCCTGGTCGCCGGCTTCGGCGTCGCGATGGCCTATAACGGCTGGATCCTCGGAGCGTCGGTCGGAACCGTGAAGATCCCCAATCTCGGGCTGCCCGAAGTCATCCGCTACGTGCCGCTGATCGCCTCCGGCGTCCTGATCGTCTCCTTTTCAATCGAGCACATCATCGCTCTCCTGCGCGGCGAAGAGGTCGTCCCCTCATGGAACTGATCATCCTCGGCGCCACTTTCTTCGGCTTCCTGGTCCTCGGCGTCCCGGTCGCGTTCGCGATCGGCCTCTCGGCGATTTGCACCATTCTCTACGAAGGCCTGCCGGTCGCCGTCATCTTCCAGCAGATGATGTCGGGGATGAACATCTTCTCCTTCCTCGCCATCCCGTTCTTCGTCTTCAGCGGTGAGCTGATGCTGCATGGCGGCGTCGCCGACAAGATCGTGCAGCTCGCCAAGAATCTCGTCGGACACATCCGCGGCGGGCTTGGCATGTCGAACGTGGTCGCCTGCACGCTGTTCGGCGGCGTGTCCGGCTCGCCCGTGGCCGACGTGTCGGCGATGGGGGCGGTGATGATCCCCATGATGAAGAAGGAAGGTTTCGACACCGACTACGCCGTCAACGTCACCACCCATGCCTCGCTGGTCGGAGCGCTGATGCCGACCAGCCACAACATGATCATCTATGCGCTCGCCGCCGGCGGCAAGGTCTCGATCGGCGCGCTGATCGCCGCCGGGCTCCTGCCGGCCCTGGTGCTGATGGTGTGCATGCTGGTCGCCGCTTACGCGGTCGCGGTGAAGCGAGGCTATCCGGCCGGCAAGTTCCCGGGCTGGCCCGCGGTTTTTCGCTCGCTCGCAGCCGCTCTGCCCGGCCTTCTGATCGTCGGCATCATCCTGGCGGGCATCCTGTCCGGCGTGTTCACGGCCACCGAATCCGCGGCCGTCGCGGTCACCTATACGATCCTGCTGACGTTCTTCATCTACCGTACCATGACGTTGCCGAACTTCCTGCGCGCCGCGGCCAAGGCGGTGAAGACCACGGGCGTGGTGCTGCTGCTGATCGGCGTCTCCACCATGTTCCAGTATCTGATGGGACTTTACGAGGTGGCCGACTTCGCCGGCGAGATGATGAGCAAGGTCTCGACGCAGCCCTGGGTCATCTTCCTGCTCATCAACGTCATCCTGTTCGTGCTGGGCACTTTCATGGACATGGCGGCGACCATCCTGATCTGCACGCCCATCTTCCTGCCGATCGCGATGAAGGCGGGCATGGACCCGGTGCAGTTCGGCATGCTGATGCTGATCAACTGCGCGCTCGGGCTGAACACCCCGCCGGTCGGGACCACGCAGTTCGTGGGCTGCGCCATCGGCGGCATCTCGGTGGGCGCGGTGATGCGCACCATCCTGCCGTTCTACGCCGCCCTGATCGCAGCTCTGATGTTCGTGACCTACGTCCCCGCCTTCTCGCTGTGGCTGCCCCGCCTGTTGATGGGCTACAAGGGATAGCAGCAATACAGGAGAATCTATCCGTGACTGACTATCGCAAGCTCTTCGATCTCACCGGCAAGACGGCCGTGGTGCTCGGCGCGGCCTCGGGCATCGGCAAGTCGTCGGCCGAGGCGCTGGCCGGGCTCGGCGCCCGTGTCGTCTGCGCCGATCGCGCGATTGACGCCGCCGAAGCAACTGCCGCTGGCATTCGTGAGAAGGGCGGCTGGGCCGAGGCGGCTGCGTGTGACGCCGCGAGCGCTGCGGACGTCAATGCGCTGGCCAAGACCGTGATGCAGAAATTTTCGCGCCTCGACATCGCGGTGACGACGCCCGGGCTCAACATCCGCAAGACCATCCTCGATTACACCGAGGAGGATCTCGACCGCGTCCTCAACCTCAACATCAAGGGCACGGTCTGGTTCTTCCAGGCCTTCGGTCGCATCATGGTCGAGCAGAAGGGCGGCAGCATCATCGCTTGCTCCTCAGTGCGGGCGGTGACCATCGAGCCGGGCCTCGGCGTCTACGGCTCGACCAAGGCGGCCATCGGCCTGCTGGTGAAGGGCTTTGCCTCCGAGGTTGGGCGCTCCGGCGTGCGCGTTAACGCGATCGCGCCGAGCATCGCCGAGACCGCGCTGACCGGCCCGTTCAAGCAGCGTCCCGACATCTACAATCTCTACGCCGGCCACACCGTGTTCAACCGCTGGAGCAGCGCCGACGAGGTCGCGACCGCCGTCGCCTATCTCGCCTCGGACGCCGCGAGCTATGTCAGCGGCAGCACGCTGTTCGTCGATGGGGGCTGGACGGCCGTCGACGGGCCGCCGACCGGCCTCACCCAGTTACACACCTAGGGCGGGTTACCTAGCCTGTAAAGCCGGCGCGCTGGCGCAGATCCTTGCGGTCCGCGCCGGTCAGCAACGCGATCAGCGCGGCCGCCTCTTGCGGATGTGCGGCCCGCGTGGTCACGCCGGCCGTGTACATCGTCACGAGCTCGCAGCCCGGCGGCAGCGCTCCTGACAGTGCGATGCCGTCGGTCGCGATAATCTCGGTAGCCTGGGTGCAGCCGATCGGATGCGCGGCGGTGGATGCCGCAAGCTCCCGCATCGCGGTCGCGCCGTTCGGAAAGATCTTCAGGCGCGAGGCGACCTCGTAGGCGATGCCCAGCTGATCCAGCACTTTTGCGACGTGCTGTCCGGCGGTCGAGGCTTTCGTGTCCGGGACGTAGATCGCATCGGCGCTTCGCAGCACCTCGCGCAGGTCAGTTTCGGTCGTCACCGTCACCTTGGGATCGCGGCTACGGACCGCGAGCGCGGTCTCGACCCGTCCGATATCCGAAATCGAGGAGGGGACGACGAGCGTCTCTTCGGCAAGATTTGCAAGCAGCGCCTGCGTCAGGATCACCAGATCGGCCGCCGTTCCCGCGCGCAGCTTGTCGGCCATGATGCCGACCGCGCCGAACTCGCCGTCGATGCCGAAGCCGGTCTGCGTCTTGAAGGGATCGCTGAGGCCGCGCACCAGGCCTTGCGCCGCGCCTCCGCTCAAAATGCTCACTGTCGTCACGAGGCCTGTTCCATGGCTGCAATGATCTTGTCGCGGGTGATCGGCAGGTCGCGCACGCGCACGCCGAGGCAATCGTAAACGGCATTTGCGATCGCCGCCGTCACCGGGCCGTGGGCAGCCTCGCCGGCGCCGACCGGCTCGATCTCCGGCCGCTGCACGATCTCGACATCCACCATTGGCACCTCGCTGAAGGTGAGGATCGGATAGTCGGTCCAGGACGTCGATGTGACGCGCGTGCGGTCGAAGCGGACGCGCTCCTTCAGCACCCAGCTCGTCGCTTGGATTGCGCCGCCCTCGATTTGGTTGATGACGCCGTCCGGGTTGATGGCCTCGCCGACATCGACCGCCAGCGTCAGCCGCTTGACGCGGATGTCTTCAGTGCCTTCGATCTCCGCAATCGCGGCGCAATAGGCCCCCATGTTCTTGTAGCGCGCGAAGCCGACGCCATGACCGATGCCGGACTTCTTTTGCGGTTTCCACTGCGCGCGTCGTGCCGCGGCCCGGATGACGTCCTTCGCGCGTTCGTCGCGCAGATGGCGCAAGCGGAACGCGATCGGGTCTTCGCCGCGCAGGGCGGCGACCTCGTCGAGCAGGGACTCGATGGCGAACACATTGCCTTGTCCGCCGAGTGTGCGCAGCGCCGAGGTCCGCACCGGCATCGTCAGCAGCCGGTGGCTCGTGACCGTCCAGGACGGGAGGTCGTAGAGCGGAACGGAGTTGCGGTCGCCGCCGCCGCCATTGGCTGGGGGCGGATTGGTCGAGATCAAGCGCGGGTAGGGGTTCGTAATCTCGGTTGCGGCGAGCAGCGCGGGCTGCGCCGCGCGCCCCGGCCGCGCCGCGTGGCCGTTGCTCCAGATCGCATGGCGCCAACCGACGATCTCGTTGTCCGCATCGAGATCGGCCTCGATCTCGATCGCCATCGCCGCGCCAAACGGCGCCTGCGACATTTCGTCGTAGCGTGACCATTGCACCCGCACCGGACGGCCGCCGGCAGCCTTCGCCAGCAGCACGGCATCCAGCGCGACATCGTCAGCGGCATTGTGTCCGTAGCAGCCCGCGCCTTCCATGTGCTCGACCACGATGTTTTCTGCCGGCAGCTCGAGCACGATCGCAAGATCAGCGCGCAGCAGGTAGACGCCCTGGCTGTGCGTCCACACGTGGACGCGGTCACCGTCCCATCGGGCCATCGCACAGGATGGCGCGATCGAGGCATGCGCGATGTAGGGACGGATGTATTGCCGGCGGAGGGTGCGAGCAGCCTCCTTTATCGTTGCCGCAGTCGTCCGGACATCGATCACGGTGGTCTCGACCGGCTGGCTCTTCAAGAACCCGGCCAGATCATTTTCATCGGGCAGCGGCTCGCCGGCCGACCATGTCGCCCCGTTGCGCAAGGCTTTCAGCGCGGCTTCCGCCGCTACCTCGCTGTCGGCAACCACGCCGGAAAAGCCGCCGTCGCGGACGATCGCGACGAGGCCGGGAACGGCTCGCGTCGCCGTCTCGTCGAGCGCGATCAGCCTGGCGCCCGAGATGTCCGGCCGCAGCACGCGTCCGTGCAGCAAGTCCGGCAGCGGACAGTCATGGATAAAGCGCGCCCGTGCGAACACCTTGTCGGGAATGTCGATGCGCTGAACCGGATGTCCGGCCACAGTGCGCTTGGCGACAATCTTCGCCGTCGCGCTCGCATTGGCGTCGTGGTCGAGCGAAACGCCGCCGGCCAACTCCCAATAGCTGGTCCTGACATTGCCGGGGCCCGAGATCGTGCCGTCATCGATCTCGAGCAGCGATGCATCGACACCAAGACGTTCGGATGCCGCGGTGAGGAAGCGCTGGCGGACCTCCGCACAGGCGTGGCGCAGCGCGCGGCCGGACTGCTGGATCGAAAGGCTGCCCGAGGTGACGCCTTCGTTCGGGCTTGCCGCCGTGGAGGCGCGGATCATCTCGATGCGGCCAATATCGACGTCGAGTTCGTCGGCTGCGATCTGTGCCAGGGCCGTGACGATGCCCTGGCCGATCTCGACCTTGCCGGGCGAGATCGCCACACGGCCGTCGCCGACGAGCTTCACCCAGGATGACAGCTTGGGATTGGCCGCAAGGCTGACCGGCAGTATCGGGGCAGGGGACGGCGCACTCATGATGTCGCCATCTCCGCGGCCGCCCGCAGCACGGCGCGGACCATGCGGTTGTGCGATCCGCAGCGGCACAGATTGCGATCAAGCGCGGTTCTCACCTCCGCCTCCGTCGGCGACGGATTGCGCTTCAGCAGCGCCGCCGCGCTGATCAGGATTCCCGAGACGCAATAGCCGCATTGCATCGCCTGCTCGGAGATAAAGGTGCGTTGCAGCGGATGCGGTCGCTCCGCGGTGCCGAGGCCTTCCACCGTGACGACCTCCTTGTTGGCGACCGACCACATCGGCATGTCGCAGGAGGCCATCGCGCGATCACCGACCATGACATGGCAAGCGCCGCACTCGCCGGCCCCGCAGCCGAAATGCGGACTTGTGACGCCGAGCCGGCCGCGCAGCACATCGAGCAATGTCTGATCCGGATCGGCATCCACCGCTACTGCCTTGCCGTTGAGCTGGAATTGAATGGTCGGCATTGTCGCGCTACGGCCTCAGGACTTGTCGAACTTCTTGACGACGTCGGCCCATTTCTCGATGTCGCCGCGCAGGAACTTGTCGAATTGCTCCGGCGTCATCGACATGGGCACCGCGCCCTGCGCAGTCCAGAGCTTGACGATGTCGGGCCGCTTCACCATTGCGTTCACGGCGGCATTGAGCTTGTCGATCACGGGTTTCGGCGTGCCGGCCGGCGCCATCAGGCCGAGCCAGATCGTGGCTTCGTAGCCTGCGACCCCCGCCTCGATCGCGGTCGGCACGTTCGGCAGCACGGCTGAGCGTTGTTTGCCGGTGGTCGCAAGCGCGCGGACCTGGTTCTCGCCGATGTTCGGCGCCATTGCCGGCACCGCGTCGATCATCATCTGCACCTGCCCGCCGATCACGCCGCTGCGGGCCTCGCCACTGTTGCGGTAGGGGACATGGACGAGATCGATGCCGGCCATCGCTTTGAACAGCTCGCCGGCCATGTGATAGGGCGTGCCCTGGCCGGAGGAGGCGTAGTTCAGCTTGCCCGGCTGCGACTTGGCGAGGGCAACGAACTCCTGCAGCGTCTTCGCTGCGACTTGCGGGTTCACCACGATGACGAGATCGGAAGAGTTCACCGGTGCGATCGGCGCGAGGTCGCGCATCAGCTCGTATTTGCGTTTATCCGGCGTCAGCAGGGATTCGTTCGCGGTCTGGGTGTTGGACATCATCAGCAGCGTGTAGCCGTCGGCGGGCGACTTCGCCGCTTCGACCGTGCCGATGACGCCGCCCGCGCCGGTGCGGTTCTCGATCACGAAGGGCTGGCCAAAACTCTCCTGGAGCGCATTGCCAATCTGCCGGGCCGCGACATCGGCCGGCCCGCCGGCGCCGAAGGGCACGACGATCCGGACCGAATGGTTGGGATAGTCCTGCGCCAGGGACGGGGCTGCGGAGCATGCGCTGAGCAGGCCGGCGGCCAGCGCCAGCATGAATTGTCGGGCCGTCACACCCACCTCCCTGTCGTTCTTGTTGGCCGGCACTGTAGCGGCAGGGAAGGCGGACTGTCGACGCCTCACAAGGCCGATGCTGCCTGGAATATCGGGCGGTTTTCGGTGTGGCGGCGCCGCTCTTCGCGGTCGCGGCAGGAACCGGCGGCGCACGCGGTCTGAGCAAATCGCATGGGCGTTGCCGGATAAATACCCTCGGCTGACAGGTATTTTGGTGTTACCAAATTGGACATGAACCAGCACGCCAAGATCGAAATCCGCCATTCGACCTGTCCGCATGATTGCCCGTCGGCCTGTGCCCTCGACATCGAGGTGGTCGAGGGGCGCAGCATCGGTCGTGTCCGCGGTTCGAAAAAGCAGACCTATACGGCCGGCGTGGTCTGCGCCAAGGTCGCCCGTTATGCCGAGCGCATCCATCACCCCGATCGGGTGACCTATCCGATGCGCCGCACCGGGCCGAAGGGCTCCGGTCAGTTCGCGCGGATCAGCTGGGACGAGGCGCTGGACGAGATTGCGGATCGCTTCAACCAGGCCGAGCGCGAATTCGGCGCGGAGTCAATCTGGCCCTATTATTACGCCGGCACAATGGGGCTGGTGATGCGCGACGGTCTCAACCGCCTCACCCATGTGAAGAAATATTCGCGGTTCTATCAGACCATCTGCGCCAATGTCGGCCGCATCGGGTTCGCGATCGGCACCGGCAAGATCGCCGGCGTCGATCCGCGCGAGATGGCGCTGTCCGATCTGGTGGTGATCTGGGGCACCAACCCCGTCAACACGCAGGTCAACGTGATGACGCACGCCGCCCGTGCCCGGAAGGAGCGTGGCGCCAAGATCGCGGCCGTCGACATCTACGACAACGAGACCATGAAGCAGGCGGATATCAAGATCATCCTGCGGCCCGGCACCGACGGCGCGTTCGCCTGCGGCGTGATGCACGTCCTGTTCCGCGACGGCTATGCCGATCGCGCCTATATGGACAAGTACACCGACTGCCCTGATGAGCTCGAGGCGCATCTGAAGACGCGCACGGCCGAATGGGCGTCGGCGATCTCGGGCGTGCCGGTGGCGGAGATCGAGGCTTTTGCCAGATTGGTCGGCGAGACCAAGCGGACCTTCTTCCGGCTCGGCTACGGCTTCACCCGCTCGCGCAACGGCGCGGCGCAGATGCATGCTGCAAACTGCATTCCCGCGGTGACCGGCGCCTGGCAATATGAAGGCGGCGGCGCCTTCTTCAACAATTACGCGCTGTGGCACTTCAACGAATCCATCATCGAAGGCCACGACGCCATCGACCCGACCATCCGCGCGCTCGACCAGTCGCAGATCGGCCGCATCCTGACCGGCGATTCCAAGGCTCTGCACGGCAAGGGTCCGGTCAAGGCGCTGCTGATCCAGAACACAAACCCGATGACGGTGGCACCGGAACAGGCACTGGTGCGGCAGGGGTTTGCGCGCGAGGATCTGTTCGTCGCGGTGCACGAGCAGTTCATGACCGAGACGGCCGAGATGGCCGACATCGTGCTGCCGGCGACGATGTTCATGGAGCATGACGATCTCTATTACGGTGGCGGGCACCAGCACATCTCGGTCGGCCCGAAGCTGATCGACCCGCCCGGCGAGTGCCGCTCCAACCACGAGGTTTTGCAGGCGCTGGCGCCGCGGCTTGGCGCCAGGCATCCAGGGTTCGAGCTGACGCCGCGTGAGTTGATCGACGCGACGCTGAAGCTGAGCGACCACGGCGACATTGCCGGCCTCGAAGCCGATCTCTGGCGCGACCTGCAGCCGGACTTCCGCACGTCGCATTATCTCGACGGCTTCGCCCATGCCGACAGGAAATTCCATTTCAAAGCGGATTGGGCGCATCCGCCGTTCGGCCAGACGATGGGTGACTTCGACAAGATGCCGTCTCTGCCGGACCATTGGGCCGTGATCGAGCATTCCGACCAGGCCCATCCGTTCCGGCTTGCCACGAGCCCGTCGCGCAGCTTCCTCAACACCACCTTCAACGAGACGCCGTCCTCCCAGGCGCGCGAGGGCAAGGCGAGCGTGATGATCCATCCCCTGGATGCGGCCGCGCTCGACATCGCCCATGGCGACGCCGTGACGCTCGGCAACACCCGCGGCGAGACAACGCTGATCGCCACGCTGTTCGAGGGCGTGCGCCGGGGCGTGCTGATCGCGGAGTCCGTTCATCCCAACAAGAACCATATCGGTAACCGCGGCATCAACATGCTGACGGGCGCGGACACCATCGCGCCGATCGGCGGCGCCGCTTTCCACGACAACAAGGTCTGGATCAGGAAAGCGGTGGCGGCCTGATCCGCAACATGCCTTCGATCGCGTTACAGTTTGTGTCGAGACGCTAAAGCGGCGCCGCGCCGCAAATTGCCCTTGCACCTTTGGCCCGAGCTGCCGCAAATGGCTGCAAAACGGAGAGCCCAAGGAAGCGAGCGCGCCATGACCGACACCACAGCCGTGATCACCGAGAAGCGCGGGCAGGCGCTCTGGATCACCATCAACCGGCCCGAGAAACGCAATGCGCTGAATGGCGAGGTCATCGCCGGCATCACGCGCGGCTATCGCGACGCGCATGACGACAAGGATGTCCGAATCATCGTGCTGACGGGCGCTGGCGACAAGGCGTTCTGCGCCGGCGCGGATCTGCAGAACTCCGGCGCGGCCTTCGCGATGGATCATTCGAAGCCGAATGTCGACTATGCCGATCTGCTGCGTTTGTCGCAGAACGCGACCAAGCCCGCGATTGCGCGCCTCAGTGGCGTCTGCATGGCAGGCGGCATGGGCCTGCTCTGCATGACCGACATGGCCGTCGCCGCCGATCACGTCATCTTCGGCCTGCCGGAAGTGAAGGTCGGCGTGTTCCCGATGCAGGTGTTGAGCCTGTTGCAGTCGATCGCGCCACCGCGCCTCGTCAACGAATGGGCGTTGACCGGCGAGCCGTTCGACGCGAAAGCGGCATTGGCAGCAGGCCTGCTGAACTACGTCGTGCCCACGGCCGAGCTGGATGCCAAGGTCGACTGGCTGATCGGCCGCATCGTCGACAAATCCCCGACCGCGATCCGTCGCGGCAAATACGCGATGCGCGCCATCGCCTCGATGTCGTTCGACGAGAGCATCGCCTACACCGAAAGCCAGATCGCGCTGCTTGCCATGACCGAGGATGCCAAGGAAGGGCTGAAAGCGTTCAGCGAGAAGCGCAAACCAGTGTGGACAGGAAAATAGGCGATTCTTTCAGCGTATTCATCGGTTCTGCCATAGGCCGACGTGCCTTTATTCCGACGGGAGATTGGCGTTTAGCCGGATAAGGAGAGATCTTGTCCGCTCTTCGCGACGCTTTTTTGTGGCAATGATCAACTGCCTGGCCGTACGCTTGGCGTAGGTTGGCAGTTGGCGACTTGATCTATGACGACCCGCCGCGCGCAACTCTGCATCCGTGAGATCGCTGTCGGCGCCCTCGGTAAATCCTCCGTGTCGGAAAGACCTAAAAGAAAGCTCCTGACGTAGGCCAGCCTCTGTGATGATGGTTTTTACCACACTACGGAGATAGCGGAGATCCTTGCGTGGGGTAATCCATGGGAGCGGGATTGCCGACTGACGATGCGCATGATCACGACGGAATACCAGACCGGAGAGGGTGGTCCTCTTGATCTCGTCGAGTTCCTCCATGAGTTCAGGAAAGAGAGGGGTGCCGGTTTCGTCCGATAGCGGCCACCAGGCCTCCTCTCCATTCTTCGGATGCACGATTCTGACGCTATTTGGCCGCTCGCGGGGTCGATAATGCGAAACGTCGAAGGCGCCGAACACGTGCTGCTCTCGTTGCAGCCACTCCCATGACAACAAAGCAGCTGTTGCAATCGAGCGGTAATCAAGCTTTATCGCGGCGGCTCTGAAGGCGACGAGCTCATCCCAGGTTGCGGTCGGTGTGGGCCGTATCGGCTGCCCAGGCGGATGAGATTTTAATCCCATCCGGGAAAACGGGTTGGTCGTTGGTACGATCCTTTCTTGAGCACGCTGACCAACGAACCAAGCACGGCGACAGGCCCCCATAGCCATAGTTACATAGCGACGGCGCTCGCGAACGACGACCTCTCCACTGTTGTTGACTTTCGTCACGACCAATAGTTTTCCATAAACTGCGTCGACGAACGCTTTGGTGAAATCGGAAAGCTGCTTAGACCCAACGCGACTTCCATCTTTCAGCTCGTGATTGGCGAACAGTGCGAGACTTTTTGTGTAGTGCCGCTGTGTAGTGCTTTCGATTTCTGTCCACTTCTGGTGAGCTTGGAAGACGCCGACGAGCCAATCGAACGTGCCGGGTTCGATAGTCGCCGGCATGATGTCGCTTAGACCCCGTGAGTGCCAACTGTCGAACGCCGGCAGGAGGACTTTCTCTACCCGCTCGACGGCACTTGCGTAATCGCGGCCTAGAGCTTCAGGGTTTAAATCGCAGCCCTGTCGACGGGCCCAGGTTGGGGGTGCAAAATAGTAGGCTATTCTATTCTTCGCCAATATTTTGCGGCGACAATAACGGGGCAGGCGCGGTGCCGTTTCAAGCGATATCACACCAGGCATAAAAGATCCTCCTCCTCCTTAAGATCTCCCATTCCGATAGATGCTGCGAAGTGATCCATGGTCGCTTTTGACCAAACTGGCTGACGCAGGCGCCCTGTTCCGCGAAAGCCGATTGGCGGGGGGGAATCTCCTCGGCTGATCGCGCGCATGAGTTCGCTTGTGTCTCCAAAGTCAAGGTAAGCGGCAGCCATGTCCGCTCTCATCATCGTGGGCCAGGTTCCAGCGAGAGGGTAGCGGGCAGGTAGTGCGGTGTGCGACGAGACTAGGCGGTTTGATCTCACTGCTGAATGCCCGTGGTGTACATGTGCTGATTTCACTGACGAACGTGACGGGATCTGGTCGATCCAGATTGCTCTTCGCCCCTGGTTGGCGAGCGAGAGTTCGGATCGCGGACTAAGCGGAGTTTTACGGCCAAAGAGTTTCCTCCTCCACTGCGAAGCGCGGCCGGGCGGGAAAAGGCCGGATTGGCGCGCGAAAAGAAAGCCTTTGGTGTGCAGTTCTCCAAGAAAGCCCAATGTTGCTCGCGAAAGAACAAGGGAACAGTTGCGGCGCTCCGTTGGCAGGGCCGGTATCCGGCAGGCAGCTGCTGTGGATGATAGATCAATAGTCAATCCGACAGTCCGATGGGAGACTTGTATCGAAGCCTTCGGATCGCTTTCGAGCGTCGGAATTTGAACGTGCGGGTTGGACTAAGCAGGCTATGGTTGCTGGGCTGAGCACTGCTCGGCTGGCCATTGCTCGAATGGTTCAATTGCTCACGTACTGGGACTGATAGTTGCAGATATCCGTGAGCTGCAAGCCTCTCGTGATGCGCTTGAGCCGGATGGACGATGCAAGGCAGAATGCAGCCCGAACTGCGCCTGGATGGGTAAATAGGACTAAAAGACTTTTCGACGCGCCGACGAATTCAAGCGACGAAACGAGGTCCTCTGGTCAAGCCCTGGCGAGTTCTCCCGTTTGCGCGCGCGCGGCTGCGCCGCAACGGGCTCTTGTGAACCGAGCCGCGCTGCGTCTCGGCCATCCGGCTTCGATCCCTCGCGCAGGGATAGCGGAGCTCCTCGCCGGGGGCACTCGGAAAAGGGGCTCGCCTTGCGGCGATCGCTATCACTGCCCCGTTCCCGGGTGCCGCTATTGAACCGGTCTCGTCGCTGCACTCGGACCCGCGTGCCCCTTCGGGTCGCTATGCTCACGCTCTCCGGGTGCCATTTTCCATAGGGCGATACGCCCTGGCGCACGCCTCGTGGGGCCTGCGGCCCGGCAGCTCAACTCAATTCCCATGAAGATACGATGCAAGACGGGCTGCGTCACAGATTTCGCATTCTCTCAAGTAGGAGGAGAGAGTCAGAGTGTCGGCCGGGTTTTGCCATGACGGGTTACAGGCTGCGAGAGAGGCTCGCGGTCCCCGTCGCGGAGACCCGCGATGTCCAGACATTATCCTCACGCGCGCATCGGTAAGGACCGGGCCAACCTTTACGACGACATCACCAACAAGATTATCGCCGAGTTGGAGGCTGGCCGAGTCCCGTGGGTGCAGCCTTGGGGCACCGCGGCGGCGAAGGGGCCTCTGGCCTTGCCGAAGAGTGCGGCGTCCGGCCGCCAATACAGCGGCATAAACATTTTAATTCTATGGGGTGCTGTGACCGAACAGGGATTTACAGGGCAGAGCTGGCTTACCTTCCGCCAGGCGCTGTCGCTCGGTGGCCACGTCCGCAAGGGCGAGCGCGGCACGACCGTCGTCTATGCCGACCGCTTTGTGCCTGCCTGCGAAAAGCGCCGCGCACATGAGGCCGGAGAGGAAGCTCAGGCTATTCCGTTACTCAAGCAGTTCACAGTCTTCAACAGCGATCAATGCGGCGGCCTGCCTCCAGAGATCGCAACAACGGCGCCGCCTCCGCCGCCAGGCCTGATCGAGCCGCAGGTCGAATACCTGATCAAGGCGACCGGCATCGACTTCCGCATCGGCGGCAACCGTGCCTTCTATATGCCGACGGAAGATTATGTGCAGGTGCCGCCTCCGCAGGCCTATTTTGAACCAATCAATTGGCATCGAACGGCCCTCCACGAGCTGGCGCATGCCAGTGGCCATCCATCGCGTCTCAACCGTGACCTGTCAGGCAGCTACGGTACCAAGAAGTATGCCTTTGAGGAGCTGGTTGCGGAAATCTCGTCTGCGTTCAGTTGCGCCTCGCTCGGCATCGTGCCGAAGGTGCGGCATGCCGACTATATCGGCTCATGGCTTGAAGTCTTGCGCGAGGACAAACGTGCCATTGTCCGGGCTGCTTCCAAGGCCAGCAAGGTTGCCGATTATCTGCTTGGCTTTCTCCCAGAACCCGTCGGCGACATGCCGAGGGAGGACCAGCAGGCGACGTAAGGCTCTGCTCGGTGGCCGCGGGCACAAGAGTAAGAGGGGCAGGGTCGTTTCCGTGACGGGTTGGAGGCCGAGAGAGAGGCTCCCGGCTGCCCGTCGTGGAGAATCAGCATGCCAAAAGCTGTCCAAAAGATCACGTCGGCCGATGTCGGAGTGACCCGTGGAAAGCACATCGAAGTGTCGGGATCCCATGCCAAGATGCGCAAGATCTTGCGAGGTTACGGGCACTTTGGAGAGATCATCTTCTGTAATCTCCGCATGTTCGTGCGAACGGTCGCAAGTGGCATAGAGATGCTGTCGAAGGTACGCGATCGGCATCCAGCCGAAGGTGTCCTTTGGCAGGAGGCGGCCTGATGTCCCGCCAACCTTGCGAACTGGCACGCCGCCTCGCGCGAGAGGCGGAGGCGGTATGCCGACACTATCTCTCCAATGGCAAGCGGGCGGGGCGGTATTGGGTGGTCGGCGACGTCCACAACAACCCGGGCCGCTCATTGTTTGTACGGCTCCAGGAATCGCCGAAGGGAGCGGCGGGCAAGTGGACCGATGCCGCAACCGGCGCGCATGGTGATCTCCTCGACATCATCCGCGAAACGCTGGCTTTGCGAGACTTTCGTGAGGTCGCCGAGGAGGCGAGGCGCTTTTTGAACCTGCCTCGCTCTGAGCAGAAGCCGGCCCCAAGACCTATTCCCTCAGTCGTACCGCCCGGATCGCAGGAAGCCGCCCGTCGGCTCTTTGCGATATCCCGCCCGATCGAGGGGACCATTGCCGAGGCTTATTTGCAGGGCCGCGGCATAACCCGCATCCACCATGGCGGCAGTCTGCGCTTCCATCCACGCTGCTACTATCGGCCGGACGACCATCTGCCGACCGAAACCTGGCCGGCAATGATTGCCGGCGTCACGGATCTCGATGGTCGGATCACCGGCGTGCACCGCACCTGGCTCGATCCGGACGGCTTTGATCGCGTGCGGCTCGGTAAGGCTCCGATCGATACCCCACGACGCGCGATGGGCGATCTGCTCGGTAACGCCGTTCGGTTCGGCCTGGCGGATGACGTGCTCGCTGCCGGCGAAGGTATCGAGACCATGCTTTCGCTACGCTACCTGCTGCCGACTATGCCGATGGCGGCCGCGCTTTCGGCTAATCACCTTTCCGCCATGACGCTGGCGCCTAGCCTGCGCCGGCTCTACATTGCGCGCGATGCCGATGCCGCCGGTGGTGCGGTGGTGGCAACTCTCAGCCAGCGCGCAGCAGACGCCGGCATTGAAGTGGTCGTGCTGTCGCCCCGGATGGGCGACTTCAACGAAGATCTGCAAGTCTTCGGTCTCCAGGCCCTCCGAGCAGCGCTGCGGTTTCAGCTTGCGCCAGAGGATGTCGTTCGCTTCCTGCATTCGTCGATCGTGGCCGCGGAATAGCTCCCGGTCTTTGATCGACGTTGATGGGCCGGTCATAGGCGAGGCCAATACCGGAAGAGGACGCGACCTCGGCCTTCTAGAGGGCGATCGGACGGCAGCCGGCTCGGGCCGGCAATGGCTGCGTCCGGCTATTTTCCGCCGCGCGCCAGCAATGTGAAGACACATCATGCAGTTGGCCGCGCGCTTTGCATCGCGAAGCAAAATAGCCGGCCTCCGCCATCCTCCGCTGCCGCTTCGGCCCTGTCGGGTTCTGGCCCGGTCCGCCCGCCGTCAGAGGATCGCCACGAAGACCGCGATGGTCGCGGCCGATCCGGCACGGGACCTCTTCCCATGACCGACGATGACGACATCGAAATGCCGCACGCCTCTTCCCCGACCGACCACATCCTCACTGAATTACAGCTGTTCGGCTATCGACCCTTCGACGACCAACCCGATCCAAGACCGCTCCCGGAGGGCAAGATGATCGTCGGCGCCATAGCGGACATCTTTGATGCCCTGGTTGCGACCCTGAACGACACGCGACTTGAGCCGGACCTTGACGATCTGCTCTGGTCGACTGTCAACCTGTTCCATCGTGCCCTCGACCGCATCGAACGGCAGCTCGATAACAACGAACAGGCGCAGCATAAGAGCCAGCGCGAGCAGAATGGCTCGGAAGTGCGGTCGGTCGAACTCGAGCGCCTGACGGCCGAAGGGCTCACCCTGATCGAGCGCCGCAACTGCCTGGAACTGTTCCAGGATCAGGCCATCGAGCGATTTGAGGTCCACACCGGCTCAGCTTGGCGTCCTCGGTCGGGATCATTGGTCAATCACCGAACCCTCACCGCAGCAATGATCGACTCCCGCGACTTCATCGCCGCCAAGCGTCGTTCCGAGACCGAGGTCATGTTGCCACCAGGACCGAAAATTGCACTCACCGGTGGGCTCGACTTCAATGACCATCATCTGATCTGGGATCGTCTCGACAAGGTTCACGTCAAGCATCCCGACATGGTCCTGCTCCATGGCGGCTCGCCCAAGGGTGCCGAACTGATCGCCTCCAAATGGGCGACCACCCGCAAGGTACCTCAGATCGCCTTCAAGCCTGACTGGACGAAACATGCCAAGGCTGCCCCCTTCAAGCGCAACGACGCCATGCTCGAACTCCTGCCAATCGGCGTCATGCATTTCCCGGGCACGGGAATTCAGGACAATCTCGCCGACAAGGCGAAGCGGCTCGGCATTCCCGTCTGGAAGTTCGGCGGCGCATGAGCGCCGTCGCCTCGAAGACGCCAAGGTGGAGTTGCACGCTGCAACTCCGCCTCGTTTCGTTTTTACATCCAAAACTGCGCCGTGCTGGTGGTGGAAGGCGCGATTGATAAATCCATGCACATGGAGCCACCACCATGCTTGCCTTTGGGCTTGTTCTCAACACACTCGGTATCGGTTTTTTTTCCTGGGCGATCTTTGCGCTCGCGGTGTACGCTTTGCCGTTTTTCGTCGCACTCAGTATCGGGACTTTGGCATTTCGCGATGGCGCGGGCGTCTTCGGCGCACTGCTTATTGGAGTTGCTTCGGGCGCGCTGACGCTTGCCGCTGGTCGGGTCGCCGTTGCCTTTTTTCGGTCCTTGGCCTTGCGCGTCGCCATCGCAACCGTATTCGCGGTCCCTGCGGCAATCGCCGGCTATCATGTGGTGTTCGCCCTATCGCAGATCGGTGTGCCGTCGTCGGCTTGGCGCCACGTCTTCGCTTGTTTGGGCGCCGCTTGCATCAGCGACACGGCATAGGCGCGTTTGACTGTTTTCGCGAACCCGCCCGTCGGAGTGGTCGGAGTGCTGGAGAATACGGCTCGCCCAGTTCTTCCAGCAGCGACGCACGAGTGGTGAGGCTTCGTCGCCATCATCGGCCGAGCAAGACCGCACAGGGCACCACGTTGAACGAGGGGGCGTCGAGCTTGAGCGAGAGGTAACCGCACTTCTCGTCGGAGCGCTCTAAGCAAGCCGTAGCAATCTCTGTCTGATCCACATAGTTGCGTGGAGCGGCGCGCCGCGCTCGATCATTCGTTCCGAGACGATACCGTCCTTTGCGGCAGATTGTTTCTCTTTGTGCGGCGAACCGTACCGACCTCTTGTTCTGCACAATCGAGATTCGCCAAATCTTCTCCCAAGGTTGCGGTTCAGCACGCGGACGCACGTGGCCTCTTTGATGGCTTGATCTGGCCGAAGACCGGCTGCGCCTCGATCGTCTGAGCCGCAACGCCGTTGATGCGACTTTCTTCCCCTGGGCTTGCGCCCATTCCTCGCGAGGCAAGAAAGTCGCAACAACGGCGTCCTCCGCTGCGCTCCGGCCCGCGAGCGGGTGCGTCGCCGATCGTCCTCGGCCTCTCGATCGCCATCGACGCCGCGGTGGTCGCGGGCTCGAAACACAACAGGAGAAGTGACATGGCTAACATCGGTTCTTTCAAGAAGGTCGGCAA
>NZ_JBVVPP010000038.1:38671-66575 GCF_055811315.1 Bradyrhizobium sp. MI1.4 | reverse complement strand
CAGGACGCCTCGTTGCGCTATCCTCTCAGCCGCGCTGCCGGCCGTCGTGCCTACCGCGCGAGCGGTTTAGTCCTGTGGACCCAAAGCGGACTCCAGCGCATCGCGCTGCCCCTGAGGGAGCGGCGCGCGTTAACCGCGCTGAAGCAGCGACACCCTGCCGCAGTGAGGCTGACATATTAATCCGCTATTTTACCTCTGGTAGTCTTTCACTTTTGCTACTCGCGCTCTTTTTGCTCTGACGCCGTCCTGATAGTGCTTTTTGTGCTGCGGAGGACATTTATGCGAGGCTCTCGCGCAATCCTTTACGTCGAACAACTTAGCGAACTCACGTCTCAGCTCTCAGAATTGGAAGATCTTCGAGGTCTGGTCGAAGAAGCAGAGCGCAGCGCCCGCGGTGTGCCCCCAATACGCTTGACACATCCTGCTTCGCGCCGCCTTCGAACTCGTGAACCAGGCGTCCTGTCTGTCCGCCTCCGTCGCCGCGCATCACCAAGCTGGAATGCAGGCGCTATCAGCCCCTGACAACGACAACCAAGTCGATCGGACTTGCTGGTGCCATTCCCCGACGCATGGTGGGCTTCCTCCTAAAACCTCTCCAAGCGCTCGCCTTCACTCCTGCTGAGAAGGAGGGGACGAGAGCCAGGGAAGCGCCAGCAATGATAAGCTACTTCGCACGTTGATACGCATCGCCGGCCGAGGGTCTAACCGTAGGCGTCGGTGGCTGAGAGACAATTCCGCGCTCCCGCCTGCATGTTAGGAGCGCAAAATGGCCGAAGAATTCAGCGCCGAGACACGTGCCTGCTCGAGCGAGCCAACGAACCATCGCTCAAAGTCGTCACTTAGCCACGGAACATCGCGCACTCGTCGCTGAGTGCGAACGTTAAATCTCCGACACAGGCTGCTCAACATGTCACCCTGCCTACTGATGACCCGGAGATTGCCGGGTCCGCGCACCTGACGACGCTTGAGGGCGTCGGTCCACGGCCTCTGAGCGAGTTCCGGAAAGTGGGCAGCCGGACGAAACTTATTGTCGCAGTTCGTGACCGAACTTATAACATGGTTTAATTGATTTAATTGTATTTAAGGTATTTAATCTCTCTTCCAGCACCGGAGGGACCCCATGCCTAACGAAGACGATGACCGCCGCGAATTTCTGAAGACCTGCGGAAAGTTCGCGGTGGTGACACCTCCAGCCATAACGCTGCTGCTCTCCACCTCCCTCACGTCCGATGCAATTGCTAAATCGGGTGCGAGCGCGGTCCATCACCACGGCAACAATGGCTGGGGTAACGGCGGCGGCGATGGTAGTCCCAACGGCAAGGACGACAGAGGCCGCTGAACATTTGTAGGCGGAACGGCAGTTTGGAACGACTCGTCAGTTACCAAGTTTTCCCAATGCCCATCCCCAAGTGGGTGATTCAGTCGGGCCCCAGCTCTTCCCCCATTGCCCCCCGGGAGCTGGGGCCCATTTTGTTGCGCCTTCCGGCGCCGGTTTCGGAGCTTCGACAACATTCAGTCATGAAGCAACAAGGAGGGATCCGCATGCCGATCCAAGTCGTGATGGACAGTACCGGCGACAGCCGTCACTTTTTCGACGCCAACGATGCACGAGAAGTAGCCAAGGCGGAGCAGCGATTCCGCGAGCTGAGGAACGTCGGCTTCACCGCCGCGGTCCGGACCGGTTCAAATCAGGTGTCGCAGATCCGATCGTTCGACCCCACTGCGGAAGAAACTCTCTTCTTCCCCAGGCTGGTCGGCGGCTGAATCGCTGAGCCGTGTGGCTGTTCAGGCCGTCCCGGCCGGGTGAACGCTCACGGATGAGGGCTGCAAGGGCGCTGTTCATTAGACACGGCGCCGAGAGCACTCCCGAAGGACGCGCGCTGCTGCTGCTGCGGCATTGCCTCTCGCCCCTCCAGCGGCGGCAATTCACGCAAACAGGCTATTTCGATGTGGTCGGCGGCGATACGGGCAACCGCTATAGGATCTATGCGGGAGCGGCTGCGAATGTCTGCGAGATCGGCGAAAACGGTCGCCCAAAGATCGGCTTGTGCTTCCTGCCCGTTGGCGATCTTCCGATTGGCGACGTCATGCTGGCCCAGAAGATCGCGCTCGAAACGTGCGAGGCCAGCGCGCTCGCGGTAGCCCGAAAGTTCACTCCCAGCGGTTTCTTGTTCAGCCGGTCCCGCCCGCTTCGCTAGCCGCGGTGTTGCGTCAGTCAAGTTTGGGTGTCGGTGACGTCGCCCATTGGCCCATCTGCGACCTCGAAGGCCTTCAGGTCTGCGGCCGATGTTGGCGGTAAACCGGACATCTGGCGGGCGGCCGCGTAATGAGTACACGCCCTTCTGTAATGGGCCCGATGATGTCAAGCCTCCCGGTGAACGTCGCGCCGCCGAGCTCATGCTTCTGTCCGTGGTCAACGCCTGGCCGCCACATCATGCTGTCAGAGGGAGCGGTGAGCCTATCTAGATACGCGTGGTTCGTCGGACGACGGCCACTGGGCGTGTAACGGCTTCACCGCATCCACCGTCCCGGCGACGGGACTTCGGGCACTGGGCTTCTGTTCAGCCCGGTTGCATTCCGGCTCTTCTCCTCGTGCTCTATGCTGCGATCGGGCCCGCTTCAGCCCATCGGTAAGTTGTGCCGTCGACCCAGATCCGATGCAGGATCACTGCAAGCTTACGTGCCAAGGCAACTTTTGCGCGCTTCGAGCCTCGCCGCTTGGCGACGTCCATCCCCCAGCGCTTAAGTTTTGAGAACCGCGTGATGCGCGATAGCAGAACGTTGGCGGCTTCATACAATACTGTGCGCACCATCTCGTCACCGGCCAGCGTGATTCCGCCCGTGACGTCCTTTTCTCCCGATTGGTACTTCTTTGGCGTGAGCCCGAACAGCGCACCTGCCGCCTTCGATTTCGCGATGCGATGAGGGTCATCAATCGCCGCTTTGTAGGTGATGGCCACCAAGGGACCAACGCCCGGCACGGTCATAAGCCGGCGACAGACCGCATCGTCACGCACAGTTGCCAGCACAGCCTTGTGCAGCCTTCCGTACTCTGCCTTCAAGGCAGATCGCGCCGAAAGCATCGCACCGGCAATGCGCTCTAATGTCGCCTGACCAGTAACCAACTCTCGGATCCGCGCTTCGAAATTCCTCCGCGTCACCGGGCCAACCTTCGGCCCGAAGCCACGCAAAATCCCTCGAATACTTAATTCCACGTCGATAAGTCGCCCGAGAAGCTGTTTGCGCGCGATCAGGAGTGCCCGGATCTCCTGCGCACCGACCGACTTTGCGTCCACCGGCTGGAACCAGCCCATCCGGATCAACTGGGCTATCCCGCGGGCATCCTTGCGATCAGTCTTTACCGTCATCGCCGATAATGCGGCCTTTACGTGCCGTGTTTCCAGCAGAACCGTTTCGAATCCTGCTTTTCTCAGCCCCGCATGCCGCCATTGGGATAGCGGCCCAGCCTCCAGCCCGATCCGCTCCACCGCAAAGCCGAGCGTCTCAAAAAACTCAACTAAGGCGTCGGGTTCGCTTGCGACCTTCGCCTCTCTCAGGATCTTACCCTGGGCATCCACAACGCACACTGACAGTTCCAATGACCCGTCGATTCCGGCATAGTTCTCCACGGCTGTCCTCCGTCTCTAGATGCTTGGGGCCGACTCAAGTCGTGACCCCGTTTCATCATCTATCGGGGGACAGCCACCATCATGACCCCTTGCTCGGAGCAGGGCCCATTACGGCATCTAGGCAGGGCGGAAGCGCATGCTTCGTCTCCATCGCGGCGGATAATCCAGCGGGCATCCGAGCTGCTGGTGATCGCCGGCCGGCTGCGTGCATCAATGGGCGTGCGTCCCTCAGGGGCGAATGTGGATAATCGTATTCCCCTTGCGTCGCTTGGTCGGATTTAACGCGGCGACGGCATCATCGAGGGTCGAGACGTTGCCGATATTCGTCCGCAGTCGTCCGTCCCGCACCCGCCGTACGATCTCACTCAGTTGGGCTCGATCGGACTCGACGACGAAGTCGACCGCCAGACCATCGGAGGGCCGCGTCTCGGCCGGCCCCACGACGGTCACCAATGTTCCTCCGGCTTGAATCAGTGCTGCGGATTGCTTCTGGATGTCACCGCCGATGACATCGAACACCAGATCGACTTTGCCCACGTCCTTCAGGGTATCGTTGTCGAGGTCGACGAACTCCTTCGCGCCGAAGTCGAGCACCGTCTGACGGTCGGCGGCGCGTCCAGAGCCGATGACGTAGGCGCCGGCCTCTCGTGCGAGTTGCGTCACCATCGATCCGACTGCGCCGGCCGCGCCGTGTGCGAGGACGCTTTGCCCCGCCTGAAGGCGGCCGTGTTGGAACAGCCCTTGCCACGCTGTCAGGCCCGAGACCGGCAGGCTTGCGCCCGCCGTGAAGTCGACGTCGCCCGGGAGCGGCGCAAGGTTGCGTGCCTCGATCGCCACATACTCGGCCAGCGTGCCGTCGCGATACCAGTCCGCGAGGCCGAACACCCGCTGTCCGACTGATAGTCCCGTCGTGCCATATCCGAGGGCGGAGACCACTCCGGCCAGCTCGTGCCCAGGGATCGACGGTGTTCGGTCACGTTCGAGGCGATCGGTCCAGGTCGAGGGCCACGCCAGCTCAGTCGGTACAAATCCCGACGCATGAACCTGAACGACGACGTCGTTTATCGCTGCCTGCGGCTCGGGCCGGTCCATGAGCTTCATCCCGGCCCTTCCTGCGGCCTGGTCCGTTACAACGATCGCCTTCATGGGAATTATCTCCTCGGTCATTTGTCTCTCGAATAATGCAGAGAGCTTGGTCGCACCGGCTATCCACAGAATGCCAGGCTGTGTGGAACTCCTGTCTCCGTGTGCGCAATCTCCGCTCTCCGCATTGACCGGGGCTCCCACTCATCCTGATCGATCGGGATCGCTCCGGTCGCCGGTCGTCAGCGAATAGATGCGTTGCGCCCGGCTATAAAACAGGACCAAGAATGCCGATTTTGGCTGTACCAAGCGCGAGGGCCGCCTTCCGATACAGCCCGATTGTGCCAAACGGCTCCACTGGCTGCCGAGATTTGCTCGGTGATCGAGAGCGCCTTGAGACGGCGAACAGGAATCTAGATTGCGGACGGTTCAGTCTTTCGGGCGCAGCCCCGCTTCGATGCGCTGGATCAGTTGCTCCCGCAGCGCAGGCACCACGTTTCCGAGGACGACGAAGGTGCGGACGATAGGCAAATACGGCTCCATTGCCGCCGTCAGCTCCGCCAGAGACATGCCGGCCAGCCGCGCATATTCGGATTGCGCCGCCGCATTGGTCGCGCGCGGCCGCTCCGGATTGTCGGCTATTTCCGGGCCGAGCTCGGACAGGATGACATGCAAGAACCCAAGATCGAGGGCGGCGGGCCCGCGCATCGCGAAGGTCCAGTCGACGAGCTTGGGGCCTTCCGCAGTCATGATCACGTTGCCGGGGCTAAGGTCGCAATGGCAAAGCCCGTCGCCGGTCGACAGGCGATCGATCAGGGTGAGGATGTCAGTGGCGACGTGCTTCGGGACCTTGCCGTCGTCGTGCCGCAACTCGCTCTCCATATACGCGCGCATGGAGGGGAGCTCCGGCGGTGGCGACGTCTTGTGAAGAGACATGGCCAGAGCCGCGATGATCGCGCCCGCCTGTTCGAACGTCACCGCGCCGGTCCGCGAGAGATGCCGCAGGGTCGGTCCGTCGAGGCGCTCCAGCACGATGCCGAAGCGCCCGTCCAGCGTCACCTCTCCCAACACCGCCGGCACGGGGACGCCGGCGGCGTGCACGGCGCGGATCATGCGTACCTCGTGTCGGCCGAGCAGATGAGAGACGCCGGCCTTAAACAGCTTCACGACCTGACCGGGCGCCCAGGCGTAGGCCTCGGAGAAGGCGCCTTCACCGATCTTTTCCCCCAGCGATCCCTGCATGTCCGTTCTCCGCCGCGCAGATGAAACACCGGCGGCGAGAAAAAAGGAACCCTTCCCGTCGCGGGGGCAGCCGGACATTATCATCGCGTTTCAACCTGCAGAGACCTTCGATCGCAGTCGCAGCCTCGGGGCCGTGATCGGCCACTTGTGACGTATAGCGGTCAGACGAAGTCGGGGATAAAACAGCGTTCAGGAAACTGGATCCAAAACCCATGGCTTTTTGGACAGCGGCGCGGTTGGGTTGTTGATCGCCTATCTCCTTGGCTCGGTCCCCACGGGCTATCTGGCGGGGAAGCTGCTCAGGGGCATCGACATCCGAAGGCATGGCTCCAAGTCCACCGGGGCAACGAATGTCTTGCGCACTCTCGGCAAAGGGCCTGCCTTGTTCGTGCTCGTCGGCGATGTGCTGAATGGCGTGGGTGCCATCATCGTCGCGCGTTCGTTCTGCCCTTGGCTGTACGCGGAAATATCCCCGCCGCCGACAGCGTCTGATCTGCAGGTCTGGGTGCCATGGGCTGTTTGTCTGGCTGGACTTGCTGTGCTGTTGGGACATAGCCGATCGATCTGGCTGAACTTCACGGGCGGCAAGTCGGCTGCCGCGGGGCTCGGTGTGTTGCTGGCGATGTCTTGGCCCGTCGGATTGGGGGCTGCAGCCGTCTTTGGCTTCGTGCTGGCTATGACCAGGATCGTTTCCTTGAGCTCGATGCTCGCGGCGTTGACGGCAATCGTTCTTGTCTGCGCGGTCGAGCACCCATTGCCGTATCGGTTGCTGGTGATCGGAGGCGGCCTCTACGTGATCATCCGCCATCGTGCCAACATCCAAAGGCTTTTGGCGGGAACGGAGCCGCGTCTGGTTCGAAATGGCCAAGGTACGAAAGCGGAAGCGCAGGTCTAGCAGACGACTTATTTGCCGCGCTATTGAGGTGCAGCAACGCTCAGTTGTCGAACGGCGCTGAGCGATATCAATTCACAATAGCGAACCCAACGGAGGGAACATGGCCTTCAGATCAGCGAGCTTTGTCCTCAACGCTGGAACATGGGAGGCCAAGGTAGGAGACCGTCCGTTTCACGGTTATTATTCATCCATACTGACCAGCGAAAATGGACAACTGAGGATCATCGAAGAAGCGGTTGCAGTCGCAGCGCCCTGATCGTCTCGCGTGATCAGCCGAAGCGGGAGCGCATGGCGGAGGCGACAGTTCCAGAAGCACGCTTGCTCGCGCTCTCGTGCCCCGGCGCAGCGCGGCGCTTCTTTAGCGGTGCGTTGCAGAGCCGGGGCCCAGTCGCTGGTTGTATTGTGTGGCTTTCTGGGTCCCGGTTCTGCGCAGCAACGCTTGCGCGTTGCAGCGCGCCCGGGACACGCGAGCGCCCAAGACGGGCCAGAAAAGGCTCATTCAAGCTCCGTGACGTCCGCGAACTTACGACAGGAGAGCTAAGTTCAACTGCGCCAGAAAGCCGGCGGACGCGATGGACTAACGCGTGCGTCCTGACCGCTTGAGATCGGCGACCTTAAACCTGTTGCCGGCGGCCAGACTGCTGCACAACCAGTGAGCCTTGTTTCGGTTGTCGCCCAGGAACGTCCTGGTTTCGACGCAGTCCAGGTAGGATTTGTGGGTGATGGTGTCTCGGCAGGTCGGCGAGAAAGGTCCGTAGTCTATGTTGCCGCCCGACACGCTGCATCCAACCCAGGGATCTTTGCCGCTTGGGAAGCTTGATGCACAGCCACCGTTGCAGCTGCTGGCGACTTTCTCCAGGCCGGCAATCCTCCCCATCACAGAACCCGGCGCATACGAAGGCGTTCGCGCGACTGACGTTTGAGCTGTTGAGGCAGTCCGACGCGGCGCAATTGTGTTTGCTCCTCGCTCCGACACGTGCGGCCTTGCCACCTGTTTCGGCGCGTCGACCGTGACGGGAGGAATCGTGGCGGCGGAGCCGGTTGGGATTTGCGACGCTGCCGGCGCGCACAGCAAGACGGTCGACAAGACAGCGATGGTTGAAGGCACGACAAGGCTTGATGAGAATCTCATGACCATGTCCTTCCAAATCCGGACGGAAATTTCCGCCCGGTAAGTGCACGGTAACATACATTCCGAGGCGAGCAACCGAGGGTTGAAGAAAATCCGTCGATGACTCGCTGCGCCGAGCTCAGCCCTCGTGCCCAGGTCGCAGCGTCACGTCCACGGGGCGCTGCTGCGCCTCCGGGACACGAGAGAGGGGCCAAAATAAAACGGGGCCCGAAAGGGCCCCGCAAAAGTCTTCTACGTTCCGCGATCTTACTTGATCTTGGCTTCGCGGAATTCGACGTGCTTGCGCGCCACGGGGTCGTACTTCTTCTTGACCAGCTTGTCGGTCATGGTGCGCGAATTCTTCTTGGCGACGTAGTAGAAGCCAGTGTCGGCCGAGGACACGAGCTTGACCTTGATGGTGACCGCTTTGGCCATGTTCAGAACCTCAGGAATGAAGGGAATCTGGAGCCGGCCAAATGGCCCGCGTTGGCCGGCAACCTAGCCAGAAACCGCCTGATGTCAAGATTTTAGGGCTCGAAAAGCACCCAGATCAGGCCGATTACGCCTCGAAGAACCGGTTTTTGGGCCGAGGCAGGCCCAGATTCTCTCTCAAAGTGGGCCCTTCGTACTCTTTCCGGAAAATCCCGCGGCGCTGCAGCTCCGGGACCACCTTGTCGACGAAATCGTCGAGGCCGGCAGGCAGGAACGGGAACATGATGTTGAAGCCGTCGGAGCCGCGCCCGACCAGCCATTCCTCCATCTGGTCGGCGATGGTTTTGGCCGTGCCGACGAAGGATAGCCCGCCATAGCCGCCGACGCGTTGGGCGAGCTGGCGCACCGTGAGCTTGTCGCGGGCCGCGAGGTCGACCATGCGCTGGCGACCACTCTTGCTGGCGTTGGTCTCCGGGATTTCAGGGAGCGGTCCATCCGGATCGAAGCCGGAGGCATCCGTGCCGAGCACGACCGAGAGCGAGGCGATGGCGCTGTCGTAATGCACGCGGCTGTCGAGCAGCGCGCGCTTCTCCCTGGCCTCGTCGACGCTGTCGCCGACCACGACGAAGGCGCCGGGCAGGATCTTGAGGTGTTCGGGATCGCGGCCGACCTTCTCCATGCGGCCCTTGATGTCGGCATAGAGTTTCTGGCTGTCGGCAAGGCTGCCGCCGCCGGTGAACACGGCTTCCGCGGTCTCTGCGGCAAGCTGCCTGCCGTCCTCGGAGGCGCCGGCCTGCACGATCACCGGCCAGCCCTGGACCGGGCGGGCGATGTTGAGGGGACCGCGCACCTTCAGATATTTGCCGTGATGGTCGAGCACATGCATCTTGGCGGGATCGACGAACACGCCGCTTTCGACGTCGCGCACGAAGGCGTCGTCGGCAAAGGAATCCCACAGGCCCGTGACGACGTCGTAGAACTCGCGGGCGCGCTTGTAGCGCTCGGCGTGCTCCATGTGGTCGTCGAGGCCGAAATTCAGCGCCGCATCCGGGTTCGAGGTGGTGACGATGTTCCAGCCCGCCCGCCCGCCGCTGAGATGGTCGAGCGAGGCGAAGCGCCGTGCGACGTGATAGGGCTCGTCGAACGTGGTCGAGCCCGTCGCGATCAGGCCGATCCGCTCGGTCACGGCCGAGAGCGCCGACAACAGCGTGAAGGGTTCGAACGAGGTGACCGTGTGGCTGCGCTTGAGCGCATTGACCGGCATGTTCAGCACGGCGAGGTGATCGGCCATGAAGAAGGCGTCGAACTTGCCGGCCTCGAGCTTCTGGATCAGCGTCTTGATGTGGCCGAAGTTGAAATTGGCCTCCGGCCAGGCCCCGGGATAGCGCCAGGCGCCGGTGTGGATGCTGATCGGGCGCATGAACGCGCCAAGCTTGAGTTGCCGTTGTGCCATCGCCCGGTGTCCGTTCTTGGTGTCGTTCCCGAAGACATAGGCACGCCGCGGAACTCCGCCATCGGGGGAGGCAGGAAGATTATTTTGTTTTTCGCGACGCCCTCAGCACATTCGCGTCATTCCGGGCCGCGCCCGGAATGACGGGGGAGTCCCATCGAACCGATCCACGGCTCACTCCGACCAAGCCATGACTTTCGCTCCCGAGGAGACCTTCGATGGCAGGTGCAATGACCGTGGACGGGCGCATCGTCCGCATCGACCGGCCCATGCCCTGGGTCGGGCGGCTGCTGTCATTGCCGCTGCTGGCGGCGAGCTTCTATCTGCTGTGGAATGTCGCGCTCGGCCTGCGGCAGGATTTCTCCGGTTTTGGCCGGCTCGCCGATGATCTCATGCCGGTGCTGGTGTTCACGGGACTCGGGCTGCTCGTCGGCATCCCCGGAATCATCCTGCTCACCTTCCGCACCTTCGTCGTGCTGAACGAGACGCTGCGCCAGATCGTCATCACCAGGCAGTTCGGCCCGCTGAATTTTCGCAAGCATCGCGATCTCGCCGATTATCATTTCATCAGCATGACCGACGAGGACGATCCGGAGCTGACGACATACGATGTCAATCTCTGCGGCAACAAAGGGACCGAGCCGATCACGCTGATGAGCTTCACCAAGCGCGAGGAAGCCAGTCGCTTCGCCAGCGAGCTCGGGCGAGTGCTGAACCTTCCCGCGCGCGACTATGTCGGCACCGAGCCCGACGCGGACAATGCGGACGTCACGAACTGATCAGCTCAAAATATCCTTCTGCATCTTGCCGCCGTAGAAATGGAAGAACGGCACCGGCGCATCGTGGCGGAGCGGGCCGGTGGCAAGACGCGCGTCGAGCTCGTTGAGCACATTGCGCGTCATCGGATGCAGATCGGCGAGCGGCTTCGAGCCGAGCTCGACCCAGACCAGCTCGACAAGCTCGGCATCGGCGTGGATCACGCCGTCGACGCGATGGGTGATCGCGGAGGCGTCCGCCGTGAAGAAGCGCGTGTCGAACCGCTTGACGCGGCCGGGCGGGGTGATCGCGCGCGCGATCAGGAACAGGCTGGAGGGATCCGGCAACAGGCCCGCATCCGCGAACGGCTTCCAGGCGCCTTCGAGTTTTGTCTTTACCTCGGCCTTGCGTCCGAGGCAGAGACCCGTTTCCTCGCAGGCCTCGCGGATCGCGGCGATCGCCAGCGATTTTGCGCGCGAGGCCGGCGTCTTCGGGCTGCCCTTGGCGAGATTGGCTTCCAGTTCGGCGGTGATCGGCGCCGCGCATGGTACGCGATAATCGTCCTTGTCGACGCGGCCGCCCGGGAAAACGAATTTTCCGGGCATGAACACCACCTTGTCGTGGCGCTTGCCGACCAGGACTTTTGGAATGGCTCCGCTGCGGTCGACCAGGATCAGTGTCGCGGCATCCCTAGGGCGGAAATAGGGATGATGATCGGCTTCCTTGCCCTCGTGGATCTTTGCCTTGTCGGCTGCCTGCGACGTATCCGTCATGTCCTCACCCAAACCACTACTTGTTTATTTTGCTTACACCGGCGGAATACCATCCGTCGGGTTCTCGTCAAACCCGTGCATGCGCAGAGCCCATTGCAATCCGACCACGGCTCCCTTCACCGGCTGCAGCAGTGCCAGCGAGGCGACGAAGGTGAAGGGCAGATAGGCCGCGAAGCTGATCCAGACCGGCGTCGTATAGTTGGTCTCGATCCACAGAATAGTCGGCACCACGATGTGCCCGACAATGACGATGACGAGATAGGCTGGCAAATCGTCGGCCCGATGCGGCGTGACATCGAGGCCGCAGACGGAGCAGTTATCCGCGGTCTTCAGGAAGGCGCGGAACAGCTTTCCCTCGCCGCAGCGCGGGCAGCGGCCGCGAAAGCCGCGCCTCATCGCAGCAAAGACGTCGCGCTTCTCGACGAGGCCAGTCTCGCGGGTCCAGATCTTCGGCGCCGTGCTCGTCGTCACCATGCCTTGCCCTTCTGGCCCTTGCCCTTGCTTTTTCCCTTGGCCGTTTTCCCCTTGCCGGGCTTCTTCGGCTTGTCCGGCTTGCGCTTCTTGTCAGGACTGCGCCCGGGGTGCGCCTTGAACGAGGGGCGGCGTTGCGGACCGGAGGACCTGCGGCCCCGCGGTGCGGTCTCGCCGGACGAGGACAGCAGCTCGAAGCGCAACGCGCCTGCGATCGGAGCCGCCTCGATCAGGCGGACGTCGACAACATCACCGAGCTGATGCATGGTGCCGCTGCGCGTGCCGACCAGGGCGTGGCGGCCCTCGTCATAGTTGAAATATTCCGTGCCGAGGGATCGGATCGGGATCAGGCCGTCGGCGCCGGTCTCGGCGAGCTTGACGAACAGGCCGGCGCGCGTGACGCCGGAGACGCGGCCCTGGAAGCTCGAACCGATGCGGTCGGCGAGGTGATGGGCGATCAGGCGGTCGACGGTCTCGCGCTCCGCTTTCATCGCGCGCCGCTCGGTCACTGAGATATGAGCTGCGACCTCGCTCAACGTTTCCGGGGTCTCGGTGTCGGGCAGCGCGCCTTCGCCGAGGCCGAGCGCGCGAACCAGCGCACGGTGCACGACAAGGTCGGCGTAGCGGCGGATCGGCGAGGTGAAATGCGCATAGCGGCGCAAATTCAGGCCGAAATGACCGTAATTCTCCGAAGAGTATTCGGCCTGTGCCTGGGCGCGCAGCACGACCTCGCTGACCAGCGGAAAGTGGTCGTGGCCTTCGAGCTGCGCCAGCACGCGGTTGAACAGAGCGGGGCGCAGCGCGCCGCCTTTCGCGAACGGAACGTCCAGCGTCGCCAGGAATTCCGCGAGCGCGTGGACCTTTTCCAGGGTCGGCTCGTCATGCACCCGGTAGATCAGCGGCAGCGACTTCTTCTCGAGCATCTCGGCTGCCGCGACATTGGCGAGGATCATGAACTCCTCGATCAGCTTGTGCGCGTCGAGCCTGTCGGGCACGACGACGCGGTCGACCGTGCCGTCGGGCTTGAGCAGGATCTTGCGCTCGGGCAGATCGAGATTGAGCGGATCGCGCTCGTCGCGCGCGCGCTTGACGCAGGCATAGGCGGCATAAAGCGGCCTCAGGATCGGATCGAGCAGGGGGCCGGTGGTGTCGTCCGGCCTTCCGTCGATCGCGGCCTGCGCCTGCGCATAGTTCAGCTTGGCTGCGGAGCGCATCAGGATGCGGTGGAAGCTGTGCGACCGTTTCCGCCCGTCTGGCGCGATGATCATCCGCACCGCGAGCGCGCCGCGCGGCTCGCCCGGCACCAGCGAGCAGAGATCGTTGGAGATGCGCTCGGGCAGCATCGGCACGACGCGGTCGGGGAAATAGACCGAGTTGCCGCGATCGAGCGCATCGCGGTCGAGCGCGGTGCCCGGTCGCACGTAGAAGCTCACATCGGCGATGGCGACATCGACGATGAAGCCGCCCTTGTTGTTGGGATCGGGATCCGGCTGCGCGTGTACCGCGTCGTCGTGATCCTTGGCATCCGGCGGATCGATGGTGACCAGCGGCACATCGCGCCAGTCCTCGCGCCCCTTCAAATTGGCCGGCTCCGCCGCTTCGGCTTCGCGCTCTGCCGCGGGACGGAATTGTAGCGGGATGTCGTGCGCGTAGATCGCGATCAGGCTGATCGCCTTCTCCGACTTGACCGAGCCGAGCTTCTCCTTGACGCGGCCTGACGCCAGCCCAAAGCCGCGCGAGCGGATGATGTCGACGCTGACGAGATCGCCGTCCTGCGCGCCGTGCGTCTCAGTCGGGGCGATGTTCAGCTCGCGGTCGGCGGACTTCTTGTCGACCGGGATGATCCGTCCGCCGCCTTCGGGCAGGCTGCGGAAGACGCCGAGGATGCGGCTCTTGGTCTTGTCGAAAACCTTGATGATGTGGCCGCGATAGGCCGGGCCTTCGGTCTCGTCGGATCGCTCGACCCGCAGCAGCGCGCGATCGCCAACGCCGGCCGCGGTGCCGGGCTTCGGCCGGCGCGGCATCGTGATGAGGATCTTTGGCGGCTCGCCGCTTTCGACCTCGTCCCATTCAGTGGGGGAGGCGACCAGCTCGCCGTCGGCGTCGCGGCCGGTAATGTCGGCGACCAGTGTCGGCGGGAGGCTGTCCGGCTCTGAAATCGTATGGCGCTTTTTCTTGACGAGCCCGTCGTCGGCGAGCTCGCGCAGCATGCGCTTGAGCTCGATGCGGTCGGCGTTCTTCAGGCCGAACTCGCGTGCAATTTCGCGGGTTCCGACCTTTCCGGGATTTGCCTTGATGAAGGCGACGATGGCTGCCCTGTCGGGAAAGCCACGGTCATTCTTGCGTTTCACTTAGCCTCTATTTGGTGCCGGCACTTTTCTTGGCCGGAGCTTTGGCGCCAGCTGCCTTGGTCGGTGACGTTTTGGCCGTCGACGACACGGCTGCGCGCGCCTTGCTGGTGGATTCGGATTTGGGTTTGGCCGCCTTCTTCGCGGCCGGCTTTTTGGTTTTTGGTGCGGCGTCATCGCCGTCGGCGGCCTTCGCCGCAGCCTTCTTGGCCTTGGCCGGCTTCGCCGCCTTCTTCGGCTTCTTGCCGCCGCCCTTGGCCGCACGCTCGTCGATCAGCGCGATTGCTTGCGGCAGCGTGATGGCGTCTTTCTCGATGTCGCTCGGGATCGTGGCATTGACGCCACCCGCGGTGACATAGGCGCCGTAGCGGCCGCCCTTTACCGTGACGGTGCCGAGGGTGGGATGATCGCCGATCGCCCTGCCGGGATCAGCGCCGAAGCGGCGGCTCGGGCCCTTGGCGATCTTCTCCGCGATCAGCGTCACCGCGCGGTTGATGCCGATATCGAACACCTCATCGCCGGCCTCGAGGCTGGCATAAGTCTTCTCGTGCTTCACGAACGGCCCGAAGCGGCCGAGACCCGCGGTGATCGGCTCACCGGTTTCCGGATGCTTGCCGATCTCGCGCGGCAGCGACAGCAGCTTGAGCGCAAGCTCGAGCTCGACATCTCCAGGGGACATCCCCTTCGGAATGCCTGCGCGCTTCGGCTTCTCGCCCTCCGCATAATCCTTCTGCTCGCCGAGCTGGATGTAGGGGCCGAACCGCCCGGCCTTGACCCAGACATCGCGGCCCGTATCCGGGTCCTGGCCGAGCGAACGATCGGCCGTTGCCTCGCCGTCGGCGGCGAGCTGACGGGTGTAGCGGCATTCCGGATAGTTCGAGCAACCGACGAAGGCGCCGAACTTGCCGGCCTTGAGATTGAGCCGTCCGTTGCCGCAGCTCGGGCATTGCCTGATGTCGCCGCCATCGGTGCGGGGCGGGTAGATGTGCTGTCCCAGCATGTCGTCGAGCACGTCGAGCACCTGGGCGACGCGCAGATCCTTGATCTCGTCGACCGCGCCGATGAAACCGGTCCAGAAATCCTTGAGCACCTGCTGCCAGGAGATCTCGTTGTTGGAGATGCGGTCGAGCTGCTCTTCCAGATTGGCGGTGAAGTCGTATTCGACGTAGCGGGCAAAGAAGCTTTCGAGGAACGCGACTACGACGCGGCCCTTGTCCTCGCCGTGCAGGCGCTTCTTCTCGAGCTTGACGTAGCCGCGGTCCTTCAGCACCTGAAGGATCGAGGCATAGGTCGAGGGCCGGCCGATGCCGAGCTCTTCCATGCGCTTGACCAGCGAGGCCTCGGAGAAGCGCGGCGGCGGCTCGGTGAAGTGCTGGGTGACGGCGAGCGACTGCCGCTTCAGCGCATCGTTGGGGCTCATCGCGGGCAGGCGGCGGGAGTCCTCGTCCTCCTCGTCGTCGCGGCCTTCCTGGTAAAGTGCGAGGAAGCCGTCGAACTTGACGACCTGGCCGGTGGCGCGCAGGTCCAGCGTGCGGCCGCCGACCTTCGCCGTGATGTCGACCGTGGTGCGTTCCAGCTCGGCCGATTCCATCTGGCTCGCGATGGTGCGCTTCCAGATCAGTTCATAGAGTCTCGCCTGATCGGACTCGAGCTTGCGGCTCATGCTGTCGGGACGGCGCGACATGTCGGTCGGCCGGATCGCTTCGTGGGCTTCCTGGGCGTTCTTGGCCTTGGCCTGGTACTGACGCGGCGCGTCCGGCACATAGGCGTTGCCGTAATCCTCGCCGATCACCTTGCGGGCCTGGGTGATCGCGGACGGGTCGATCTGCACGCCGTCGGTACGCATATAAGTAATGAGTCCGGTGGTCTCGCCGCCGATGTCGATGCCTTCATAGAGCCGCTGCGCGATGCGCATGGTGTGCGCCGGCGCAAAGCCGTATTTGCGGCTGGCTTCCTGCTGCAGCGTCGAGGTGGTGAAGGGGGCCTGCGGATTGCGGCGGGCCGGCTTGGCATCGACCGCGGTCACCGCGTAGGCGGCTGCTTCCAGCGCCTTCTTGAAGTCTTCGGCTTCCGCGCCGGTGCCGATGTCGAGGCGCTGGATCTTCTTGCCGTCGGCGCCGACGAGACGGGCCTCGAAGGCGTCGCCGCGCGGCGTCAGCAGGGTCGCGATCAGCGACCAGTATTCGCGCGCAACGAACTTTTCGATCTCGAGCTCGCGGTCGCAGACCAGACGCAGCGCCACCGACTGCACGCGGCCCGCCGAGCGGGCGCCCGGCAGCTTGCGCCACAGCACGGGGGAGAGGGTGAAGCCGACCAGATAGTCCAGCGCGCGGCGCGCCATATAGGCGTCGACCAGCGCACCGTCGATCTGGCGCGGATTCTTCATCGCGTCCGTCACCGCCTGCTTGGTGATGGCGTTGAACACCACGCGCTCGATCTTGTGGTCCTTGATCGCGCGCTTCTCTTTCAGGACCTCCAGCACGTGCCAGGAGATGGCCTCGCCCTCGCGATCAGGGTCGGTAGCGAGAATCAGGCGATCGGCGTTCTTGAGGGACTTGGCAATGTCGTTGAGCCGGCCGGCCGCCTTGGGGTCGACCTCCCAGATCATCTTGAAATTGGCGTCGGGATCGACGGAGCCGTTCTTTGCCGGCAAGTCGCGGACATGGCCAAACGAGGCCAGAACCTCGTAGGACGAGCCCAAATACTTGTTGATCGTCTTGGCTTTCGCCGGCGACTCCACAATGACGATATTCATGTAGTTCCAGTAACTTATGGGGAAATTTGGGGCCGAATTCGATGAGATTCGGGTCGGCCCTTTCGTCCCGAACATGGGTGGTGAGGCCGTCGCTGTCAAATCGAGGGCTGTTGAGAGCCCTCCCGATGGGAAAAGTTTCATATCGAGAAAGTTGCAAAATACCACCTTTGAGTTGCGGTCGATGTCGGCGTAATGTTGCCGCGGGGCATGGATTCGGGTGGGGGCTGGTGACTAAGCCAGGAAAGAAACGGGCGGGCGCCGCATCGCGCGCGGGGGGAGGCTTGCGTCACGAGGAACCGGGGGAGGGCGGCGTCGAGGAGGCGGTCGCCTTCATCGCCGAGCAGGTCGGGGCCCTGCGCAAGCTTGCCGAACGGCACAGGCTCGACGTGCTGCATTATCTCCTGGGAATGACCAAGCTCGAGGCGGACGAGCATCTGCGGCTGCGGAGCAAGCGCAGGCTGTCGTGAAGGGGGCGATGTACTGCTCCAACGACGGTGCGGTTAGCCGTTGCGGCTTGCCATTTTGGCCAATCGCAGGCCGAGATATTCGGCCGTGCCGAGGTCGCTCTCCGGCAACGAGCCGTCAATCAAGTGTGTTGCCAGACCAAGCTGGCTGCCCAAACGATTGCGGCCGCTCGGATCCTCGCCACCGGGAATATCCAGTCCGCACCAGAGCATGCCGTGCTGCGCGTCCAGAATGGAAAAGTAGGACAGTGTGTGGAGTTGATCGCCGCTTGCGCAGGCGCCGGTGGTGAACCCGGCTGCGATCTTGTTGGCCCAGCGCTGCTGGCTCCGTCGATCACTTGAAGCATCGGCAAACGCTTTGAATTGAGCGGCTGGTCCGCCCATATAGGTCGGGCTGCCAAACGCAACTGCGTCGGCGCCATCGATCGTCTCCAGTAAGCTCTCATTCTGAAAGCGGCCTGACACGATGTCGCCGCCGGTGATGCGACACAGCGTGACCTGCGCTCTGCCATCTGCTCCGCGCGCAACCGCATGCGCCAGCTTCTCGGTGGTGCCCGAGATGGAAAAATAGGCGATGGCGAGCAGGGGCATGGTGGTGCCAGTTTGGTGGGACCTCGCCATCTTTGACGCTGTCGATGTCTTGTACAAGTCCCGCCATCCCGTCATTGCGAGCGCAGCGAAGCAATCCAGGGTCTCCCCGCGGTCAGATTCTGGATTGCTTCGCTTCGCTCGCAATGACGGTTGGGGTGGCGGTGCGTCCTTATCCCGCCGACCGCCGCCGCGGCGCCAGCCGCGGCTTCAGCGTCGTGTCCGCGGGGGCGAGCAGTCGCCCGTCCTCCGCGTGCAGTTCGAGCTTCTTCACCGGTCGGCCTTTCTCGCGATCGACCAGGATGGTCGCGATCTCCGACGGGCGATCGTCGAATTCCTCGCTCCATTGGCGCAGCGCTACCAACACCGGAAAGACGCCGCGGCCCTTCGGCGTCAGCACATATTCCTCGTAAGGGCTGCCGTCGGAGGCGGGGGCCATCGTCAGGATGCCGTGATCGACCAGCGCGCGCAGCCGCGTCGACAAGATGTTCTTGGCCATGCCGAGCTTGCTCTGAAATTCGCCGAAGCGGCGCAGGCCGAACAGCGCTTCGCGGATGATCAGCAGCGACCACCGGTCGCCGATCGCCTCCAGCGATCGCGCGATCGGGCAGGCGTCCCCCTCGAAGCTCGTCCGTTTCACCATGATCTGGCCCTTTCGCGATCGCACGGTCCTGTCACCGTTCACGCGCTCCTTGGTTGCATCTTAAAACCAGATGGCCTAGATGGCAATTATAGTTTTATGATGAAACCACTGGAGGCGAACGTGAGACTGAAGAACAAGACGGCCCTGATCACCGGCGGCAATAGCGGCATTGGACTGGCAACGGCAAAGCTGTTCGTGGCCGAGGGCGCCAAGGTGGTGATCACCGGGCGCAACAAGGAGACGCTCGAGGCGGCCGCGAAGGAGCTCGGGCCGAACGCGCTCGCGCTCGCCGCCGACGCCACCGACATTGCCGCGACCGAATCTGCGATCAAGAAGGGCGCCGAAAAGTTCGGCAAGTTCGACATCCTGTTCGCCAATGCCGGCATCGCCGGCGGTACGCCGCTGGGGTCGGCCACGCTGGAGGTCTTCGAGAAGGTCATCAGCACCAATCTGACCGGCGTGTTCTTCACCGTTCAGTCCGCGCTGCCTTATCTCAACGACAATGCTTCCATCGTCCTCAACGGCTCGGTGATCTCCGTGCTCGGCATTCCCGGCTATTCGGCCTATGGCGCCGCCAAGGCCGGCGTGCGGGCGATGGCGCGGATCATGGCCTCGGAGCTCTCGCCGCGCGGCATTCGCGTCAACGTGGTCGCGCCCGGTGCGATCCGCACGCCGATCTGGGGACCCGCGACCGCGACGCCCGAAGCCGAGAAGGCGTTCGAGAAGCGGATCGCGCTGACGACGCCGCTGGGGCGCATTGGTGAAACAGATCACGTCGCCAAGACTGTGCTGTTCCTCGCCTCCGACGATTCCGCGCATGTGCAGGGCCAGGAAATCTTCGTCGACGGCGGCGCGGTTGCCTCTCCGAGCGGCGCGCCGATCTATCGCGGCTGATCAATCTTGGTGCAAATCGGTCGGCGCAGCGGCGAGCGGTTGCGCCGGCCGGTTCCCACGTCTCGCGCGTTGTACTTTTCTGAAACCTTTGCGTGAGGCGTTGAACCTTCGCTTGGTCTGCCAAGACCCTTTTACGGGCAGGGGTCACGAAGACTCATTTCAAGGGAGCCCGAAATGCCAAAGGCAGCTCGTATTATTTCCCCTATTTCAGCACCGCGTATTTACACCGAAAACACCGCCGTTCCCGCCAAGCGTTCCGACACCTCCGAGTTCATCGGGGTGGCTCTTTTTGCCGGCATCGGCCTGTTCGTTTCGCTCGTCGCCGTCATCCTCGGCATTCAGGGCGCCTGGTTTTAGCTTCGTCGACCGTGCACCGTTCGATCAGCCGCCGCAGGCGATGTTGCGGCGGCTGATGATGTGCGCGTTGCCTCAGGCCGCGTGAAGGGTGGTCGCCGCCTCAAGCGCGCTTGCGAGCGACTTCTCGCGATGCTCGGGCCCGACCTGGATTCCATCGGCGCTGATGAATTCGGGGTGATGGATGCCCATGAAACCGAACACCCCACGTAGATAGCTTTCGAGGTGCTCCAGCGACGCGGCAGGCGAGCCCGCGCCGTAATAGCCCCCGCGCGAGATCGCGAAGATCACGCGCTTGCCGCCGGCAAGGCCCTTCGGGCCGTTCGCGCCGTAGCTGAACGTCTTCCCCGCCACCAGAATACGGTCGATCCACGCCTTGAGCTGGCTGGGAATGGTGAAATTGTACATGGGCGCGCCGATCACGACGATGTCGGCGGCAAGGAATTCGTCCAGCGCGGCCTTGCTGGCGGCGAGATCGGGGCCGAGCTCCGCCGGCGCAGGCGCGCCTTGCGCGGCTGCGAGGTGCGAGCCGGAGAGATGGGCGAGCGGGCTCTGCGTCAGGTCGCGATAGACGATGTCGAGCGATGGCGTCGCCTGCCGCAGACGTTCGACAATGGCGGCGGAGACCTGCCGGGAAACGGAGTGGGGGCCGAGCACGCTGGAGTCGAGATGGAGGAGTTTCATTCGGGATCACCCTGGTATAAGTTTGTAACCAGAGCTACATGAGTGACTATCGAAATCCCCGCAAGAACGCACCTTTTTGAGCCATGGGCACATCCTTGAAACCTGCGCACATCGATTTGCCTGCCACGCCGATGCCGGATCGCGACCACGCGGACTGCCGTGGTGTCGCCTCGATCCTCGCGCGCGTCGGTGACAAATGGAGCGTGTTCGTCATCATGATGCTGAGTGACGGGCCGAAACGCTTCAACGAGCTCAAGCGCATGATCAACGGCATTTCGCAGCGGATGCTGACCTTGACGCTGCGCGGGCTCGAGCGCGACGGCCTGGTCACGCGCACGATCTTCCCGACCATTCCGCCGCGTGTGGACTACGAGCTGACCGAACTCGGCCGCGGACTGCAACAGCCGGTGAAGGCACTCGGCGAGTGGGCGATCACGCATCAGCAGCAGATCGCCTCGGCGCGCACGCGCTTCGACGAGCGGAACACTCCTTAAAGCAGCGAGACCAAGCCACCGCCGTGGCGTTCGAGCCGGCCGGCGAGTTCGAGCTCGAGCAGCACGGTGCGCACGATGGCAGGCGAGGCGCCGGACATCCGCACGAGATCGTCAATCGTGACAGGGGCGGGGCCGAGCAGGCCGGTGATCTGATCGCGGTCGTGTCCTTGCGGGTCGCTTTCGAACGGCTCGCTGTCGGGCTCGCGCGCGGTGCGCATCAGCGGCCGCTCCATGATCGGTGCGACAGCGTTGACGACATCGGCGGCTTCGGTGACGAGCGTCGCGCCCTGCTTGATCAGATCGTTGGTGCCGGCGGCGCGCGGATCGAGCGGCGAGCCCGGCACCGCGAACACTTCGCGACCCTGTTCGGCGGCCATGCGCGCGGTGATCAGCGATCCCGAGCGATGCGCCGCCTCCACCACGACGACGCCGAGCGCGGCGCCCGAGATCAGCCGGTTGCGGCGCGGGAAGTCGCGGGCGCGCGGCTCGTGGCCGAGCGGCATCTCGGAGATCGCGGCACCCTTGCGGTCGAGGATCGAGGCCAGCAGATCGCCATGCTCCGGCGGATAGATGCAGTCATGGCCGCGGGCGAGCACCGCGATGGTGCCGCTCTCAACGCTGGCGCGGTGTGCGGCCTGATCGACGCCGCGGGCGAGGCCGGAGATGACGACAAAGCCGGCTTCGCCAAGCTCGCGGGCGAGCTGACCGGCGAATTTCAAACCTGCACCGGAGGCGTTGCGCGAGCCGACGATCGCGATCATCGGCCGCATCTGCGTTGCATTGTCGCCGCGCACGGCGAGCAGCGGCGGCGCATCGTCGAGCGTTGCCAGCCGCGCCGGATAACCGTCCTCGCCGGGCGCGAGCCAGGCAATTCCGAACTTGCGGCTCGCGGCGAGCTCGGCTTTCGCCTCGTCGGCGCTGCAGATGCGCGCCGATCGCTGCGCGCCGCCGCGGCGTGCGAGATCCGGCAGCCGCTCCAGCGCCGCGCACGCCGAGCCGAAATGCTCGACCAGCGACCGGAACGTGCGCGGCCCGACATTGTCGGACCGGATCAGCCGCAGGCGGTCGATCCTGTCGGCTTCGGTCAGCTCTACGCTTCGGTTGATGGCGTCCACGGCGGCTCCTTGCAGGCACAGCATGGAACAACCTGAGGGCGTGGGCAAGCGTGAGCTTGCGCGGCTTCGTCGCGATGCTAAAAGCGGTCCCAATAAGAAGGGTATTGCCATGATCTCACTCGCCGACCTCCAGCGCCGCATCGAAGCGGGCGAGCTTTCGCCCGAGGCCGCCATCGCGCAATCGCATGCAGCCATCGAGGCGCGGGAGAAGGAGGTCCACGCCTTCGTCCGTTACGACAGCTCGGCGAAGGCGCAAGGCACCGGGCCGCTGCGCGGCATCGCGGTCGGGATCAAGGACATCATCGACACCGCCGATTTTCCGACCGAGATGGGATCGTCGATCTATCGCGGCTGGCAGCCGCGCGCGGACGCGCCTGTCGTGATGATGCTGAAGCGGGCGGGCGCCACCATCATCGGCAAGACCACGACCACGGCGTTCGCCTCGCGCGATCCGACCCCGACGCTCAATCCGCACAATCTCGGGCATACGCCGGGCGGCTCGTCCTCGGGCTCGGCCGCGGCCGTCGGTGCCGGCATGATCCCGCTGGCGCTGGGTACCCAGACCGGCGGCTCGGTGATCCGGCCCGCCGCCTATTGCGGCACCGCCGCGATCAAGCCGTCGTTCCGCATGCTGCCGACGGTCGGCGTCAAATGCTATTCGTGGGCGCTCGACACCGTCGGTCTGTTCGGCGCCCGCGCGGAAGATCTCGCGCGCGGACTGCTCGCGATGACCGGCCGCACCGAATTCGCCGGCATCGTCCCGGCGAAGGCGCCGCGCATCGGCGTTATCAGGCAGGAGTTCGCCGGTGCGGTGGAGCCGGCCGCCGAGGAGGGGCTGCAAGCCGCGATCAAGGCGGCGACGCGGGCCGGCGCCAGCGTGCAGACCATCGATCTGCCGGAAGCGGTGCAGGAGGCCTGGCGCATCCATCCGATCATTCAGGACTTCGAGGCGCATCGCGCGCTCGCCTGGGAATTTTCCGAACGACACGACGAGATCGCGCCGATGCTGCGCGCCAGTCTCGATGCGACGGTCGGTCTCACACCCAAGGACTACGACGACGCACGCCGGATCAGCCGCCGCGGGCGCCGCGAGCTCGGCGAATTGTTCGAGGGGTTCGACGTGCTCCTGACCTATTCGGCGCCGGGCACGCCGCCGGCTAAGGAGCTCGCGAGCACCGGCGACCCCCGCTACAACAGGCTCTGGACGCTGATGGGTAACCCTTGCGTCAACGTGCCGGTGCTCAAGGTCAATGGCCTGCCGATCGGCGTGCAGGTGATCGCGCGCTTCGGCAACGACGCGCATGCGCTGGCGACGGCGTGGTTCCTGGAGCAGGCGCTGGCGAAATCAGGCTAGCGCAGGTTCGAGAGCGACGATGCGCTGGCCGGATGCGGCCGGCGCTGCGCAGTGATCTGGACCTTGCTTGAGCCAGCGCCCGGCGGCTTCGCGGCCGCTGCGGTGCAGCGCGCGAATGAAGCCGCGGCCGAGATCGGTGGACGAGCGCTGCGCCAGGCCGTCGACGAAATCTTCTGCGGCGATCCTGGACAGCCGCAACGCCGATGCGGCCTGCGATTGCGCCCATTCCATCGCCGCGATCTCGGCATTGAGGGCGGCGTTGGCCGCGATCTGATCCAGCCTGCGGTCGATCGCGGCGAGTGTGATCGGCACGTAGCTGTCGCGCGCCGGCGTGACCTGGACCAGCAGGATTTCGGCGCTCGTCGTGTCCTGCACGAGCCGCAGCAGGGGCGGATTGCCGCCGAGGCCGCCATCCCAATAAGCCTCGCCGTCGATCTCGACCGCGCAATGAACCAGCGGTGGACAGGTCGAGGCCAGCGCGACGTCGGCGGTGATCACGTCGTTGCGGAAGATCTGCTGCTGCCCGTCACGGATCCGGGTGGCTGCGATCAGAAGCTTCGGGCAGCGCGGGTCGCGCAAGGCGGAAAAATTGATGTCGCGCGACAGTGCCTGCCGCAGCGGATCGAGATCGAACGGATCGAACTGGCCGGAGCGCAGCGTCGGACCGAACGCGACCGAGCTTCCCGCCGGCGAGAAGCCGCCGATCAGCATCAGCGATCGGAACGAGGCTTCGTGCATCAGCCGGATCCAGAACCGATTCAGCCGCGCGCGGGCGCCTTCACGGCCGCCCTCGGCGAAGCCGGAAGCGAGCAGCAGCGCGTTGATGGCGCCGGCGCTGGCGCCGCTGATGGTGTCGATCGCGATGGATGGCTCTTCCAGCAGCCGCTCCAGCACGCCCCAGGTGAACGCAGCGAAGGTGCCGCCGCCCTGGAGGGCCAGCGACAATTTTCGCGGCGGCCATTGCCGCGGCGTTCGATCGTGTGTGACGGTCGCTGCGACAGCCACGATTTCGATCGGTGTCCGCGCTTCCACGATCGGATCGGGCTCGCGCTGTGGGACGGAAGCAGGCGCTGGAGCGACAAGCGGCGAGGGCGCACTAGACCAGATGTCCGTCGTCGAGAGCAGCCGGCTTGCCGCGGTGCAGGCAGCACCTCGCAAATCGCCATCGTCTTGCGCGCTGAGAATCTTCTCGCTCATTCTGAGCAACCGCGTAGAGCTATGCCCATGATCAGGGCCAAGCCAGGAACCCGTTCGTCCATACAGCCGTGATTCGGCTGCAAGTTGCGAACACCATTTGAGATATAATGCAGAAGGGGTGCCGCGGTATCCGTGGATTCCCGGCTTATGCCTTCTCGCCGATCCGGCTTTCCTTGCCCGATTGCAGCCGCTTGATGTTCTCGCGATGGGCGTAGAACAAGAGCAGCGTCAGCACCGCGGCCATCGCCGCAAGTGCGAGATGGCCGAACCACCACAGGAACAGCGGCGTGATGAAGGACGCCACCAGCGCCGAGAGCGAGGAAAAGCGGGTGGTGAAGGCGGTCGCGAGCCATAAAAGGCAAAACACCAGCGCGGCCGGCCAGAACAGCCCGAGCAGAATGCCGATATAGACCGCGACGCCCTTGCCGCCGCGGAACTTGAGCCAGACCGGGAAGAGATGACCGAGGAAAGCGCCGAGTCCGGCCAGCATCGCGGCGTTGGGACCGGCGATGTAGCCGGCGATCACCACCGCCACGGTGCCCTTGAGCGCGTCGAGCAGCAGGGTCGCCGCGGCCAGACTCTTCCGTCCGGTGCGCAGCACATTGGTGGCGCCGATACTGCCCGAGCCGATCGAGCGAATATCCTGCGTGCCGGCGAGCCTGGTCAGGATCAGTCCGAACGGAATCGAGCCGAGCAGGTAGCCGATGACGAAAGCGACCGGCAGAAACAATTCAAGCGCCATGTCTGCAAATTCCCTGGCTGCAGCTCCGCACGTCAGACATGCTCGTACACTGTCCGCCCGCCGACAATGGTGCGCACCACGCGGCCTGTAAAGCGGGCCTCGTCGAACGGGGTGTTCTTGCAGGGCGATTTGAGGTCGGCGGGATCGACCACCCAGGGCACATCGGGGTCGATCACGATGACGTCGGCGGGGCTGCCCGTGCGCAGGGTTCCGCCAGGCAATCCCAAAATCTCGGCCGGCCGGGTCGACATCGCCCGGATCAGCGTCTTGAGGTCCAATTCGTCATTGTGCACGAGGCGCAGGCCAGCCGGGAGCATGGTCTCCAGCCCGATGGCGCCGGGGGCTGCTTCTGCGAAAGGCAGGCGCTTGACCTCGACGTCCTGCGGGTTGTGGTCGGACATGATGACGTCGACGAGGCCGGAGGCGACGGCGGCGACCAGCGCGCGGCGGTCGTCCTCGGTGCGCAGCGGCGGCGACAGCTTCAGGAACGAACGGTAAGGGCCGATGTCGTTCTCGTTCAGCGCAAGGTGGTTGATCGAGGCTGAGGCCGTCACGGCGAGGCCGGCGTCGCGGGCGCGCTTGAGCACGTCGAGCGACTCGATGCAGGTCAGCGACGCCGCGTGATAGCGGCCGCCGGTGAGCGCGACCAGGCGCATGTCGCGCTCCAGCATCACGGCCTCCGCCGCGTTCGGGATGCCCATCAGGCCCAGCCGCGAGGCGAACTCGCCCTCGTTCATCACGCCTTCGCCGACGAGATCGCGATCCTCGGTGTAGTGCACGATCAGCGCGTCGAAATCGCGCGCGTAGGTCAACGCGCGGCGCATCACCTGCGCGTTGCTCACGCTCTTGTCGCAGTCGCTGAAGGCGATCGCGCCGGCCGCCTTGAGGAGGCCGAACTCGGTCATCTCCTCGCCGTGCATTCCCTTGGTCAGCGCCGCCATCGGCTGGATGTTGACGATCGCGGTGTCACGGGCGCGACGCATCACGAAGTCGACGGTCGCCGAGTTGTCGATCACCGGCAGGGTATCGGGCTGGCAAATGATGGTGGTGATGCCGCCGGTCGCAGCCGCCTGGCTCGCGGACGCAAAGGTCTCGCGATGGCTGAAGCCGGGCTCGCCGACGAAGGCGCGCATGTCGATCAGGCCGGGTGCGACGATCTTGCCGGCGCAGTTGACGACGTCGGTGCCCTCGGGGACGCCGGCAGCGCCAATGCCGCGGCGGGTCTCCCGGATGATGCCGTCGGCAATCAGGACATCGCCGGGGCCATCGAAATCCCTGCTGGGGTCGACGACGCGGGCATTGGCAAGCAGGATGGGTCGGCGGTCGGTCAACATGAGCATCACGCGTTCGGCAGGTTGCGGGCGAGCGCTTCCAGCACCGCCATGCGCACGGCCACGCCCATCTCCACCTGTTCGCGAATCAGGGACTGCGCGCCGTCCGCGACCGCGGTGTCGATCTCGACGCCGCGGTTCATGGGGCCGGGATGCATGACGAGGGCGTCTGGCTTGGCGTAGGCGAGCTTCTTCTGGTCTAGCCCGAAATAGTGGAAATACTCGGAAGTCGACGGCACGAAGGAGCCGTTCATGCGCTCGCGCTGGAGCCGCAACATCATGACGATGTCGGCGCCGTTGAGTCCCTCGCGCATGTCGCGCGCGACCTCGACGCCCATCCGCTCGATGCCGGGCGGCAGCAGCGTGGAGGGGCCGACGACGCGGACGCGGGCGCCCATCGCGTTGAGCAGGATGATGTTGGAGCGGGCCACGCGCGAATGCAGCACGTCGCCGCAGATCGCGACGACTAGGCCCTCAAGCCGGCCCTTGTTGCGGCGGATGGTCAGCGCGTCGAGCAGGGCTTGTGTCGGATGCTCATGCGCGCCGTCGCCGGCATTGATCACGGAACCGTCGACCTTGCGGGCCAGCAGTTCCACCGCGCCGGAGGCGTGATGGCGCACCACCAGGATATCCGGATGCATGGCGTTGAGCGTCATGGCGGTGTCGACCAGCGTCTCGCCCTTTTTGATGGACGAGGAGGACACCGACATGTTCATGACGTCGGCGCCCAGCCGTTTGCCGGCGAGCTCGAACGAGGATTGGGTCCGGGTGGAAGCCTCGAAGAAGAGGTTCACCTGCGTCCGTCCACGCAGGACGGTGCGCTTCTTGTCAACCTGGCGGTTGAGCTCGACATATTCTTCGGACAGGTCGAGGAGGCCGGTAATGTCGGCCGCGGAAAGGCCCTCGATGCCCAGCAAATGCCGGTGGCCGAGGACGAAGGTCGATTTCGATGTCATTAAAGCGAGAGCTATAGGCGGGGATGGCCGGGGGGGCAAGGGCCAAAGCCCGGGCGGGGAGTTATCCCCCGGTAGTGCTCCTTCCTCCGTCATGCCCGGGCTTGTCCCGGGCATCCACGTTCTTGCACGCTCGGCGCAAAAAG
>NZ_JBVVPP010000038.1:0-38661 GCF_055811315.1 Bradyrhizobium sp. MI1.4 | reverse complement strand
TCCCCCCCCCCCCGACCTTCCGCGGGGTTTGGTCGGGCCACCACCCGCCCTCGCCCGCGGGCCCATACTGGGGCGGGCGGGGCCGCCAACCCCCCGGCCATGACGATGCGGAGGGATATTGTGAGATCACTTGTAATTGCGGCCATAGCCATAACCATAGTGTCGTCAGCCCACGCCCAATCGCTTCCCGGCGGTTTCGTCTATTTGCACGATATCGACCCCAGCATCATCCAGGACATCCGCTATGCCACCTCGAACAATTTCGTCGGCCGTCCGCTCGCCGGCTACGGCGCGGGCGAATGCGTGGTGAAGCGGGAGGTTGGGCTGCGGCTGAAGGCGGTCCAGCAGGAACTGGCGGCGCAAAATCTCTCGCTGAAAATGTTCGACTGCTACCGGCCGGCGCGGGCCTCGCTCGACATGGTCAGGTGGTCGCAGAACGGCCACGAGACGGCCGCCGAGCGGCGCTACAATCCCAAAATTCCCAAGACCGAGCTGTTCCGCCTCGGCTACATCGCAAGCCGCTCGCAGCATTCGACGGGCGCGGCGCTCGATCTCACGCTGGTCGATCTCAAGGCGGACAATTCAGGCAAATACGACCCGTCAAAGTCCTACGCTGATTGCACGGCGCCGGTCGAGGCGCGATTGCCGGAGGGCAGCGTCGACATGGGCACGGGCTATGACTGCACCGACGTGAAAGGGCACACCGCCGCATCGACGATCAGTCCGGATCAGCGCGCCTGGCGCAAGCGGCTGGTGGCTGCGATGGCGAGGCAAGGCTTTGTGAACTATGCGAAGGAGTGGTGGCACTTTTCGCTGCCGGGAGCGGGCGGTGCGCCGTATGATTTCCCGATCCAGCCGCGGCGGAACTGATTCCGCGCCGAGGACACGAGATGACCCAGCCCAGCTTCGCGACCCACGAGGTCTTCAACCAGTCACCGCCGTTCGAGGACGTCGATCTCTTCGCCGCGGACCAGCCGCTGGTCGCGGCGGTCAGGGTCAATGGCGCTGCGGCGGCGGAACCGGAGCTCTCGGAGTCTGGCAAGCATTGGGGCTCGGCTGCGATGGCCGATCGGGGACGCGTCGCGAACGAGAACACGCCGAAGCTGCGCACCTTCGATGCCAAGGGCAATCGGCGCGACCAGGTCGAGTTTCATCCGGCCTATCACGAACTGATGGCCCGCAGCGCCCGTGCCGGCGTGCACAATTCGACTTGGACCGCGGATGGAAGACCCGCGGGCGATGCCGCCGAGGTGGTCCGCGCGGCGAAATTCTACATGGCCTCGCAGGTCGAGACCGGCCATCTCTGCCCGATCACGATGACGCGCGCCTCCGTGGCGGCGCTGGCGATGCAGCCTGATCTGCTCGCCAAGGTGATGCCGGTGCTGTCGACGAAAAGCTACGATCCCACCTTCGCGCCGTGGTGGGAGAAGCGCGGTATGACGCTCGGCATGGGCATGACCGAGAAGCAGGGCGGTACCGACGTGCGCGCCAACATGACGCGCGCGGTGCGCGACGGAGGCGCCTACCGCATCACCGGCCACAAATGGTTCATGTCGGCGCCGATGTGCGATGCCTTCCTGGTGCTCGCGCAGGCGGACCAGGGACTGACCTGTTTCTTCATGCCGCGCTTCGCGCCGGGCGGTTCGGTGAACGCGATCCAGTTCCAGCGGCTGAAGGACAAGCTCGGCAACCGCTCCAACGCGTCATCCGAGGTCGAGTTCGTCGGTGCCTATGCGGAAGCCGTCGGCGATGAGGGCAAGGGCATCCGTACCATCATCCAGATGGTGCAACTGACGCGGCAGGATTGCGCGATCGCCTCGGTCGGCCTGATGCGCTCGGGGCTCGCCCACGCGCTGCATCACACCCGGCACCGCAGCGTGTTCCAGAGACATCTCGCCGATCAGCCGCTGATGCAGGCGGTACTCTCGGACATGGCGCTGCATGTGGAGGCGAGCACGGCTGTGGTGATGCGGCTCTGCCGCGCCTTCGATCGGACGCCGCTCGATCCGGCGGAGGCCGCCTACATGCGGCTGCTGACGCCTGCGATCAAATACTGGACCTGCAAGAGCGCGCCGCCGTTTCTCTACGAAGCCATGGAATGCCTCGGCGGCAACGGCTATGTCGAGGACGGCATTCTGGCGCGGCACTACCGGGAGTCGCCGGTCAACGCGATCTGGGAGGGCTCGGGCAACGTCATGTGTCTCGACGTGCTGCGCGCGCTCTCGCGCGAGCCGGAGGCAGCGATGTCGGTCCTGCAAGCGCTTGCTGCCGAGACCAAAAGTCTGCCAGGGGCAGGCGAGACGGCGGGATTCATCGGCAAGACCTTCGGCCGCCCGGATGGCGAGCGCGTAGCGCGCCTTGCGGTCGAGAAGCTGGCGCTGCTTGCGGCCGCCGCCGCGCTCAACGGCGTGTCACCGCGTCAAGCAGAACTGTTCGCGGCCACGCGCCTCGCCACGAACCACGCCAGCATGTACGGCGCGGTCGAGCTCGAGAGCGGCGACGTGCGCACGCTGCTGGAGCGGGCGCTGCCGTGAGCCTGCCAAACGAAAGCCTCCTGATGGACTCCCTCAATCCCGATCTGCCGCCGCTCACCGATACGCCGGCGCCGCCGCGAGTCTGGAAGTTCTGGGGCACGGCGCTGTGGGGCATCGCCATCTTCGCAGCCATGTTCGTCGGGCAGATCGGGGCCATCGTCTATCTGGTCTGGGTCGCCCGTGACCCAATCGACCTCGCATCGATGCAGCACATCGGTCGCGAGCCGGCGTCGCTCGCGTTTTCGGTCACGATGGGCCTGCCGGCGACGCTGGCCGCCGTGTGGCTGGCCATCCGCATCAAGAAGGCCTCCTTCGTCGACTATCTCGCCTTCTATTGGCCGTCCTGGAAGCAACTCCTGTTCGGCGCCGTCGGGCTGATCCTGATCGTGGTCGCCTGGGAGACGATGTCGCGGAGTCTGGGCCGCGAGGCGACGCCGGGCTTCATGACCGACCTGTTGAAATCCGGTCGCGACAAGGGCGCGGCGCTGATGCTGCTGTTCGCCTTCAGCGTGGCAGCGCCGATGTCCGAAGAGGTCCTCGCCCGCGGCTTTCTGTTTCGCGGCTGGTCGGCGAGCTTCCTGCGCGTGCCCGGCGCCATCATCCTGTCGTCGCTGGTGTGGACGGTCGTGCATCTGCAATACGACCTGTACTTCCTCGCCGAGGTCTTCTCCATCGGCCTGTGGTTCGGCTACATGCGCTACCGCAGCAGCTCGCTCTGGCTCACGATCGTGCTGCACGCGCTGAACAATCTGACGGCAGTGGTGCTGACGATGTGGCTCGGGAGTTAGGCCACCAGCGCGATCGCGATCGGCATCGTGATCGCCGCCAAAATCGTCTGCAGCGTGATGATCTGCGCCAGCAGCGGGGCATCGCCGCCCATCTGGCGGGCCAGCACATAGGCGCTGGTGGAGGTCGGCACCGCGGCGCAGATCGCGACGATCGCGAGGCTGTCGCCGGATAGTCCGAACCAGACGGCGAGCACCAGCGCGACCACGGGCATCAGCACCAGCTTGAACACCACGCCGATAGCCGCGCCCGCGCTGGGACGGAGCAGGCCTTCAAGATGCAGTCCGGCGCCGGTGACGAGCAGGCCGATGGCGAGCGAGGAGCGGCCGAGTGCGTCCGCCACCTCATGCCAGATCTTCGGCAATGGCAGGTGGATGACGTTGACGACGAGCCCGATCACGCAGGCCCAGATCAGGGGATTGCGGACAACCGTCATGACAACGGTGCGCGCGGATTGCTTCTTCGGCGCTGCGTAGTGCGCGAGCACCGCGACGCTGAGGACGTTGACCAGCGGAATGATTGCCACCATCGCGACGGAGGCGAGCGCCAGCCCGACCTCGCCGAACATATTGGCGGAGACGGACAGCGCCACATAGGTCTGCCAGCGGATCGCGCCCTGGAAGATCGAGGTGAAGGCGGGGCCGTCGATATCGAGCCGCGACAGGGCGGGGCGGAGCGCGAGGCAGAGCAGCGACATCGCGAGCGCCGACAGCAGCAGCGCGCCGCCGACGCCTGCGACCGGGACCTTGGACAGGTCGGCCTTCACCAGCGTCTGGATCAGCAGCATCGGAAACAGCACGAAATAGGTCAGCCGCTCAAGCCCGTTCCATTGCGTATCGAGCCGCATCAGGGTGCGCTTCAGCACCACGCCGAGCACGATCAGGATAAAGACGGGGAGGAGCGCCGCGATCACGACCGCCATGGATCAGTCAGGCCCCGGGGCTGCGCGCAGATTGGCGAGGCGGTCGAGCGCGCCTTGCAGGATGAAGATCGCGGCGTGCTCGTCGATCACTTCGGCGCGCTTGGCGCGGCTGACGTCCATGCCGATCAGTTCGCGCTCGACAGCGGCGGTCGACAGACGCTCGTCCCAGAGGCCGATGGGCAGCGCGGTCAGGCCGGCGAGGTTGCGGGCAAACGCCCGGGTCGATTGCGCGCGCGGGCCCTCGCTGCCGTCCATGTTGATGGGCAGGCCGAGCACGAAGCCGACGGCCTTGCGTTCACTGGCGATCGCGAGCAGCCGGGCGGCATCCTGCTTGAACGCCTTGCGCTGGATCGTTTCGACGCCGGTAGCTAACCGGCGGTCTGGATTGGAGACGGCAACGCCAATTGTCTTGGTGCCGAGATCAAGGCCGACCAACCCGCCGCGTTCGGGCCAGTGGGTTGCAGCATCGACGAGAGGCAGGATAAGAGCCGGCATGGTGTTAGCGCATATCACGCGTCGCGCTACGGAGTGAACCCGGAACATGGATGCGCTGACATTATTCGGCTTGTTCGCCGTGACAGCGATGCTGGTCGCTTACGCCCTGGAAGACCGCAGCCACTGGTTCGTGCTGATGTTCGCAATGGCCTGCGTGCTCGGTTCGGCTTACGGCTTCCTGCAAGGGGCCTGGCCGTTTGGCGTGGTCGAGGCGATCTGGGCCGTCGTGGCGCTGCGGCGCTGGCATCTCAGGCCGCGATGACGTCGTCGTCTTGCTTCAGGCAGGCGGCAAACCCGTTCAGTGCACTGGTTTGATGTCCGGCACGACGCTGGATGAAGAGCGTCTCGACCTGCGCGTGCGAATGGCTCAGCGCGTGGATCGAGACGCTGCCGTTGATCGCACTGCGTTCGACCACGGCGCGCGGCAGCAGTGTCACGCCCATGTCGGCGGCGACACAGCCGATCATGCCGTCGAGCGTGCCGAGTTCGAAGCGTGCGGCTGACGGCCAGCCGAACTCGACAAAGATTTGTTCCAGCCGCTGCCGGTAGGTGCAGCCCGTGCGGAACGTCAGTGCGGTCGGGCCCGAGTCCGGCGTGCCGGCGCGCAGCTCGGCGAGCGTGGCCCAGCGCCGCGCACTGACCAGCACCAGCTCTTCGCGGAACGCGCTTGTCGCGGTAAGATCGGAATGCACGATCGGACCTGCGACGAAGGCGCCGTCGAGCGTGCCTTCGAGCACGCAGGCGACGAGGTCGGCGGTGGGCGCGGTGCGCAGGCTCAGCCGGACGGCGGGAAAGCGGCGATGATAATCGGCCAACAGCGGCGGCAGCCGCACCGCTGCGGTCGTTTCCATCGAGCCGATCGCGAGCGGTCCCTTGGGCTCGCCGTCGTCGCAGGCCGCGAGCACGGCCTCGCGCGCTAGTGCGGACATCCGTTGCGCGTAAGGCAAAAGGCGCTTGCCCGCGCCGGTCAGGGTCATGCCGCGGCTATGGCGTTCGAACAGCGGCGTGCCGATCTCGGCTTCCAGTGCCTTCACGCGCTGGGTGACGTTCGACTGCACCGTGTTGAGCTCTTCGGCCGCGCGGGTGATGCCCCCGGTCCGGGCGACGGCGGCGAAGGTCTGGATGTCGCTGAGTTCCATAACATCGTTTCGCTTTTGAGATGGTAGCGTTCGTTAGAATTCAATTTTAGAGAATGGTATTCTGAACTAATGTTTGTGTCGAGAGCGGAGGAGCCATGCCGATCACCACGCCGCTGACCCAGCTCCTGGGGATCAAACATCCGATCCTGCTGGCTCCAATGGACACGATCGCCGGCAGCCGGCTGACACGGGCTGTCAGCGAGGCCGGCGGCTTCGGGATCCTGGGTGGTGGCTACGGCGATCAGGAACGGCTCGAGGCCGAGACCAGGCAACTAAGCGGCTTTGCTTCGTTCGGTATCGGCTTCATCACGTGGAGCCTGGCAAGACAGCCAAGACTTCTCGACATCGCACTCGACGCCAATCCGCATGCGATCATGCTGTCATTCGGCGATCCCGCACCATTTGCAGCGCGCATCAGGGCGTGCGGGGCGCGCTTGATCTGCCAGGTGCAGAGCGAGGACATGGCGAAGCAAGCGCTCGATGCCGGTGCGGACATCCTGATCGCGCAGGGTACCGAAGCCGGCGGCCACGGCGCATCGCGCACAACCGTCGATATCGTACCTGCGATCGTCGATCTCACGGCCGGCCGCGTGCCGGTGGTTGCCGCCGGCGGAATTGCCGATGGTCGCGGGCTCGCCGCGATGATGATGCTGGGCGCCTCCGGCGTGCTGATCGGCACGCGCTTCTATGCGAGCGTGGAGGCCAATGGCGCGGAGGAAGCCAAGCAGCGCATTCGCGACGCTGATCCCAATGACACGGTGCGCGGCGTCATCGTCGACTGGTCACGCAGCCTGTTCTGGCCGGCCCCGTTCACCGCGCGAACGCTGGTCAACGATCATATCAGGCGCTGGACCGGCCGCGAGGTCGAGCTGATGCAGCGCGCCGCCGAGGTGACCGTCGAATTTGCCGCGGCAAGGGCCGCGGGCAATTTCGAGGTCGCCGCGGTCTTTGCCGGCGAGGCCGTCGGCCTGATCCATGATATTCCGTCCGCCGCCGAAATCGTCGAACGGATCGCGACCGAGGCCGAGCAACTGCTAGCCGGCCGGCGTAATTCCAGCGTGTCCGCCTAAACTGCGAGAGAACAACCATGTGGCCGAACCGTCGATTGATCGATCTCTTCAAGACCGAATTCCCGATCGTGCTGGCGCCGATGGCCGGCGTGATGGACGCGGAGCTGGTGATCGCCGTTGCGCAAGGCGGGGGCCTCGGCTCGCTGCCGAGCGCGATGCTGTCGCCGGAGAAAGCGCGCGAGCAGGTCAACATCATCCGGCAGCGCGTCTCCGCGCCGGTCAACATGAACTTCTTCTGCCACACACCGGTCGAGCTCACGGCCGAGGCGGAGACGCGCTGGAAGCAGCGCCTCGCGGGCTACTACCGCGAGCATGGCCTCGATCCCGCCGCACCCATCAATGCCGCGAACCGCGCGCCGTTCGACGCCGGCTTCTGCGAGGTCGTGGAGGAGCTGAAGCCCGAGATCGTCAGCTTCCACTTCGGCCTGCCGGAGGCCGCGCTGCTCAAGCGGGTCAAAGCGGCAGGATGTCTCGTCATCTCCTCGGCGACGACGGCGAAGGAAGCGGTCTGGCTCGAGCAGCACGGCGCTGATGCGGTGATCGCACAAGGCGCGGAGGCTGGCGGCCATCGCGGCATGTTCCTGACCGACAAGATCTCGGAACAGCCCGGCACCTTTGCGCTGGTGCCGCAGGTGGTCGACGCGGTGAAGGTCCCGGTGATTGCGGCCGGCGGCGTCGCGGATGGCCGCGGCATCGCGGCGGCGTTCGCGCTCGGCGCATCCGGCGTGCAGATCGGAAGCGCCTATCTGCGCTGTCCGGAATCCAAGGTCAGTGCGGCGGCCCGCGCGGCGCTCGCTGAGGGGCGGGATGATTCCACTGTCATCACCAATGTCATGACCGGGCGGCCGGCGCGCGGCGTCCAGAACCGCCTGATGCGCGAGGCCGGCCCTATTTCGCCGGACGCGCCGCCATTTCCCCATGCCGCAACGGCGCTGGGACCGCTGAAGGCGGCGGCGGAGAAGCAGGGCAGGGTCGATTTCACCAATCTCTGGGCCGGGCAGGCCATCGCCCTCGGCCGCGAGGTCCCGGCAGCCGAATTGACCCGCGATCTCGCCAAATCGGCGCTTGCCCGGATGAAGGCGCTGGGCGGATAGGTCCGTAAAGCGCGATGAGCTTCGCGTGAAGCCTCATCGTGCTTTAGGTTCTTGTTTGCGCATGATCTTTTCGGAAAACCGCTTCACACTTTTCCGGATCATGCGCTGGTGCCGGTTGCGGCGCAAAAGCGGCCTCTGCTATACGGCACATAGGTTTTTGCCGTGAGAGGCCTTATATAATGTCCGTCGACGCCGCTACCGTCCGCCGCATCGCGCATCTGGCGCGCATTGCGGTTTCCGAGGGCGAGGTTCCGCATCTGCAGGGCGAGCTCAACGCCATGCTCGCCTTTGTCGAGCAGCTCTCGGAGGTCAATGTCGAGGGCGTGGAGCCCATGACCTCGGTCACCCCGATGCAGATGAAGAAGCGGCAGGATGTGGTCAATGACGGCGAGATCGCCGACGATATCGTTGCCAACGCGCCTGCGACCGAAGGCCACTTCTTTCTGGTGCCGAAGGTTGTTGAGTAATTTACGTAGCGTTTTCGAGCGAAGTGGAAGCCGGTTCGCGTAAAGAAAACGCGTCAAAAGAGTCTCAGGACGAAGTCCGATGTGCATGCTTTGCGACGACGAGAAGGCCTATCAGGCTTACATGAACTATCTCGACAAGATGGAGCGGCAGGGCAAGGCTGCCGACCCCAACGTCGCCGTCAATGCCGTGCTCGACGAGATCGAGGCGGCTGCGAAAGCGGCCGCCAAGAAAGACGACCCGGCCAACGACAAATCCCTGTCTCCGTTCTTCTGCAGCCCGATTAATAAATGACCGATTTGACATCGCTGACGCTCGCGGAGGCCCGCAAGGGCCTCGCGGCAAAGACTTTCACGTCCCTCGAGCTGACCGACGCGCATCTGAACGCGATCGAAGCCGCCCGCGTGCTCAATGCTTTCGTCATGGAGACGCCCGACCGCGCGCGCGACATGGCGAAGGCCGTCGACGAGAAAATCGCCAAGGGTGACGCGGGGCCGCTCGCCGGCATTCCGCTCGGGATCAAGGACCTGTTCGCGACCAAGGGCGTGCGCACCACGGCGTGCTCGAAAATCCTCGGCAACTTCGTGCCGACTTACGAGTCCACGATCACCTCGCAGCTGTGGCGCGATGGCGCGGTGATGCTGGGCAAGCTCAACAATGATGAGTTCGCGATGGGCTCGTCGAACGAGACCTCGTGCTTCGGCCCGGTCGGCAATCCCTGGCGGCGTGATGGCTCCAACACGACGCTGGTGCCGGGCGGCTCGTCTGGCGGCTCGGCCTCCGCCGTGGCGGCTCTGCTCTGCATGGGCGCGACCGCGACCGACACCGGCGGCTCGATCCGCCAGCCGGCGGCGTTCACCGCGACCGTCGGCATCAAGCCAACCTATGGCCGCTGCTCGCGCTGGGGCATCGTCGCCTTTGCCTCCTCGCTTGACCAGGCTGGTCCGATCGCGCGCAGCACGCACGATGCCGCGATGCTGCTGCGCTCGATGGCTGGCCACGATCCCAAGGACACGACCTCGGTCGATATGGCTGTGCCGGACTACGAGGCCGCGATCGGCAAGTCCGTGAAGGGCATGAAGATCGGCATTCCCAAGGAATACCGTCTCGACGGCATGCCGGCCGAGATCGAAAAGCTTTGGGAAGCGGGCGCGGCCTGGCTGAAAGCGGCCGGCGCCGAGCTCGTCGAAGTGTCACTGCCGCACACCAAATACGCGCTGTCGGCCTATTACATCGTGGCGCCGGCGGAGGCGTCCTCCAATCTCGCGCGCTACGACGGCGTGCGCTTCGGCCTGCGCGAGCAGGGCCGGAACATCAACGAACTCTACGAGAACACCCGTGCAGAAGGTTTTGGCGCGGAGGTGAAGCGCCGCGTCATGATCGGCACCTACGTGCTCTCGGCCGGCTATTACGACGCCTATTATTTGCGCGCCCAGAAGGTGCGCACGCTGATCAAGAAGGACTTTGAGGATTGCTTCGCCAAGGGCGTCGACGCGATCCTGACGCCGGCGACGCCGTCGGCGGCCTTCGGCATCGGCGAGAAAGGCGGCGCGGACCCGGTCGAGATGTACCTCAACGACATCTTCACGGTGACCGTGAACATGGCGGGACTGCCCGGAATCGCCGTGCCCGCCGGCAAGGACGCGCAGGGCCTGCCGCTCGGCCTGCAGCTGATCGGCCGTCCCTTCGACGAGGAGACGCTGTTCTCGCTCGGCGAGGTGATCGAGCAGGCCGCCGGCCGCTTCACGCCGGCGAAATGGTGGTGAAGATGGCGGCGTATATCGCCAGCCTCGACGGCGCCGCGCCGGCGCCGGACCTCAGCGCTCCACTTGCCGCACTGTGGTGGGCCGCCAAGGGCGACTGGGACCAGGCGCACAAGATCGTACAGGACGAGAGCGGCCGCGAGGCCGCCTGGGTGCACGCCTACCTGCATCGCGTCGAGGGCGACCTCGGCAATGCCGGCTATTGGTATCGCCAGGCTGGCCAGCCCGTGGCAACGGATTCATTACAGGCAGAGTGGGAGCGGATCGCTGTCACGCTGCTCGGGAGCAAGCCATGAACGCACCTGCCGCACCCCACAAACTTCTCAAGGGCTCAACCGGTGACTGGGAGATGGTCATCGGCCTGGAGGTCCACGCTCAGGTGACGTCGAACGCGAAGCTGTTCTCCGGCGCCCCCACCGCATTCGGCGGCGAGCCGAACTCGCACGTGTCGCTGGTCGACGCGGCGATGCCGGGCATGCTGCCTGTGATCAACGAGGAATGCGTCAGACAGGCTGTCCGGACCGGCCTCGGGTTGAACGCGCAGATCAATCTGCGCTCGGTGTTCGACCGCAAGAACTATTTCTATCCAGACTCGCCGCAGGGCTACCAGATCAGCCAGTACAAGTCGCCGATCGTCGGCGAAGGCGAGGTCGTGGTCGAACTGGACGGCGGCAAGACCGCCACCATCGGCATCGAGCGGCTGCATCTGGAACAGGATGCCGGCAAATTGCTGCACGATCAGTCGCCGACCATGTCCTATGTCGATCTCAACCGCTGCGGCGTGGCGCTGATGGAGATCGTGTCGAAACCCGACATCCGCGATGCCGAGCAGGCCAAGGCCTATGTGACCAAGCTGCGCTCGATCCTGCGCTATCTCGGCACCTGCGACGGCGACATGGAGAAGGGATCCTTGCGCGCCGACGTCAACGTCTCCGTGCGCAAGCCCGGCGCGCCGCTCGGCACCCGCTGCGAGATCAAGAACATGAACTCGATCAATTTCATCGGCCAGGCGATCGAGTACGAGGCCCGGCGCCAAATCGAAATCCTCGAGGACGGTGGCGCGATCGACCAGGAGACCCGGCTCTACGACCCCAACAAGGGCGAGACGCGGTCGATGCGGTCCAAGGAAGAGGCGCACGACTATCGCTACTTCCCCGATCCCGACCTGCTGCCGCTGGAGTTCTCGCAAAGCTTCGTCGACGAGCTGAAGGCTGAGCTGCCCGAGCTGCCGGACCAGAAGAAGACGCGCTTCGTCGCGGATCTCGGCCTGTCGGCTTACGACGCCAGCGTGCTGGTCGCCGAGCGCGAGAGCGCGGTGTTCTACGAGACCGTGCTGGGGAAGCTCGCCAACCGCGCGCGCGACGGCAAGGTCGCCGCGAACTGGGTCATCAACGAGCTGTTCGGTCGTCTCAACAAGGAAGGCCGGGATATTACGGACTCTCCGGTCGATGCCGCTCAGCTCTCAGGGATCATCGACCTGATCGGCGAGGGTACGATCTCCGGCAAGATCGCCAAGGATCTGTTCGAGATCGTCTGGCAGGAGGGCGGCGATCCCCGCGCACTGGTCGAAAGCCGCGGCATGAAGCAGGTCACGGATCTTTCGGCGATCGAAAAGGTTGTCGACGACATCATCGCGGCCAATCCCGACAAGGCGGCGCAGGTCAAGGACAAGCCGCAGTCACTCGGCTGGTTCGTCGGCCAGGTGATGAAGGCATCCGGCGGCAAGGCCAACCCGCAGAGCGTCAACGAGTTGCTCAAGTCCAAGCTCGGCATCTGACCTCGTACGTTCGAACGAGGTGACGGACAGGCGTCGTCACCTCGCTTTCGGTTCGCGATGCGACGCTCGCGCGCATCCTCTGCGACGAACTTCATCCCGATCGAATGCGATACGCCGACCGAATCGCCGTCACGCGATTCGCGCAAAACGGCGACTTGCACGCGCTCTGACGAGCGCTCGAGCCGTTAATCATGAAAATATTTTCGTTGCCAAAAGTCGCGACTCAGAGTCCGCGAAGCGCCTTCGCGAGGCGCTCGCGCGATCGGCAGGATGCATCATTGCAACGATCGCGCGCGATGCACGCGTGCAAGAAAATACTTGCTGCATAGTGTTTTTCTACAATCCCATCTTTTGCAAACGTCGATGCCGAGGGCACTCTCTGCGATCGCAAGCACACCTCATGCAGTCCGTTTGCATCGCGTTCGCCAGCGCAGGCGCGTTTCGCCGTCAACACTTCTTTAAGCGAGACGCTGTTTTTTTCGTTGTGTTGGTGTATTCGGGATGAGTGTGCACTCGATCCCCGACTGCATGCAGCGATTAAGCCATCTCACACATCGGAGGGCAACATGGCCAAGAAAGCTAAGAAGGCAAAGAAGGCGAAGAAGGCGAAGAGCGCAGTGAAGAAGACTGCGAAGAAGACCCGCAAGGTCGCCAAGAAGAAGTAACTTCGCTTTTTGAAGTTGCCGGCTCCTAGAGAGCCGGCACGTCATCAGCGCCTCTCAAAAGGTTCTGGTCGACGATAGAGGGTGTCGGCGAGACATCAGGTCAACGGTCGGATCGTTCTCTTCGCGGGTTCGCTCGCTAAGCCCGGTCCGGCAGAAGAAACAAGTTTTCTTCGTTCGGTGCGGCTCTCCGTAAAGGGGCTCCGCAATTTCACAGGCGGCCTTCGGGCCAACGTGGAATCTGGTCCTGACGTGTTCGCCGACGCCCTCGTTCTCATGAGGCCGGGGTATTGCCGGCATTCCCATATCCCGACATTGCTGATCTGACCGCGATGTGGCCGTTCTGCCCTTGAGCAGTCAGGGCTCTCGCATATGACGTCTCAGCGGCACCTGGGCGAGCGCCTCGTCCTTCGCGACGATCGCTTCGCGAGTTCCTCGGGATGAGGCTCGGCTGCATCCATCTGCGTTGATGCTGCCGCATCCTCATCCCTCATCCTGAGGGCCCGCCGCAGGCGGGCGTCTCGAAGGATGGCCGCAGTCGAGCTTGCAGCCATATGTTTCTTCATATGCGCGCCCTGCTTGTGCAGGGAGGCTGCCGCGCCATCGCAGGCTGTTCGCGCGCCGCTTCTCGTGAACAATTGCTGTCTCTGGAATACGGTGACGACAGCAGGCGGGGACACCACAGGACGCGCCTCACCGTGCGCAATGGTTATCGTTCTCCCAAAATCCCAAGGTAAACCGAATCTGACGAATTGCAGAAGTCCCTGCAAAATAGGGATTTCCTGCATTTGTCGTGCGCGCCTGGCGTGGGCGCGTTTACGTCTGCTTCATCGCGATACTTAAACTGCCATTCAAATTTGCCCGCCATCATTACCTCCAACAAGCCGGCAAACGGCACGAGCAAAAAGCCTCGGGGATGAGTTGAACAGTTGATTGGACGGGAGCCGCGCTCGGGGGACGAGGCGGCATAAGAAAAAAGGGGATGCGTTATGTTTCAGGGTACTTTCGATCTGGAGACCGCGACGCCGATCGACGCAGGCGCGCTGTCGGACGTGCTGTTCGAGCGCGGCCTCTATTGGGCGAGCGGACGCTCCGGTCTCGTCGATCTCGTCGCCGCGCACAAATGGTTCAACCTCGCCGCGCTCAAGGGCCGCAAGGATGCCGTGACGCTGCGCCAGGAAGTCGCCGGACAGATGTCGGACGCCGACATCTCGGCCGCGCAACGCGAGGCGAGGGCCTGGGTCTCCGCCCACTGAGCGGTGAATCACGTCCCGGCGGTCGTTTCGCAGGCGAACCTGATTTTCGCTCATCGGGTTCCCTCGTGGTCCGCCGTCCGGATTCGGAGCGGCGTGAGCGATCCCGACGAGATGACTGGGCGCAGATCAGAGGCGGCGGATTCAGATCGCGCCCTTGCACTATGATCTGGGATACTTCGACCCGGAGCAGAAAACCCTGCAACCTCTCGACAACCCGTTCGGCACGAGGCTGTCACCCATGTCTTAGGTACGTTCCGTTACCCATGTCTTCGGGCCGGACAGCTGCGGAGTGGCGGAGAGGGAGGGATTCGAACCCTCGATACAGCTTGAGACCGTATGACGCTTTAGCAAAGCGTTGCCTTCAGCCACTCGGCCACCTCTCCGGTGCGAGCCTTATGCATCTAATTACTTGGGCTGGTCAATTTGGAAGCGTGTGTTTTTGCTCGAATATTCCCAGCGAATTCCGAAACCAGGCGGTTTGCTCTCGGGCCGAGAACGTAACGCCGCGATAACGGACGCCAAGCTGAGGTTCTGGCGCTTGTATTAAGAGTGGTTCTGGCGCGGACAACGGCTCCCTTCATCCATATAAACGATTGATTTTGCTTTCAAATTGGATCGGATGGCCCGCGTGTGGGACGACTGCCTTCGTCGCCGACCGCCTCATCAGTGATTCATTTGCAAGCGATTGATTTGATTGTCTCTTTCCGTGATTCGCCACAAACTATGAGCGGTGATTGCCCTCAGATCGGCCGACGGGGCTGCGGGAAGGGCGCTCTCACTATTAGCCGGGATAACTCGCTCGCCGGCCGAGGATCTGCCCCGTCGCGCCAGGCGTCGCCGCAATCAGGGAGGGCCTTGTCTGGCGATTTCTCTTTCCGTGGAAACGGCCCTTGGAAATCAAAGCAGGGACGATCTGGCACGCTGTTTCATTCTTCAACTGTCAGGACTCCGCCGCTACGGATCTCATCTTACAATAGTCAGGACGTAGAGCATCCAGCTGGGTAGCTCACTGCGAGATCGATAGGCAATATCCCGATCGCTTCGAGACGTACGCGTTTTCAATCGGTCCTGACGACAACAGCGATCTCCGCAAGCGGCTCGAAAAGTCGTTTCATCGCTTTGTTGATTGCGAGCACAAGCGCGACGGTGAAGTCCTGAAAGCGATCGACGATGCGCAGATCGATATTTTGTCGATCTTGCAGCCGCTTGATGGTCAGGCCAGCCAGTTCCCGAAGGACTGGCGCACGGCGAGTCCCTGGTTGATTCCACGATTCGGGCGCCCCAGACCCACAGCGAGGCGTCTCCACGGATGTGAGGGGCTGGCGCCGGAACTTTTGATGGCAGATGAAGATCAGCAGATTCAAAGTGTTGCAAAGTCGCCCTGATCACATCTGCGTGTTATTTGTGCAACACCCGCTGGAAAACACGCTCGATTGGCCGGTTCTGAAGCGTTCTGTTGTTGTGTGTGCAAGGGGGTTCGGTAATTGTGACTGAGCGACGGAGATCGCAGTTCGACGCGCCTGGACCAACTATCCCGGCAACAACTTCGACAGCCTCGTCGGCGGTTCCGGCACGGTCACTGGTGTCAATCAGTTCACCTACACCGCTGACTTCGGTCAGGGCGTGACGGCGTCGTTCTCGGCTGAAGATGCGACGGCCTATTACCAGGCCGGCAACCTGAACATGACTGGCGCGACTGCGGCTGGCATGATCGGCGGTGCGTATGGCTCCAACGCCATCGGCGGTTCGCGTTCGCCGAACCTCGTCGGTATGGTCCGTGTCGACCAGGCTTGGGGTCTGTTCCAGGCGTCGGTCGCTGCGCATGACAACCACGTTGCCTACTACGGCGCCACCGAGCCGACTGGCCATCCCGACGACAAGTGGGGTTGGGCTGCTCAGCTCGCTCTGTCGATCAAGAACATCCCGACTGGCGCGGGTGACGTGATCAACATCCAGGGCGTCTACACCGACGGCGCATCCCGCTACAACTTCCAGAACCTGGCGGGCGGCAGCTACTCGATGTTCGGCAGCTCCGGCGTTGCCTACCAGAGCGTCGGCTTCGCCATCGCTCCGGACACCGTGTTCGTGACCGGCAGCGGTCAGGAAGCCGTCAAGACCTGGGGCTTCCGCGGTGCCTACACCCATAACTGGGATCCATACTGGAACACCGCGATCTACGGTGCTTACGCTCAGGCGCAGTACAGCACTCTTGCCAAGACGACCCTCTGCGGCGCTGGCGGTGCTGGCGGCGTGTTCGGCGGCCTGGCGGGCGTGACGGGTTGTAATCCTGACTTCGCCATCGGCCAGGTCGGTGTCATCACCCGCTGGACCCCGGTCAAGAACCTGACGTTCTCGGCCGACCTCTCCTGGACCCATCTGGACCAGAAGTACGCTGGTACGGTTGCTTACGCTGGTGCCGGCACGACGGCCAAGCCGGCCGCCGTGTACGAGCTGAAGGATCAGGACACGCTCGTTCTGCTCCTCCGCGCTCAGCGCAACTGGTAAGTTCGATCTAACGACCTGACAGAGAGCCCCGGCGGGAAACCGCCGGGGCTTTTTTTGCACCAGGCGGACCACGGATCTCCGACATGTTCTGAAGAACGAGTGGAGTGTGGAATGATGAGTAGCTTTGGGTGATCAAGAGCTGGGTTCGGATCGCGCGATCAAGACCACTTCAGCCGCCGCGGCAAGAGGCGGAGTCGCCGGCAGGTCCTTGAGATTCATGGCCACCACGGCGTCCAACGTGGTCTGCCCGTCTCGACCGCAACCAGCGCGAGTCGAGCGGCATAGAGCGGACTAGGCCGCGTCGACGACGTCGGAGTTTAGGCGTGGTGCGACAGCCGTAGAAGCGCCGGCCGATAGGGGGCTTGCGGATCGTCGTCCTCATTCGAGGGAATTGTGCAGGAGCCGAATTCCTGTCTGATCCGCTCGATCTCGGCGATGCGCTCGTGCAGCCGCTGCAGATGCTCCGGGGATTTCGCCCGCCAGAATCGAAATGTGTCGGCGGTGAGCGGGAGGAACGCGGTGCCGAACAGCGTCGGCTCCGGAACGACGGTTCGCCCGAGCAGCAGGAACCGCCCGGCACCGGAGACGACGAGGGTCGCGTAGCCGCGGTTTCCGATCCTCTTGATGCCATTCAGCGACCATTCGGCGAGCTTGCTGAAATAGGGCTCCTCCCGCCAGCGATCGGGGCAATGGTCATCGACGGTAACGTTGACCGCGTCCTGGCTGAAATGCACGATGATGCCCGATTTCGCCGGAAACCAGTCGTCATCCAGATGGCCCTGCAGCCAGGCGCAGACGAAGGACCGGCACATCTGCGGACGGCGCTCGTAGATGGTGCATCCAGTGCCAGTCTGCCAATGCCTGCACAGCTGGTTCACCGGCTTGTCGACGGCCGCCACTTCGAGGATATCGCAGCAGGCATTGCACGAGCCGCATTGCCGGGCTGGCTGGGCTGTCCTCGTCGGGCTGGTTCCGCGAAAACCCTGCCCGTCGCGGACCAGCAGCTTCTGCTTTTCCAGCGCATTCAACGCACGTTCGATTTTGAGACGAGATAGTCCCGTGGCGTCGATCACACCCTTCATCGTCGTCGCGCCTGCCTCTACTGCACGGGCGACGCTCAACATTGCCTGATCCATGTTTGTAGTTCTTTTCTTCTCTTATTGCGGCGCGCCCGATCCGCCCTGCACGATCTTCTCGTTCAGCTTCTCACCGTACGGTCTGGAGCACTCCGGCCCATGTTGATGGCCCCGCCTCAAACGCCGGGAGCTGACCGCGTTACCCCCTCGCGCGGATACCTTGTTATCGGATCGCCGCAAGCGAGTCTCATAGGCACGCCGCTATTCCACGCTGCCGGCGCCACGGCGCAAATCAGCCTCGATCTGCAACCGGGTGCCGCCGCCGAAGCGGGCGCGGTAGACCTGAAGGTTCTCCATGATCCGCTGCACATAGTTGCGCGTCTCGGAGAACGGGATCAGCTCGACCCAGTCGACCGCGTCGACCTTGGGGTCACGCGGATCGCCGTAGCGGTCGATCCACTTCTTCACACTGCCGCGGCCGGCATTGTAAGCGGCGAAGGTCATGATGTAGGAGCCGCGATAGTCTTCGAGCAGTCCACCGAGCTCGGCCGAGCCGAGCGTGGCGTTGTAGGCCGAATCGTTCTTCAGACGCGCCAGATCGTAGGTCCCGCCGTGCCGCTTGCAGACATAGCGTGCAGCGTCCGGCGTCACCTGCATCAGCCCATAGGCCTGCGCCGGCGAGACGACCGAGGGATTGAAGGCGCTCTCCTGCCGCGCGATGGCGTAGATGATGCTGCGCTCGACCTCGGGTCCGATCGGCGTGAATTGCGGAATGCCGTTGACGGGATAGGCATAGAAATCGAACGGCAGCCCGCGATTGAGCGCGGCCTTGCCGAGCAGCAGCATGCCGCGCGCGTCGCTGTGGCGCTGGGTGAGCTCGCCGAGGCCGGCTAGCGCTTCGGGATCGCCGTTCTCGCCCATGTCGGCGAGCAACGGTATCACCATCTCGCGCTCGTCGAGCTCGTAGAGCAGCTGCGCGGCGCGCACGATCTCCAGCCGTTCGGCACCGCGGCTGCGCGGCTGAGCGTTGAGCTCGATCTGCGGCAGGCCGAGCTTGGCGCGTGCGAGCTGGCCGTAATAGCTGGTGGATTGCTCGGCGGCCCGCGCGTAGGCGTTGCGCGCCTCCTGCTGGCGGCCTGCAGCTTCGGCGGCGCGGCCCTGCCAATAGCCGGCGCGCGCCAGCGTGGTCGGATTGACGCTGCCGATCCCGATGCGGGCAAAGTGCTGGGTGGCGGCCGCGGGATCGTTGAGGAAGCGCAGCGCGATCCAGCCGGCGGTGAACTCTTGCTCGGTCTTGTAGATGTCGCGCGAGGGCAGGGCCGCATCGCGCGCGATCAGATAGGCGCTGCGGAATTCCTCGGTGTCGATCATCTTGCGCGCCAGGAGGCGCCGTTCGATCCACCATTCGTCGAGATTGTAGAGTCGGCCCGGATCCTTCGGTGCCGACAGCATGAGCTGGGCGGCTTCCGCAAATTTCTCCTCGCGGCGCAGCAGCTGGATCTTGCTGAAGATGAAGCCCGGATCGCCGTGCAGCTCGCGCGGCACGGCTTCGAGCAGCGCACGAGCGTTCGGCGCTTTCTTGAGTGAGGCGATGCGGGCTTTGGCGAGTGCGACATAGCCGGCCCCGAGGCGCTTTGCAGCCCGCAATGCGGCCTCGTTCTCGCTGCCGTAGAGCAGCGTATCCATCCGCGCCTTCTGATCGCCGGGCGTCAGCAGCGCGCCGAACTGGTCGAGTGCGTTGTTTTCGGTCTCTTCCGACATCGGGTCGCTGCGCCAGGCATCGCGCACCAGACGTTCGGCGTTGGCACGGTCGCCGCGCGCCAGCATCGCCTTGGCGAGCGTGAAGCGGCCCTTGGCGGACACGGGGGATTCGTTCTCGAACCACGACCACGCGACCTGGTCGTCGCGCCTGTCGTCCCACATCGCGGCCTCTAGGCGCCGGCGCAGGAAGGTCTGCGAGGGCCAGCTCGGATTGGCGGACAGGAAGGCGCGGTAGCGCTCCACAGTCGCGCCATTGTCCTCGCTGCGAAGGATGATCCATTCCGCGAGTTTTCGCGCGACCGGATCCGAGATCGTGGCCGCGGCACTGGTGGCGTCGCCCGCCTTGCGCTTGCGCACGAGCTCGATCACGGTCTCCAGCGTGTCCTTGTCGGCTTGCGGCGTCGAGGAGGTCGCAGCAACCGCAGCCGGTGTGACCGGCTTGCGCGGGGCGGCATGCTGGCGGGTCGCCGGAGCCAGGACAGGAGCCGCGACGGGCTTGGCGGAGGCTGGGGCGGTCGGTCTGACGATGGCCGTTGCTGCCGGTGCGGGTGCGGTCTTCGGGACCGAGCCGCCAGCGGCCGGCTGAGGTTTCGGCGCGACAGCCGCAGGCTTCAGCTTGTCCTTCGCAGGTTCCTTGGCTGCGTTCTTGCCAGCATCCTTGCCAGCGTCCTTGGCAGGCTTCTTCGCGGCATCCTTGGCGGGTGGACTGGTCGCGCCCTTGCTTGCGCCCTTGGCGGCGTCCTTCGAAATGTCCTTGCCGGTTCCCTTGGACGCCCCCTTCGCGGTGTCCTTGGCGACTGGCTTTGCGATTTCCTTCGCGGTTTCCTTCACGGTCTCCGCGGTTGTTTCATTGGATTTGGCCCAGGCGGCGCAGCCGGCCGACAGCCCTGCCATCAGGCACACGACCAGACCGATGGATCGCCATGCGGCGCGCGGAAAGGAGATCACGGCGTTTCGTCGCCCCGAATCAGTCAATTGGCTCAAGACCTAGCTGTACAAGATCTGGCTATATTTGATTGAATATGCGGACAAAATACCAACAGCCGCTTACCTTTGCCGGGTTTGCACCACCACCGCGGCAAAATCGCGGCCTAAACCCGTGCGTCACACGGAAGCGGGTCTTTTACCGGCGGGATAGACCCGATATGAATGCGGCTTGCTCGAGATCGCCGCGTACGGAGGAAGTCCATGGCAGCCAAGACGAAATTCCGGGGATCGTTCACCGCCTTGGTCACGCCGTTCAAGAACGGCTCGCTGGACGAGGCGGCGTTCCGCTCCCTGGTCAACTGGCAGATTTCGGAGGGCACCAACGGCCTGGTCCCGGTCGGCACCACCGGCGAAAGCCCGACGCTGAGCCATGACGAGCACAAGAAGGTCGTCGAATGGTGCATCGAGGAAGCGAAAGGCCGCGTGCCTGTCGTCGCCGGCGCCGGCTCCAACTCGACCAAGGAGGCGATCGAGCTCGCCCGGCACGCTGAAAAGGCGGGCGCCAACGCGGTTCTGGTCGTGACGCCCTACTACAACAAGCCGACCCAGGAAGGCATGTACCAGCACTTCAAGGCGATCAACGACGCGATCGGGATTCCGATCATCATCTACAACATCCCGCCGCGTTCGGTGATCGACATGTCGGTCGACACCATGGCGCGGCTGTGGGAGCTGAAGAACATCGCCGGCGTCAAGGACGCCACTGCCAGCATGGTTCGCGTCTCGCAGCAGCGCGCGGCAATGGGCGAGGACTTCAACCAGCTCTCCGGCGAGGATGCGACCATCCTGGGTTACATGGCCCATGGCGGCCATGGCTGCATCTCGGTGACCTCGAACGTCGCGCCGCGGCTGTGCTCGGAGTTCCAGGCCGCCTGGGCGAAGGGCGACCATGCCACCGCGCTGAAGCTGCACGACAAGCTGATGCCGCTGCACAACAACCTCTTCATCGAGAGCAATCCGGCGCCGATCAAGTACGCGCTGTCGCTGCTCGGCAAGCTGGACGAGACGTTGCGGCTGCCGATGGTGCCGGTCACCGAGCCGACCCGCGTTGCCGTGCGCAGCGCAATGGTTCATGCCGGCCTCATCAACTGACGCGCTGGCCGATCGGGGAGCTTTCATGGCGATCGAGGAAAGAGGCACGCGGATGCTCAGGGAGTTCCGCGAGTTCGCCATGAAGGGCAACGTCGTCGACCTCGCGGTCGGCGTCATCATCGGCGCGGCCTTCGGCGCCATCGTCACATCGCTGGTGGGCGACGTGATCATGCCGATCATCGGTGCGGCCACCGGCGGTCTCGACTTCTCGAACTACTTCACGCCGCTTTCGAGCAAGGTCACCGCCGCAAATCTCGCGGACGCGAAAAAACAGGGCGCCGTCTTGGCTTGGGGCAACTTCCTCACGCTGACGATCAACTTCATCATCATTGCCTTCGTGCTGTTCCTGGTGATCCGTGCCATGAACAAGTTGAAGCGCAAGGACGAGGCGGAACCTGCCGCTCCGCCGAAGCCGTCGGCCGAGGTCGAGCTGCTGACCGAAATCCGCGATCTCCTCAAGAAGTCTTGACGCGCGGGCTTCATCCAAACTGTTAGCGTCCTCGCGCATCTCAATCAGGTTTGTCTCGCATGGCCGACAAGAACGAACGTCCGATCAAGGTCATGGCGGAAAATCGCAAGGCCCGCTTCAACTATGCGATCGAGGATACGATCGAGGTCGGCATTGCGCTGACCGGCACCGAGGTCAAGTCGATCCGCAACGGCAAGAGCACGATCGCGGAATCCTACGCCGATTCCAAGGACGGCGAGATCTGGCTGATCAACGCCACCATCCCGGAATATCTCCAGGGCAACCGCTTCAATCACGAGCCCAAGCGGCCGCGAAAACTGCTGCTGCATCGCAAGCAGATCAACAAGCTGATGGGCGCGGTCGACCGCGAAGGCATGACGCTGATCCCGCTCAAGCTTTACTTCAACGAGCGTGGTCGCGCTAAATTGCAGCTCGCGGTTGCAAAGGGCAAGAAGCTGCACGACAAGCGCGAGTCCGAGAAGAAGCGCGACTGGAGCCGGGAGAAGGGCCGCCTGATGCGGGCGAGGGGATAGCAGGATGACTCAGAGAAACCTGCTCGAGGTCGATTGGACCCGGATTCCCGCCCCTGCGGACGACGGCGGCGCCGCGCACCTGAAAGGCATGACGCTGCCGCCGGTCAGCCTGCTCGCCACTGACGACACGTCAGTTGCGCTGTCGGGGCTGCGTGGCCGGACCGTGGTGTTCGCCTATCCGCGCACCGGCGAGCCCGGCAAGATCGCGCTGGTCGACGATTGGGACATGATCCCGGGCGCGCGCGGCTGCACGCCGCAGACTTGCGCGTTTCGCGATCTGTTCGCCGAGCTGAAGGCCGCCGGCGCCGCGCAGGTGTTCGGCCTCTCGACCCAGAGCAACGCGTACCAGACCGAGATGGCCTCGCGGCTGCATCTGCCGTTCCCGGTGCTCTCGGACGAGAAGCTGGCGCTCACGCGCGCCCTGAATTTGCCGACCATGGAGGTTGCGGGCCTGACGCTGATCAAGCGCCTTGCGCTGATCGTCGACGACGCCAGGATCACGCATGTGTTCTATCCGGTGTTTCCGCCCGACCGGAACGCCGGCGATGTGCTGGACTGGCTGAAGGCCAATCCGGCCAAAGGCTTGTCTAGGGATTAGTCGAGGTCGGCCTTCACCTTCGCGAACACGGAGCGGAACATGTCCGGCGTCAGCACGCGGGTGTTCGTGTTGTAGCGGGAGCAGTGATAGCTGTCGTAGAGCCTGAATGCGCCGGCCTGATGCACGGCGCCGTGGCCGAAGGGGGCTTGCGATCCCTTCAGGTTCAGCGGCTTGAGCACGGTGTCGTGCGCAATGCGCCCGAGGGCGACGATCGCGCGCAGGTTCGGCATCGTTGCGAGATTCGCGGCGAGAAACTGCCGGCAGGTGTTGATCTCGACCGGCAGCGGCTTGTTCTGCGGCGGCACGCAATGCACCGCATTGGCGATCCGGCAGTCGACCAGCTTCAGGCCGTCGTCGGGACGCGCCCGATATTGGCCCTTGGCGAATCCGTATTCGAGCAGCGTGGTGTAGAGCAGGTCGCCGGCATAATCGCCGGTGAAGGGACGGCCGGTGCGGTTGGCGCCCTGCATCCCCGGCGCAAGGCCGACGATCAGCAGGCGCGCCTTGATGTCGCCGAAAGGCGCAACCGGTGCATTGTGCCACAATGGCTCGCGCGCGCGGTTCGCCTCGCGAAAGGCGACCAGGCGCGGACAGAGCGGACAGTCACGGTCGGGGACGAGGCTGAGAGGCTGGCGGCTTGACCGGGCCGCCTCACTCCTCGAAGTCGTCATCGCCCCTCGCCGGCGCCATCGTGGTTGCGCGCTGGAGGAACTGCGGAGCGTGGTGGCGCGCCTCGCGGTCGCCGCGGTCACGCGGGGCGGGGCGTTCGGACGGGTCGCGACCGAGCTTGGACTGCAGCTCGACGAGGTCGGTGAAGACGTCGGCCTGCCGGCGCAGCTCGTCGGCGATCATCGGCGGCTGGCTGGCGATCGTGGAAATCACGGTGACCCGCACGCCGCGGCGCTGAACGGCCTCGACCAGAGAGCGGAAGTCGCCGTCGCCCGAGAACAGCACCATCTGGTCGATGTGCTCGGCGAGCTCCATGGCGTTCACGGCGAGCTCGATGTCCATGTTGCCCTTGACCTTGCGGCGGCCGGAGGCGTCGATGAACTCCTTGGTCGCCTTGGTGACGACGGTGTAGCCGTTGTAGTCGAGCCAGTCGATCAGCGGCCGGATCGAGGAGTACTCCTGATCCTCGATGATCGCGGTGTAGTAGAACGCCCTAAGTAGCGTCCCGCGGCTCTGAAACTCCTTCAGCAGGCGCTTGTAATCGATGTCGAAGCCCAGAGTTTTTGCCGTCGCGTAGAGATTGGCTCCATCGATGAAGAGCGCGATCTTGTCGGTAGAGGAAGGTGACATTCAGTTTGCTCGCGTAGAGTTCGTGATTGATCGTTTATTGTTGGCGCGGCGACAGCAAGCCGCGCGCTTCTAAAGTCCCGCCGAAACCCGTCGAAACCGCAAATCCGGAGAAGTCGGGGCAATCAAGGTATAGTTATGGCCAACTTGCACATACCCGGCGCCGCCCTCGCCGGCGGCCCGGGTAACCACCCATCCCAGCGCCAATGTGGGGGTAGCAGAGCCGTTTGGCGAGGCCAAATCACAAATTGGCCTTGCGAAACCCTCCCGGTCCCTATAACTACCGGCATTCATCCACATATTTCGTCCCACCCACAACGGAGCGACAGTCGATGGCTCGCGTCACCGTAGAAGATTGTATCGACAAGGTCGACAACCGGTTTGACCTGGTCCTGCTGGCCGCCCACCGCGCCCGCATGATTTCGTCTGGTTCACAACTAACGGTTGACCGTGATAACGACAAGAACCCTGTTGTGTCTTTGCGCGAAATTGCTGAGACCACCATTTCGCCGGAGGACCTCCGCGAGGAGCTGGTGCACTCGCTGCAGAAGTTCGTCGAGGTCGACGAGCCCGAGCCTGACACTGTGCCGCTGATCGGTTCCGCCGGTGCAAGCGTGGATGCAGACGATACCGAAGTCGCCGTTGAGCGCATGACGGAAGAAGAGCTCCTGAAGGGTCTCGAAGGCCTCGCGCCGCCCGAGGAGCAACCCGAGGAAGACGAGTAAATCGTCCCGTCGCGCTCATCGACTTCTTTGTGATCTGATCAAAGGCCCGAACCGTTGTTCGGGCCTTTGCTTTTGTTGGCGTTTTCGTGGTTACCATAGCGTCGTCGGTTCGCGCCTGTCCCTGTCACTGAATTGATCGGACACGCGCGCGATCGGAGCTAAGATGTATACAACGGGCTCTGTCGTGGTCCGTTTGAAGGCAGGACGGCATGGTATATCGACGCCGCACACCAACGCAGATGCAGGCCGCAACCGAATCGGTTGCCGTGGCCCCGACTGCGCCGGTGGCGCGCCCGGCGAAGCCTCGCGCACGCATGATGCGTCAATATGACCTCGTCGAGCGCGTCAGGTCCTACAATCCCAACACCGACGAAGATCTGCTGAACCGCGCCTATGTCTACGCCATGAAGGCGCACGGCTCGCAGACCCGCGCCTCGGGCGACCCGTACTTCTCCCATCCGCTCGAAGTGGCGGCGATTCTCACCGACCTGAAACTCGACGACGCCACCATCGTGGCTGCGCTGCTCCACGACACGATCGAGGACACCGAAGCGACGCGGGCCGAGATCGACCAGATCTTCGGGCCCGAGATCGGCGCGCTGGTCGAAGGGCTGACCAAGCTGAAGCGGCTGGAGCTGGTGTCGCGGGAGGCCAAACAGGCCGAGAATCTGCGCAAATTGTTGCTGGCCATTGCCGACGACGTCCGCGTGCTCCTGGTGAAGCTCGCCGATCGCCTGCACAACATGCGCACGCTGGACTTCGTGCCGACGGAATCGCGACGGCGCATTGCCGAGGAGACGCTCGATATCTATGCGCCGCTGGCCGGGCGCATGGGCATGCAGGAAATGCGCGAGGAGCTGGAGGACCTGTCGTTCCGGACCCTCGACCCGGAAGCCTATTCGGTGGTGATGCAGCGGCTCGATGCGCTGGCGGAGCGCAACCGCAATCTGATCGGCGAAATCGAGGACCAGCTCTCCAACAATCTGCGCCACCGGGGCTTGGGCGCGCGGGTCTATGGCCGCCGCAAGAAGCCATTCTCGATCTGGACCAAGATGGAGCGGAAGTCGGTCGGCTTCGAGCAATTGTCCGACATCTTCGGCTTCCGCGTCGTCGTCAACGACATCGAGGCCTGCTATCGCGCGCTCGGCATCGTCCACACGAACTGGCCGGTCGTGCCCGGGCGGTTCAAGGACTACATCTCGACGCCGAAGCAGAACGACTATCGCTCGATCCACACCACCGTGATCGGCCCCGGCAACCAGCGCGTCGAGTTGCAAATCCGCACCGAGGCGATGGACCAGATCGCCGAGCGCGGCATCGCCGCGCACGTGTTCTACAAGGAAGGCGTGGGCTCGCCGACCGAATTCCTCAAGCGCGAGTCCAATGCGTTCGCCTGGTTGCGCCACACCATCGGCATCCTCTCGGAGAGCGCCAACCCCGAGGAATTCCTCGAGCACACCAAGCTCGAGCTGTTCCACGACCAGGTGTTCTGCTTCACCCCAAAGGGCAAGCTGATTGCGCTGCCGCGCCATGCCAACGTGATCGACTTCGCCTATGCCGTGCATACCGACGTCGGCAACAGCGCGGTGGGCTGCAAGATCAACGGCCAGTTTGCGCCGCTGTCCTCGGAGCTCCAGAATGGCGACGAGGTCGAGGTGCTGACCTCCGAAGCGCAAGCGGCGCCGCCGTCCGCCTGGGAAACGCTCGCGGTCACCGGCAAGGCGCGCGCCGCAATCCGCCGCGCCACCAGGACTGCGGTGCGCGATCAATATGTCGGTCTCGGCCGGCGCATCGTCGAGCGCCTGTTCGAGCGCGCCAAGATCGAATATGCCGACGACAAGCTCAAGGGCGCGCTGCCGCGGCTGGCACGAACCTCGATCGAGGACGTCATGGCGGCTGTGGGACGCGGCGAGATCAAGGCCTCCCACGTCGCGCGTGCGATGTATCCCGACTACAAGGAGGAGCGCATCGCGCGCTACGGCGTCAAGAAGGGGCTTGCCGGCAAGCTCAAGGAGAAGTCGTTCGAACCGCCGCGCACCCCGGTCGCGATTCCGATCCGCGGCATCAATTCCGACCTGCCGGTGAAGTTTGCGCCGAATGGCGGCGCAGTGCCCGGCGACCGCATCGTCGGCATCGTCACGCCGGGCGAGGGCATCACCATCTACCCAATCCAGGCGCCGGCCCTGAAGGATTTCGAAGAAGAGCCGGAGCGCTGGCTCGACGTGCGCTGGGACATCGAGGACTCCGCGCCGCAGCGCTTCCCGGCCCGCATCAAGGTCGAGAATGTCAACGAACCCGGCGCGCTGGCGCAGATCGCGACCGTGATCGCCGAGCACGACGGCAACATCGACAACATCAGCATGCAGCGCCGCTCACCGGACTTCACGGAGACGACGATCGATCTCGAAGTCTACGATCTCAAGCATTTGAGCGCGATCCTGGCCCAGCTGCGCGCGAAGGCGGTCGTCGCCCGCGCCGAACGTGTTAATGGATAGACGCCTTCCGTCATGGTCCATTCCTATGATTCCGTGAGTCCTGAAATGCCTGCACCTCCGCTCCGCCTCGGCGTCAATGTCGACCATGTCGCGACTCTGCGTAACGCGCGCAGCGGCCGCAATCCCGATCCGGTGCGCGCGGCGCTGCTGGCGATCGAGGCCGGCGCCGACGGCATCACCGCTCATTTGCGCGAGGATCGCCGGCACATCCGCGACGAGGACATGGCGCGGCTGAAAGCCGAGATCTCCAAGCCGCTTAATTTCGAGATGGCGGCGACCGAGGACATGATGCGTATTTCGCTCGCCACCAGGCCGCATGCGGTGTGCCTCGTGCCGGAGCGGCGCCAGGAGGTGACGACCGAAGGCGGGCTCGACGTCGTCGGCCAGCACAATGCGCTGGCGCCTTATATCGCGCGGCTGAACGATGCCGGCATCCGGGTGTCGCTGTTCATCGCGGCCGATCCCGCCCAGATCGAGACGGCGGCGCGGCTGCGCGCACCCGTGATCGAGATCCACACCGGCGCCTGGTGCGACGCCGTCGTCGAGGGTCACGCCGACAAGGCCGAGGCCGAATGGCGGCGGATCGTGGCAGGGGCGAAGCTGGCGAAAGAAGCAGGGCTGGAGGTTCACGCCGGACACGGGCTGGACTACGCGACAGCGGAGACGATCGCCGGCTTGCCGGACATCATGGAACTCAACATCGGCTACTACATGATCGGCGAAGCCCTGTTCGTCGGTCTCGCCGAGACGGTTCGCAGCATGCGCGCGGCGATGGACCGCGGCCGGAGCCGGGCATGATCATCGGCATCGGCTCCGATCTGATCGACATCACCCGGGTCGGCAAGGTGATCGACCGCCATGGCGAGCGCTTCCTCGACCGCATCTTCACCGCGGCCGAGCGGGCCAAGGCGGAGCGGCGCGCCAAGAACGAGAAGATGGTGGTGGCAACCTACGCCAAGCGCTTCGCCGCCAAGGAGGCCTGCTCCAAGGCACTCGGCACCGGCATCAGGCGCGGCGTGTGGTGGCGCGACATGGGGGTGGTCAACCTGCCGGGAGGGCGGCCAACCATGCAATTGACGGGCGGGGCGCTGGCCCGGCTCCAGGCCCTGACGCCCGAAGGGTTCGCGGCGCAGATCGACCTGTCGATCACCGACGACTGGCCGCTGGCACAGGCCTTCGTCATCATTTCGGCCGTGCCGCTGGCCAAACCCTGACGGTGCTCCGATAATTTTATAATTCGCATTCAAAATCAAGCGCTTATGCAGTTTTGACGCGATCCTTGATTGCGTGGCCTCCGACAACCGTCTAAAAGTCCGCGGACGCAAATCAGGCTGGGCGAATTCGGCTTTACGCCGGAATTGGCCCTCATTATCAGAATCAGGACAATCTCCTTGGGCCGCGAGCGATGGGCTGTTCGCGGGAGGAGGGCGCGCTGTGACCGCCCGCCGGAATTGAGAGAGCAATGAGCGTGACTTCAGGAACGAAAACTGAGAGCGGCATCGGCGAAACGATCCGGGTCGTGATCCACGCTCTCCTGATCGCTCTGGTGATCCGCACCTTCCTGTTTCAGCCGTTCAACATCCCATCCGGCTCGATGAAGGCGACACTGCTGGTCGGCGACTATCTGTTCGTCTCGAAATATTCCTACGGCTACAGCCATTACTCGATCCCGTTCTCGCCGCCGCTGTTCTCGGGGCGGATCTGGGGCTCGGACCCGAACCGCGGCGACATCGTCGTATTCCGCCTGCCGAAGGACGATTCCACCGACTACATCAAGCGCGTGATCGGCCTGCCCGGCGACCGCATCCAGATGCGGGACGGGCTGCTCTACATCAACGACACGCCGGTCGAGCGGCAGCGCATGAGCGAATTTGTCGGCGAGGACCCCTGCGGCGCCGAAGGCAGCGGCGTCTCCCGGGTGAAGCGCTGGAAGGAAACGCTCCCGAATGGCGTGTCCTACGAGACGCTGGACTGCGCCGACAACGGCTACGTCGACAACACCAACGTCTACACCGTGCCGACCGGCCACTTCTTCATGATGGGCGACAACCGCGACAACTCCACCGACAGTCGCTTCCTCGGCCAGGTCGGCTACGTGCCGCAGGAGAATTTGATCGGGCGCGCCCAGATGATCTTCTTCTCGATCGCCGAAGGCGAGCATGCCTGGATGTTCTGGCGCTGGCCCTGGGCGGTGCGCTGGAATCGCTTCTTCAAAATCGTCCGATGAAAGACGAAGCCAAGGACATCGCGATCCTACCGACCGAGGCGCAAGCGGGCCCCGACGGCGAAGCTGCGACCAAGACTCTTGATACCAAGACCCTTGAGGTCAAGACGCCTGAGATCAAGACGCCCGCAAAGAAGAAGCGGGTGCGGAGCAGCAAGGTCAGGGGCTCGGATGCGAATGCGGGGCTCGAGGCACGCATCGGCTACAGCTTTGCCGATCCGAACCTCTTGATGCAGGGCGTCACGCATGTCTCCGCGCTGAAGTCCGGGCGCAAGCGCGGCGACAGCTATCAGCGACTGGAATTCCTCGGCGACCATGTGCTCGGGCTCGTCGTCTCCGACATGCTCTATCACGCCTTCCCGAACGCCGACGAAGGCGAGCTGTCCAAGCGACTTGCCGAACTGGTGCGCAAGGAGAGCTGCGCCGATGTCGCCAAGTCGCTCGGTCTGCTCGACGACATCAAGCTCGGCTCGGTCGGCTCCAGCGCCGACGCGCGCCTGCGCAAGAGCGTGCTCGGCGACATCTGCGAAGCCGTGATCGGCGCCGTGTTTCTAGACGGCGGCTACGCGGCAGCGGCCGATTTCGTCAAGCGCAACTGGACCGAGCGCATGCACAAGCCGCGACGTCCCTTGCGCGATCCCAAGACCGTTCTCCAGGAATGGGCACAGGGCAAGGGATTGCCGACGCCGGTTTATCGCGAGGTCGAGCGCACCGGCCCGCATCACGATCCGCAATTCCGCGTCGCGGTCGACCTGCCGGGGCTGGCACCGGCGGAAGGCATCGGCGGCAGCAAGCGCGCGGCAGAGAAAGTGGCAGCTTCAGTGATGATCGAACGTGAAGGCGTTGGCGGCGGCAATGATGGTTGAAGCAAGCGGCGAGGCGCCCACTGCCACGCGCTGCGGCTTCGTCGCGCTGATCGGCGCGCCGAATGTCGGCAAATCCACGCTGGTCAATGCGCTGGTCGGGGCCAAGGTCACGATCGTCTCGCGTAAGGTGCAGACCACGCGCGCGCTGATCCGCGGCATCGTGATCGAGAACAACGCGCAGATCATCCTGGTCGATACGCCCGGAATCTTCCTGCCCAAGCGCCGGCTCGACCGCGCCATGGTCTCGACCGCCTGGAGCGGCGCGCATGACGCCGACCTCGTCTGCGTGCTGCTGGATGCCAAGGCCGGCATCGACGAGGAAGCGGAGGCAATCCTCACCAAGGTCGCCAGCGTCAAGCACGAGAAGATTTTGGTCATCAACAAAGTCGACCTGGTCCAGCGCGAGAAGCTGCTGGCGCTGGCGCAGGCTGCCAACGAGCGCATGGCCTTCGCAAAGACGTTCATGATCGCGGCGATCTCCGGCGACGGCGTCGATGACCTCAGGCGTACACTGTCCGAGATCGTACCGCCGGGGCCGTTCCTCTATCCCGAAGACCAGATGTCGGACGCGCCGATGCGGCAGCTCGCGGCCGAGATCACGCGCGAGAAGATCTTTCGCAAACTGCACCAGGAACTGCCCTACCAGTCCACCGTCGAGACCGACAAGTGGGAAGAACGCAAGGACAAGTCGGTGCGCATCGAGCAGACGATTTTCGTCGAGCGCGAAAGCCAGCGCAAGATCGTGCTCGGCGCCGGTGGCGCCACCATCAAGTCGATCGGCGCGGACTCGCGCAAGGAGATCGGCGAGATCCTGGGCGTGCCGGTGCACCTGTTCCTGTTCGTCAAGGTGCGCGAGAACTGGAGCGACGATCCCGATCGCTACCGCGAGATGGGCCTGGAATTTCCCAAAGAATAACCAAGAAAAGATCGGTCGACGATGAGCGTACCCAGCAACGTACGGCGCTTCGAAGCGTTGCTCTATGCATCGTTGATGCTGGATGCCTTGTCGGTGGCGGTGCAGGACCGCACGCCGACTGCCGAGATGACCGAACAGATGATCATGACGTCGTCGCTGCTCGCCGGCGGCATGATCCTGCTGCTGGTGTATTTCGTCCGGCTGGCCGCGCACGGGCGCAAGAACTGGCCGCGCTGGGTGCTGGCGGCAGCGCTCGTGCTGTCGGTGATCTCGCTCGGCCAGATCATCGGCGAGAAAGGCATGGAACTCGACAGCGCCATCGAGATCGTCTCCTGCGTGCTGACCGCGATGGGATTGTATTTCTCGTTCCGCGGCGACGCGCAGGGCTGGTTCAACGCGTGAGGCCGTGTCGGGTGGATTGGCGGCGCGCAATTCACCTTCCAGGCGTGCCCCCGCGATTGGCCGATTAGGCCTTCGGCCAATCCGCCCTACGATTGAAGACCGGAATCCGCTAGACTTCACCGATGGAATGGACCGACGAAGGCATCGTGCTGGGGGTGCGGCGGCATGGCGAGAGCAGCGCCATCGTCGAGTTGCTAACCCGTGCCCACGGCCGCCATCTCGGTCTCGTCCGCGGCGGCGCCGGCTCTCGGATGCGTCCGTTGCTGCAGCCCGGCAACAGCCTCCGCGTGGTATGGCGGGCGCGGCTCGACGAGCATCTCGGCACCTATGCCATCGAGGGCCTCAAGCTGCGGGCGGCGACGCTGCTGGGATCATCCCACGGCGTCTACGGCATCACCCATCTCGCCTCTATCGCGCGGTTGCTGCCGGAGCGCGATCCGCACGAAAACCTCCTGGCGCTGCTCGAACATTCGCTGGACGATTTCGACGACATCGGCAGCGCGGCCGTGCACGTGATCCATTTCGAACTGGCAATGCTCACCGAACTCGGCTTCGGGCTGGCGCTGGAAAACTGCGCGGTGACAGGAGAGACCACCGACCTGATCTACGTCTCGCCCAAATCCGGCGGCGCGGTGTCCCGCGGGGCGGGCGAGCCGTGGCGCGACCGCCTGTTGCGGCTGCCGCCGTTCCTGCGCCAAAGCGAGGTGCAGGGCGACCTCACCGATCAGGATCTCCAGGACGGCTTTCGACTGACCGGCCTGTTCCTGCTGCGCCACGTGCTGGAACCACGCGGGCAAGGCCATTCCGATGCGCGGGCAGGCTTCATCAACGCGCTGACGCGACAGCAGGCAAAGGCCGCCATTCCCGCGCCATGAGCTTGGCGCGGCTCTGCGTTGCCTCAGTGGACCAGCCCTTGCTGGAACCAAACTCGGTTCCCCGGACTTGCCATTTTGGGTTCCAACCGGGGATAGCCTCATGCTGATCAAGGGACTTGTGATATCGGCAGCGCTGATTGCGCTGGCGCCGGACGCCCTCGCGGGTGAGCAGCCGGGCGTCTTTCGCCGTGCTTCCTGTACCGTCGTCAGATTCTATGTGGCTAAATATTCCGCTGCAGCCGCAGAGGCATGGGCACGGTCCAAAGGCGCGACGGAGGCCGAGATCGACACCGCGCGGCGGTGCCTGACCAATGCCCCGGCCACCACGCAGGCTAAAGCCGCGCCACCCACCCAGACCTTCACCGCAGGCTGGGCCGGCCAGTAGGCCGCCACAGGGAACCAATCGATCCTTGCCCGATTCGCTTCCACGGTTTAACCGGGCGGCATGGGAAAACGATTGATTCCGCCGGAGGAACCGGCCGAAATTCACGAGGTGCCGCTGCGTGAGGCGTTGGAAGAGCGCTATCTCGCCTACGCGCTCTCCACCATCATGCACCGCGCGCTGCCGGATGCGCGCGACGGCCTGAAGCCGGTACACCGGCGCATCCTGTATGGCATGCGGCTGCTCCGGCTCGACCCGGGCACGGCATTCAAGAAGTCCGCCAAAATCGTCGGCGACGTGATGGGCTCGTTCCATCCGCATGGCGACCAGGCGATCTACGACGCCATGGTGCGCCTGGCGCAGGACTTCTCCTCGCGCTACCCGCTGGTCGACGGCCAGGGCAATTTCGGCAATATCGACGGCGATAATCCCGCCGCCTATCGCTACACCGAAGCGCGCATGACCGACGTCGCGCGGCTTCTGCTCGACGGAATCGATGAGGACGGGGTCGAATTCCGCCCCAATTACGACGGCCAGTCGAAAGAGCCGATCGTGCTGCCCGGCGGCTTCCCGAATCTGCTCGCCAATGGCGCGCAAGGTATCGCAGTCGGCATGGCGACCTCGATCCCGCCGCACAACGCCGCCGAGCTCTGCGACGCCGCGCTGCATCTGATCGAGAAGCCCGACGCGAAGTCGAAGGCCTTGCTGAAATGGGTCAAGGGTCCGGACTTTCCAACCGGCGGCATCTGCGTCGATTCCAAGCAGGCGATCGCTGAAGCCTACACCACCGGTCGCGGTTCGTTTCGCGTCCGCTCCCGATGGGAGCAGGAAGAGGGCGCGCGCGGCACCTGGGTCGTCGTCGTCACCGAGATACCCTTTCTGGTGCAGAAGTCCCGGCTGATCGAGAAGATCGCCGAGCTGCTGGACCAGAAGAAGCTGCCGCTGGTCGGCGATATCAGGGACGAGTCGGCCGAAGACGTTCGCATCGTGATCGAGCCGAAATCGAAGAACGTCGATCCCGCGCTGATGATGGAATCGCTGTTCCGGCTGACCGAGCTCGAAAACAAGATTCCGCTGAACCTCAACGTGCTGATCAAGGGCCGCATTCCCAAAGTCGTGGGGCTCGCGGAGTGCTTGCGCGAATGGCTCGACCATCTGCGCGACGTGCTGATCCGTCGCACCAACCATCGCAAGGCCGAGATCGAGCGCCGGCTGGAGATCCTCGGCGGCTTGCTGATTGCCTATCTGAACATCGACGAGGTGATCAGGATCATCCGCAATGAGGACGAGCCGAAGCCGGCGCTGATCAAGGCGTTCAAGCTCGCCGAGGTGCAGGCCGAAGCCATCCTCAACATGCGGCTCCGAAGCCTGCGCAAGCTCGAGGAGATGGAGATCCGCGGCGAGGACAAGGATCTTCGCAAGGAGCTGAAGGGCATCGAGGGACTGCTGGCGTCCGAACCCGAGCAGTGGAAGAAAGTCGGCGAGCAGGTCGGCAAGGTTCGCGACATGTTCGGACCGAAGACCCCGCTCGGCAAGCGCCGCACCACCTTTGCCGACGCGCCAGAGCATGATCTCGCTGCGATCGAGGAGGCACTGGTCGAACGCGAGCCGGTGACGGTGGTGGTCTCCGACAAGGGCTGGATCCGCACTCTCAAGGGCCATGTCGAGGATCTCTCGGGGCTGGCCTTCAAGCAGGACGACAAGCTCGGATTCGCGTTCTTCGCGGAAACGACCTCGAAGCTGCTGCTGTTCGCCACCAACGGAAAATTCTACTCGCTCGATGTCGCAAAACTTCCGGGCGGCCGCGGTCATGGCGAGCCGATCCGCCAGTTCATCGATCTCGAGCCGGAGGCCGCGCCGGTCACGCTGTTCGTCAACAAGGGCGGACGCAGATTCCTGGTCGCGAGCCACGAGGGCCAAGGGTTCGTCGTCAGCGAGGACGATTGCGTCGGCACCACCAAGAAGGGCAAGCAGGTCCTCAACGTCGACATGCCGAACGAGGCGCGCACAGTCACCGAGGTGATCGGCGACACCGTCGCGGTCATCGGCGAGAACCGCAAGATGCTGGTGTTCCCGCTCGACCAGGTGCCGGAGATGGCGCGTGGCCGCGGTGTGCGTCTGCAGAAGTACAAGGACGGCGGCCTCTCCGACATTGCAGTGTTCGACGCCAAGACGGGCCTGACCTGGAAGGACTCCGCCGGCCGCGAATTCTCCGCGACCATGAAGGAGCTCGCCGAGTGGAAAGGCTCTCGCGCGGACGCCGGCCGTCTGCCGCCGAAGGGATTCCCGAAGTCGAACAAGTTCGGCAGGGGGATCGGGTAGTCGGGCGACAGTCTGGTTCCGCCGGTGCGCGCGGTCTGATACCGTCCGCCATCCCGGTGTTCTGGAACGTTGAGAAGTAGCGCGATGTACGATGTCATTGTTGTCGGCGGCGGCTCGGCCGGCGCTGCTGTTGCGGCGCGGCTCTCGGAAGATCCCGCACGGCGCGTCCTGCTGCTGGAGGCGGGTCTGGACTGGCGCGCCGACGAGGCGCCCTGGGAGGTGATGACGCCAAATCCCATCCCGATCATCCACAAGCGCGAGTACCAGGAGAAGTGGCAATGGCCGGATCTTCTGACGCGCCGTGTGGCCGGCCAGGAGCCGCGCTTCTACTGGCGCGGCAAGGGGCTCGGCGGCTCGTCGATGATGAACGGCCAGATCGCCATCCGCGGCGTCGCTGCTGCGTTCGACGAATGGGCCGCCAATGGCTGCACCGGCTGGTCGGCCACGGACGTGATGCCGTTGTTCTCGGTGATCGAGGATGATCTGGAATTCGGCGACGCCGCCGGCCACGGCCGCGGTGGACCGCTGCCGGTCTATCGCGCGCCGCCGGACAAATGGGGACCGATCGATCGCGGCTTGCGCGATGCGGCGCTGGCGAGCGGCTATCCCTGGTGCGCCGACGTCAACGGCCGGGACGGCGAGGGCGTCGCCTGCTATCCCATCAACAGCCGCGACAGCCGCCGCATCACCACCAACGAGGGTTATCTCGAGCCCGCGCGGGGCCGCGCCAATCTGGAAATTCGCGGGCATGCGCTGGTCGACAGCGTGCTGATCAGTGACGGACGGGCGACCGGCCTTCGCGTCCACATCGAGGGGCAGGGCACCCACGAGATCAGCGCACGCCAGATCGTGCTGTGCGCCGGCGCCATCCACAGTCCGGCAATCCTGCTGCGCTCGGGCATCGGACCTGCGGAGGAGCTGAAGGCGATGGGGATCGCGGTCGAGCGCAACCTGCCGGTCGGCAAGCACTTCTTCGACCATCCGCTGTTTCGCGCCACGATCCAGCTTCACGAAAACCTGCGGCCCGCCGACCCCGACACCCGCCACACCAATTGCTGCGTGACCTATTCGTCGGGCCTCGCCAACGGCGGCAAGCGCGACATGATCCTGATCGCCTTCAACCACCGCGGCATCGGTGTGCCGGGCGCGATCGGCGCCGGGCTGTTCAACGCGTATTCGCGTGGCACGCTCAAGCTGGCCTCGACCGATCCCACGATCGATCCTGTCGTCGAGGAGAACATGCTGGCCGATCCCCGCGACATGCTGCGCATGATGGATGCGGTGAGGCGGCTCGCCGTGATCACCGCCCAGCCGGCGCTATCAGGCATCGCCGACTGGATCCGGCTCGCAGACACGGATTTGAGCTTGCCCGAGGCTGCGGCCTTGCCCGATCACGAACTCGACGCGCTGCTGCGCCGTGAGACCGGCGATATCCAGCACGCCGCCGGCAGTTGCCGCATGACCGGCGTCAACGACGCCGACGGCGTGGTCAACCCTGACGGCACAGTGAAGGGTATCGCGGGCTTACGCGTTGCCGACGCCTCGATCATGCCATCGGATTGCCGGGCCAACACCCACTTCACGACGGTGGTGATCGGGGAAGCGATTGCGCGGATGATGCGTTGAGTTCAATCGCCCGTCCCGCCATGACGGTCTGACGAAACAGCACGCAGACGAAGACCTACCGCTCGACGGCCAGGCCGAACAGCGGTCGGAGCTGTGTCCCCAGAATGTTGCCGAGAAAAGCCGCAACCAGCCAGCACCAGCCATGCAGGCTGCCCGATGCGATCCCGCTGAAATAGGCGCCGATATTGCAGCCATAGGCGAGCCGGGCGCCATACCCGAGCAGCAGGCCGCCGATGATGGCGGCGAGGAGCGAGGATGCGGAGATGCGCCAGGTCGGATGGAATTTGCCGGCGAGGCCCGCGGCCAGCAACGCTCCGAGGATGATGCCGAAATCCATCACGGAGGTGATGTCGGCGAAGACGCTTTGCTGCAGCGATGGAGCGCGCGGGCCCTGCCAATAGGGCCATGACGCGACGTCGACGCCGACGCCCATCAGGATCTTCGATCCCCAGAGCGCGAAAGCGGAGGTGATGCCCCATGGGCGCCCTGCGAGATACAGCGTGGCGAAATTTCCGATCGCGAGCAGGATCGCGCCCCACAGCAGCGGCCACGGCCCCTGCATGAAGCGGCGTAGGCCTTGCAGCTTCGTCCGCGCTCCCGGCTCGAGTTCGCCGTGCCGGCCGATCTCGGCCCTGACGGTGGTGAGGTAGATCGCAGCCATCACGGCCCAGCAGAGCACGAGCGCCGGCAGCCATCCGAGCCGTTCGATCAACGAGACGGCGCCGATGTTCGGCAGCGCGCTCCACCACGGCAGATGCAACGCACCGAGCGTTGATCCGGCGATGAAGGCCGCCAGTGTCACCAGCATGCGGGTGTTGCCGCCGCCGGCGGTATAAAGCGTTCCCGACGCGCAGCCGCCGCCGAGCTGCATTCCAAGGCCGAACAGGAACGCCCCGGTCAGCATGCCCACGCCCACCGCGCCGAGCTCGCCATGCACGGCGACGCCGAACAGCGTACCTTGCGCGAGGGCCGGAAAGAACAGGGCCGTCGCCAGCGCCAGCATGACCATTTGCGCACGGAGACCGGCGCCCCGTCGCGCCACAATGAAGACGCGCCAGGCCGAGGTGAACCCGAACAGCGCATGATACAGCGTCAGGCCAAGTGCGCCTCCGAGAAGAAACAACAATCCCTGTTGCCACGAGATCGTGCCTGACAAGGCCGCTGCGCCCGCCAGAAGAATTGCCGCCGCGACAACGACGACCGTGAAATTGGCGCCGTGCCGGTCATTGTCAGGGGCAAGCAGTCGAGCATCGATAGATAGATCGGTCATGGCTCATCCAAGAAGCGGATTTCTTCGGCAGTGGGAGCTAACCGGGGCGAATTCTCCCCGTTCCAATCTTTCCACATTGGAACTGATGGGATCGCGCTAGGCTGTCATGCCCCGGCTCGACCGGGGCATCCAGTACGCCGCGGCTTCTCTTCTTAATCACGATCGTCTCGGAGTACTGGGTCGGCCCGGGGAGCCCCGCGCCCCCCCGCCCGGAGGGATGTATGGGGTTTGGGGCCGGAATAGAAGACAAAAAACCCCCAGAGGTTCGGGGGGAGCGG
>NZ_JBVVPP010000037.1:0-69352 GCF_055811315.1 Bradyrhizobium sp. MI1.4 | reverse complement strand
CTACCAGCAGAGCACGCCGATCAAAGGGGTCCCTTTTGGATGCCGATAGGGGGTCCCAGTCGAACGCCGATTGACACGGTAACCTCGGCGACCAGCTCGCTTATTCGACTGCTCCGATACGTCCGCTCCTCTTCATAGCGCAAGCCATCCCATTCCCACATCGGCGGGAACACACACTCAAAGCCCACCAAGACATTGTAGATCGCAAATCCGGCATTCGCCTCCACACGCATGCGGAAGGCCCGAATACTCTCATCTAAACGCGCAGCGGCCTTGATAACGGCGGCGTCGATGTCCTTCGCTACGTGAACTCCCTTGTTCCGGCGGTGAAGAAACAGCAACTTGCGCTGGATACTCTGAATGATTTCGTAATCGCCGGTCGCGGCAACTTCAGTGAAGAAATCAGCGACGCGAGCGCTGTCGTTGAGCACATCGGCAAGCAATTCGTTTGAGTAGTTCGACGATATCGGCATTGCCGCTGCAGCAAAGAGAACCCGCTTGATCTGCGTCTTCTCATCGATCGAGCCGGCTGCGCCATAGAATTTACAGAGAATATCTATCGTTTCCCCACGCACCGCGCGTAGCGCATCGCTGGCGACGACTGATCCACGATGAAATGTCATGGTGTTGTGGGTGCTCGTTGTACCGTGCACTTCGGTACTCAACGCATCTTCGAGTACCTTAAGCAGCACTGGCAAGACCGGTACGTGATCGCCGGCAAAATCGCGGACCTTCCGCACCAGCGCTATCTGAACCGCCGGCCCAGCCTGTTTCCAAACCGCCATTTCCTGGCCCGCGAGGCGATGGACAAGATCGAGAAAATGCTTACGTTCATCATCGTCCAGGGCGCCAGGGAATACTTCGCATATCGCATCAAGCGTCCCTTCAATCGAGACGTATCGGATCTGCTCTAGTATCTCACAGCCGGCCTTCACGACGCGCGCCACGTTCGCGCCGGGAAAATTGCCGCCTGGCGTCTCGATTTGTCGTGGTTTCGTGAGACGAGCTGCCTGAATCGCTGCGACGATACTGTCCTTGATCTCGGGATAGACGTTTACGTGATCATCATAATTGGGCAGCACGTAGTCGCGAAAGCGCTCAAGAAGTTCCAGCCGCGCGTTGTTGTTTTCGCAACCCACGAGCGCTTTCAACGCCCCCCTGTCAAACAACTCCTTACCGCTCATCAAGCGGTCGTAGTCGCCGAGCGCTTTCTGGAATTCATAGCCTGCCGGAAGCAGATACGTCTTCATTATCGTTTCGAAGCGCTTCTCTATCGCCTCGAAGAGCTTGCCGCCGAAGCCGGCCAGTTTGGGCTTCTTGTAGAGAATATCGTGGACCATTTCGGACCACGTGTGATTCAGCGTCGTCTGGACTTGCACCTCGCAGGCAAGGCCCGAAAAGCGCGCGTACTCTGGGAGCTTTGTCCGGTTCTCATTCAGCGAAACAACAAAGTTGTCGGAAATAAAGAGGTTCTTTGGATCACCATCGCCCGGCACGGGGTGATGAATCTTCGTGCGGTTCCAATCGACGTCGAAGTTGTCGGTGATAATTCCACTTTGCTGGAAGCGAGTGACATCTGAATTCGAATAGAAGGTCAGGCGGCACCCCGCGAGGTCCTTTATTTCCTCCGCCAATGTCATTGTCTCTAGCTTGCCCCGTTCCTCGAGCTTCTTCTTGAGAGACCCTGGGTCCTTAGCCCGCGTCTGCACGGGCTGCAATCGAAACGGGAACGGATGTGCGGCGATCGCCGCCTTAAGGATCGACGCGACGACATCGGCTAACGCCGCATAGTCGGCCCGCTTGGAGTTGGCGTAAGTTTGAAAATCCATAGATCAAGGCGCCCGCTGCAATGTATTAAATGATCCCTTCGGCTCGATGGATTGTACCACTGGGCGGACGATTCGCCATCGAGCCCGCGATGTTCATGTTTCAAACAGCTAGCTGCTTGTCGGACTAAAAAACACGGAGCCCCCTGTTATCAAGGAGTTTCCTTTGCAAGGCCAGCCTGCCGCTTCCATCTGGGCTCCCCACAACCATTAGCAAGGAGACGGTGATGTAGAACGCGTGCTAGATGAGAGACCTAGGCTTACGAAAGTGCTTCCTTCCTTAACCCATGTTGAGCCTACACGAACGCGCAACCAGCTAAGCTCAACTGTTGTCTTGGCTCCCAGACCGCAGGATACCGGTCAACTCTTGGGAGTTGGTCATGCGAAACTTCATCGCGTACTGCCGTGTCTCTACCGAACGTCAGGGCAAGTCTGGACTCGGTCTTGCCGCTCAACGCCGTAAGATTTCAGACTTTGTAGCTGAGTCCGGCGTACTCATTGCCGACTTTTGTGACATTCAATCAGGGAAAGACGATTCACGCGTCGAGTTGCAGCGGGCGATCCAGCTGGCCAAACGCGAAAACGCAAAGATCGTCATCGCCCGCCTCGACCGATTCTCCCGCCGTGTCAGCTTCATCGCCAACATCCTTGAGCAGGGCATCGGCTTGGTATGCGCCGAGATGCCCAACGCCACCGACTTCCAACTGCATATCTTTGCTGCACTCGCCCAGGAGGAACGCCGGCTGATCTCGGAACGAACGAAGGCCGCATTGGCTGAAGCGAAACGCCGAGGCAAGATTCTTGGGTCAAATGGAAAGAATTTGGCCGCTAAGAATCGCAGAGCTGCTGACGAATTCGCATCACAACTCAGGGCAAAATTGGATGCGGATGTTTTGCGGTGTTCTTACAGCGAGATTGCGCGACGCCTGAACGATGCGGGAGTTACGACGGCAACTGGGCGGAAATTTTATCCGCAGACAGTCAAGAATTATATCACTCGGCTGCCCTAACCGCCTTGGTGTTCGCTTTGCCGAGCTCGTCCAAAACGGCAGGAGTTATGCCCAAGGCCGACGACATCGCGTGGCGCAACTCTCGTGCCTGGTCGGGCGCGTGCTGCGCTAGAGTAGCAATCTGAGCGGAGGCCTGTGTTAGCTCTCTAATCACTCGAGTATATTCCTGCGGAGGATCCGGCAGCGACTTCACCAAACTAAAGAACGGGTCAGACCGAACATAACGTGCCGCAACGTCAAGGAAGGGCTTCATGCAGCGCTCTCGGTCGGAGTAGTAACGTGCCTCCCAATGAAGACTTTCGTTATCAACGGTTATATTTTGAGCCGTCCAACTAACGTCGCTCGACGCAAAACGCTCGCTCGCGCTTGCCTCGATTGACAAATCGACGTGGCCAACGACTCCCGGCAAGTCAAAGACCAGGTTCGAACTGAAATCGTCTTCTCCGACGCCATAGTTGATGAGTACGTCCTGCAGGGCTGACGTAGATGGCTGGGCTGCATGATCGGTAGTCACCGCAGCTTGAACCGTGATCGAACCCTGCACGTTTGGCTGGTCCAGTTGCGCCGGTGGATTCAGGTCGACCCCATTAACTCGCCATCGGTATATGGGAAGGCCAAATCCACGCACAGTCGCAACGCAAGTCACTTTCTTCGGAGCGCTGTCGACAAACCACTTGTAGAGATCCTTTGGGCAGGTGAAGAAGGGTGACGTCAACGCCACCCCTTCATCCACGTGGAACGGCTTTCCCTCGGGCTCGGGGTCAAGCGAGAGCTTTACCTCCCGCCGCAATCCCTCCAGGAGTGGGAAAGGATTTTCAGTGGCGAGCTGGGGCGTGCTCCCCGGCCGGAAATACTTATTAATCAATTGCGAGAAGGCTGCGGTTGCATCGTTCTTGCCTGTGAGGTTTTGATAGGTTTGCGCAAGGCTGTCCCCTCCCGCAGCAATGATGTCCGGAATGGAGTGGTTCAGCTGGTTCTTGAGATAGTAGAGAAACAGCAGGGACAATCCGAAGCTGAGCGGATTCTTGTCGGTGTTCTCGGAGGCATTGATCCACTGCGTGTCGCGGCTGGATTGCAACCAGCTGTTCACCCATGGCGTTCCGAAAAACAGTGAATACCCTGTGCCGAAGCGCTCGCGGGCGCAAAGCAACGACAGGCCCTCGCCATCGCTCTTACTCGCGTTCCAGGCGGCGTTTCCGTGCTGGTTGCGATAGCTGGCAAGAACCTCGACCAATTCAGCCACAAAAGACATGCAGCTGCTCTGACCCGCAGCAATCGCATTCGCGTTTGCCGTCTGGTTGCCGATCTTGATGGTCGTGTTGCTTCCCTTGTACCCGTTGTTGCTTGCTCCACCTGCTGCAAAGTCCGCAACCATTTGAATCGTGATGCGGTTGTCGGGTCCAAATCCATCCGTGATTTTATACCAGCTAGCCAAGAGACCGAATTCAGCTTCACAGACCCCCATGACCCGCTGAGCGCGCGAGATAGCGTTCGGATTGCCGTCGGGGCCGAGCAAGGTTTCGTCGTACTGGATGTTGAAATGCGCAGTCTGTCCAAGTGTTTGCATCTCGGATGCTCCTGCAAAAAAAATCTCTTGTGCGATGAATAGCACCGCCAAGTATGCAACCGGCCTGTTCGACGAGTAGTGATGCTACATTACTGGCTTCTGATCGCTACGTTACGCTAGATGGCGCTTCGCTTGTGAGAGCCAGTTCACAGTTTCCTCAAATGAACAACCTTTGCTCGATAGGAGATTTCAAGGACGAGTCGCGATGCCGGCCTCGGACGTGACCTTTGGTCTGATGGAGAGCCAGAATAGCATGCTCGTGGATTTGGATAAGGAACATAACCAGTTGGTCGATCACTGGCGGAAGCGCATCAGTCGCAATCCAGACTGGATTGGCGAAAGACTGCCGCAGGTCGAGCAGATTTTGCGTGCTAGCCAAGGCGATGCGTATGCACAGCAATCGCTCGGATCATGCCTTCGACAATTTCCGACAAATTAGGATTTAAGGCCAAAGGCTCGCTGGCGGGTGGGGGACTTTGGGCTGGTGCGATTTTTCGTACGCGAGCCTTCATCGAAACTACGGAGCGAGTGGGATCGAAGGTCGGTCAGTCGGTTCATATAGAGCACACGTCTCCTATTAGGCAGCTTACAATTGAGATCACCAAGCGCCCTTTCAAGGAGTATTCCGCAACACTCGTTTGGCTCCTGACACATTCGGTAGCTACGGCTTTTCACGAACACGAGAAGCCGTACTTAAAAGGGCGATCGACCACGTCGGATGCCCTCGATCCGACTTCGCCCAAATACTTGAAGCCGTTTGCGCGATACGCGAGATTGCACAAGGCCGATGGTATCGTGTGGAATATTTTTGATCGGGTGAGAGTCGATCCTGAGGTTTTTACGTTTCAGCACCACCTTGACCTCATTGTGAGACTACTGGAGGAGGCGGGCGCTACTCCGAGGATGGTATCTAGCATTCGGAACAGCGGCAGAGACCTTGGCTCGAATCCTGGCGCACCGAAGTGACGCAGGGCGTCTGGCACGATTACCCCGCCCGACGCCGTGGATTTTCCGATGGGGAATTTCAGATCTCTGAGTGACCTATTTGGGAATCATTGTTTCTCAGGCTCAGACGAGGAATCCAGCCAATTAAGCCTAAGCAACCTTTGGGACATGCCCGGAACCCTCCGATGTGGTCAGGAAGGCCGCCGCTCTGCGGTTCACCTGAGTGAACGGCCGCTGTCCAGCAAACCGGGCGCGCCGAAAGGCACTGGTGGAAGGCGCCCTTTGTTTTGCCCTTGCAAGGTAATGACATACCGGTGGTTCAACAATAGAACTATGGACGTATCGCCCTTGGAAGTTGTAGACAGCACATTCTTTGGGCAAATTGAGAGTTTGGGGGCTACATGACTCAGAAATCAAAAGTTGTGCTTTCGCTTGGCGCGGCGCTCGCATCGCTCACTGGAATGTCGGTTCAGGGCGTTGAGGCCAAGGCCGCAGCTGCCAACGATACGACCGCGGTAGCGGCCGAAAGCATCGGCACTAAGCCAACGGCAAATGCCTACTATCAGGCGGGGGAAGACCTTCTCGGGTTCGTCATGACGAAGCAGGCCGACGGAACCATCGTTGCGGGACATAGCTCCCACGCGTCGCATGCTTCACATGCCTCTCATGCCTCCAGTCGCTAAGCTTCCTGCGGCGTCTCAGGTCGAGGTAGCTGTCGATTTCGATCCAAGCATTCAAAGCCTGAGCGCTTTGGATGCGGCAGCCTATCGTCTGATCGGATCGGCGACCTGTCAGGTTGACCGGGTAGGCAACCGCTATATTTGCCGCTTAGTTTCTTCTGGCAATCCGCAAAAAGGAGCCGTGCTCAGTTCAGACGAACTGAAGGAGCGGTTTCTGTACCTTGTCGCCGACGAAAACTTGCGGATTCGCGTCGCTGAAAAAACTGAAGGCGTTCGGAACGTCATCCTCGCACTTGCCTTCGGGGCCCTGGCCACTAACCAAAATAATGGCGGATAGAGTCCTGCCGGAGAACCATGGCGCGGTTTTTATCTCCTGAGACCTTCAGAGCGGCAACCGAAGATCTATCGTTGTTGCCGTTCAATTTTGAGCGCACCGGCGCGAACCAGTATCTTGTCGCCAACATGATCGGCGATTTCATCCGCCTGACCGAGGATGAACTGAGCAGGCTCGTCGACCTTCGGGTCCGACCCGGCGACGGCCTCTACGAAAAGGCCTATGCCGCTCATCTTGTCACCGGAGCGAACCAGAAGGCGCAACGGCAGCTTTTGGCCGCCCGGCTGAGAAGCCGGATGTCGTTCCTGCAGCAGACGACCCCGCTTCATATTTTCGTCGTGACCCTGCGGTGCGAACACTCTTGTCCATATTGCCAGGTCTCGCGTCAAAGTACTGACCGCTCACGCTTCGATATGAGCGAAGAAACCGCGATGCGGGCGCTCGACATCGCGTTCGCAAGCCCGACGGCACGGATCAAGATCGAGTTCCAGGGTGGGGAGCCCCTTCTCAATTTTCCGCTGATCAGGAAGATTGTTGCCGCTGCGAAGGAACGGTCAGGCAAGAAGCTCGACTTCGTGATCGCGTCGAACCTGGCTTTATTGGATGACGCCGTTCTCGAGTTTTGCAAAGCGAACAACGTCCTGCTCTCCACTTCTCTCGACGGCCCCGCCGATCTGCATAACAAGAACCGTCCCCGACCCGGCGCAAACAGTCATGAACTAGCTGTCGTCGGAATCCGGCGAGCCAGGGAGGTTCTAGGTCCCGACATGATCGGGGCCTTGATGACTACCACGGAGGCGAGCCTCGACCGCGTCGATGAAATCATCGACGAATACCTCCAAGTGGGGCTGGATGGCATCTTCCTGCGCCCGCTTTCTCCGTTCGGATTTGCGATCAAGACGAAGCAGTTCGCCAAGTACGACGCACAGAAGTGGCTTGCGTTCTACGAGCGAGGATTACGCCGCGTTCTGGAGATCAACCGGCAGGGCCGCCCGTTCCGGGAGTTCTATGCAGCGCTGCTTCTCACACGGATGCTCTCGGACAGGCCCATCGGATACGTTGATTTGCGCAGCCCCGCGGGTGCCGGCCTTGGCGCGCTGGTCTACAACTATGACGGTAGTGTTTTCGCATCGGATGAGGGCAGGATGCTGGCCGAGACCGGGGACGATGCTTTCCGGCTCGGTCACGTCGAACGCGACAGCTACAATTCTCTCATCCTGTCGGATAAGCTGATCGGCGCGATTTCGTCGTCGCTTACGCAGTGCGCGCCCGAATGCTCTACCTGCGTTTATGAGAGCCACTGTGGGGCGGACCCGGTCTATCATCACGCGACGCAGGGTGACGCACTGGGAATCAAGCCTCTGTCGGCATTTTGCGCTCGGCAAAAAGGCATCATGGGGCTGCTGTTGGACATTATGGAGAATTGTCCGGAAGATGCTGCCATCTTGCGACGATGGGCAGCTGCATGACCCTCCCTCTCTATGGCACAGCCTCGCAGAGCAAAGGATTTTCGTCGAACAAAGCCCGATCAGTGCTCAGGCTCCGATCGATCGAAAGCAACGCCGAACGTCACGTGGCTGATTTCGCGCTCGCCAGAACGCCGGAAGAAGTGCAACGCGCGATAGTAGCCGATTGGCCATCCATCCTTGTCATCGCCGACAGTCCGATCGATCTACCCGGCACGTTCAAAGGGCGGCTCGTCGCGGTCCCCCCGAAATGTGACTATCTTGCGGACGGCGACATCATCGGGTTCGATCATGTGTCGAGGAAATTCCGTACGCTGTATCGCCGGAATTCGGCGCACAACTCGTTTCTTGTCACGGAACGGTGCAACAATTATTGCCTGATGTGCTCGCAACCACCGAAAGATGTCGATGACCGGTGGATCCTCAGCGAAATCAAAGAAAGCCTGCCGCTCGTCGACTCGGCGACCCGCGCGTTGACCTTCACCGGCGGAGAGACCCTGTCGGATTGGGAAGACTTCATCGCCGTTCTGAAGGAGTGCCGCGATCACCTGCCGGGAACGGCGATACAGGTGCTGACCAACGGCCGGGCGTTCGCCGACTCGCGGATCGTCGACGCCTGGAAAGAGATCGGCCATCCGAGCTTGATGGCGGCCATTCCGGTCTATGCCGCCGTCGATCACGTCCATGATCACGTGGTTCAGGCCAAGGGTGCGTTCGACGAGACAATCCTAGGCATCCTAAAGCTCAAGGACCGAGGACAACGGGTTGAAATTCGTGTCGTCCTGCATGCATTGACGGCGCCGATCATCGAGGACACGGGCCGGTGGCTTGCCCGCAATCTGCCGTTCGTCGATCACGTCGCTTTGATGGGCCTCGAAAACACGGGCTTTGCCATCGCAAACGATGCCATGCTCTGGATGGATCCGGTGGACTATGGCCACGGGCTCGCAAGAGCCGTCGATCACTTGAGCGCCGCTGGCGTCAAAGTGTCGGTGTACAACCTTCCCAAGTGTGTTCTTCCAAAGTCTGTTTGGCCGCACGCGCTCCAGTCGATCTCAGACTGGAAAAACGGCTTCGTGGAAGAATGTAATCGCTGCGACGCGAAGGCCACCTGCAGCGGATTCTTTACAACCGGACGCCCGCGCTTCAGTCGCGGCGTACGCGCGATCACTGCCCAACGAGACGAATTGACCACCTTGGCGGACTAGTAGGCCACGGAACCAGGAGAACGAACATGAAGATCGGTTATGGTCTCATCGCTGCTGCTGTTCTCTGCGGCGTCTCGGCGGCTCCGGTCTTCGCAAAGACTGCGAAGGAATGCACAGCGGAGTGGCGCGCCGACAAGGCCGGCATGCAAGCTCGGGGCGTGACCGAAACAACGTACGTTCAACAATGCAGGGCTGGGGCGGAGCCAACCGCTGCCGCGCCGGTAGCGAAGCCGGCCGAGGCGCCGCCGGCGGCGCCAGCCACCGGATCAAAAACCGCAAAAGAGTGCATTGCCGAGTGGCGCGCTGATAAGGTTGGCATGCAAACCCGCAGTGTGACCGAAAAAGCGTACGTTGAGCAGTGCAGGGCAGGCACGGCGCCAGCGGCTTCCGCCCCTCCGCAGAGGCCGAGCGCAGCAACGCCTCCACCCGCTGCGGCGCCGTCACCGTCAACCAGCACGTCGGCCTCTCAGAAGACCGCCAAGGAGTGCATCGCCGAATGGCGAGCGGACAAGGCGGGCATGCAAGCCCGTGGTGTCACCGAGAAGGACTATGTCGAGCGGTGCCGGGCCGGCGGCACCACGCCGACTGCGACCGCTCCTGAACCCAAGCCAACCACTACCGCGCCCCCGCCAAGCCGGCCCGCACCAACGGCCACGCAAGCTGCGCCAGCGACCGCGCCTCAAAAGCCGGCTCCCACGACGACTGCGGCACCCGTGCCGGCTCCGGCACCGCAAACCTCCGCACCTAAAGACAACGCTACGCTAGAGGCCGGGCAATTTGCAGATGAAGCTTCAGCAAAAGCACGCTGCCCGACCGATACCGTCGTGTGGGTTAATCTGCCGTCGAAGATCTATCACTTCGCGGGAACGAAGAGCTACGGCACCACGAAGCGCGGCGCCTACGTGTGCGAGAAAGAGGCAATCGCCGCTGAAGACCGCGCTTCGAAAACCGAAAAACATCCGTGAAGCTAAATTCCAGCGGCCTGGTACGAGAAAGCATTTTACGTGTTTCGGTTTGCAGTCCTCATCACTGCTTCTCTCGCCGGCGCCACTGGGGCGGCGGCGGAAACGATCGACGTAAAGTATTACGGCAAGCTAGATCTTGCACCGTTCGCCTGCACCGATATCTCACGAAGCAGCTTTATCAATCGCGCGTGCTACGACAAGTCCCAGCAGTTCATGGTCGTCCAACTGAGATCGGTATACTACCCATATTGTGAAATGCCCGCAGCGACCTTCGGGGCCTTTTTAGCGGCCCCGTCGATGGGACACTACTATAACGCCAACATTAGGGGCTCTGGCTCGGGCGGCCCTTTTGACTGCCGCACGCATCGCGCTTCGAAATATTAGGTCAGGCTCGACTCTTTTGCAGTCGCTATTTCTCGCCGGGAGCTGGCTCGTCCGCCGGCAATTTCACAGTCGTGCCATCAGCAGCAAGCACGTCGAAAACCGGCGCCTTCCCACTGACCTTCTGGATGAACTTCGCCGGATCTTCAGGATCGACAAACAGTGTCATGCTCTGACCATCTCGGAAGACCACCTCAAAGCGCTGCGTGTCAGGGTCTACAGTCAGGCGCAGCTCGCTGATCAACAATTGCAGCCTCGACGCGATCTGGGCGCGGAGCTTGTAGACATCCCCACCTCTGGCGGCCCGCACGCGCTCGATCAGCCCCGCAACTTGGTCGGGGTGCCGGTAATACGTCAATGCCGTCTGGTCGAGGATCGCAGTCTCGTGGCGCAGTTGCTTCTCTTGCTCTTTTGCTGCGTCCAATTCTAGGCTTGCTTTCTTCATCCGTTCGGCGATGAATGCGCTATCGAAATCCGCCATCTTCAGGCCGATCTCGTAAGCCTTGCGCTGTTCATCCTCCAATAATCTGATCCTGCCCGCTACAGCATCGAGCTGGAAAGCGACCTCGTTGCGTTTGGACGAATGCTCACTCGACGACACGAGCGATGCCAAATCAAGCTGCTCGACAAATGACAGGAACGTCGATTCGAGCTGGTCATAGCGCCAGCGGCCAGTCATCTCACAGCCAAGACTCCGGAGTGCATTCGAGCACACGAGGTACGACTGCCCCTTGGGCGGCGTTCCTTTGTTTTGATAGTGCATTGGCTTGCCGCAGTAGTCGCAGACCGCCAGTTTCGAAAACAGATTGGTGAAATGCTTGCCCTTGGGTCCACCGCTGCCCTTTCGGCCAGACTCGGGCTTTGTCTTTCGCTCCAGCCGGCCGCGCTGTGCTGCCTCGAACACGGCCTGGGTAACAATGCGCGGGAAGTAGTTGCGGATGGGATCACCATCGGGCATCCGCTTTCCGCCGTCCATGCGATTGGGCTGGAATGTCCCCACCACCGCTGCGCCACTCAAGATTTTATTGACGGTCGAATTCTGCCATCCGCCTTTGCCGGCGAAGGTCGGGACGCTCTCTTCGTTCAGGCGCCGAACGATTGTGAACGTCCCGAGTCCTGATGCAGCCTCATCGAATATCCTGCGGACTACTGCTGCACGCTCCTCGACGATCTCAAAGCCGATCCGGTCCGAAGTCAGGCGCAGCCAGCTTGGGCACCTTGCGGTCAGCTTCTTCTGACTAATGACGGCTCGTTTTGCCTTCCAGGCTTGGGACAGACGATCGCTCTTCCGGGCCGACTCCTCGTTCGCCCGGCTCATCTTGGCGATCGAAATGATCAGGTCTTCAAAGGTGATCTTGCCCGTGAAGACGCGCTCATCGTCCAGGGTGACCAAGATCAAGCCCGCCTCTACGATCTCCATGAACGGCTTCAGGGCGACCATCGGCTCCTGCCGGCTCATCCGGTCAAAAGACTCGACCAGCAGGTACGAGCCCTTCTCGATCTCGCCCGCCCGAACACCCTCCAGAAACTCTCCGAACCTTCCGGATGCGATATTTTTGCCCGAGTAGGCCGAGACACCGATGTCATGCCAACGGTCGTCCTCGATCAGCTCTAAGCCGTGCCGTTCGGCGTATTTCCGGGAGGCTTCACGCTGACGGCGGAGGCTGTCGCCCTTCAGTTGGAGGTCGGTAGACATTCTGACGTAGGAATACGCCTTTGGGCGAGCTATCATGCGGCTTGACAAGCGTTAAAAAGAAGTTTCAAATCATAGATGTCCGCAGATTGATTGTCCACCATATCCTGATGATCGGCGCGCCCGGCGCCGGCAAATCGATGCTGGCGGCACGCCTGCCCTCGATCCTGCCGCCGCTGTCACCGGGCGAGTTGCTCGAGGTCTCGATGATCGCCTCTGTTGCCGGCGAGATCGAGGGCGGCGCACTGACGGCGCGGCGGCCGTTTCGCTCGCCGCATCATTCCGCCAGCATGGCTGCGCTCACCGGCGGCGGCATGCGCGCCCGGCCCGGCGAGATCTCGCTCGCGCATCAGGGCGTGCTGTTCCTCGACGAGCTCCCCGAATTCGATCCGCGCGTGCTGGATTCGCTGCGCCAGCCGCTGGAGAACGGCGAGGTCTCGGTGTCCCGCGCCAATCACCGCGTCACCTATCCCGCACGCTTCATGCTGGTCGCGGCGATGAATCCCTGCCGCTGCGGCAATGCGTTCGAGCCCGGCTATGCCTGCAAGCGCGGCCGCATCGATCGCTGCACGGGCGACTACCAGGCCCGCATCTCGGGGCCGCTGATGGACCGCATCGATTTGCGCATCGAGGTTCCCGCGGTGACCGCGGCCGATTTGATCCTGCCGCCGCCCGCAGAGGGCTCGGCCGAAGTCGCCGCGCGCGTGGCGGCGGCGCGGGATATCCAGCTCGCCCGCTACGCGGACGCCGGCCTGCCGAAGGTTCGCACCAATGCCGAAGCGCCGGCCTCGGTGCTGGAGGAGATTGCCAAACCGGATGCGCAAGGCCAGAAGCTGCTGCGCGACGCCGCCGAGACCATGCGGCTGTCGGCGCGCGGCTATCACCGCGTGTTGCGGGTGGCGCGCACGCTGGCCGATCTCGATCATGCGGACAGGATCGGCCGGCTGCATCTCGCCGAGGCCTTGTCCTACCGCGCACTCGCGGAGGATGTGCGCCAGATCGCCTGACCGATACGCCCGCGGCATCTTCCTGACGAACAGCACGTTCCCCGAGAGTGAAGCTATGACCGACGCCAATGCCTGCACCATCAGATTTGTTCGTGCGTCCCAATACGCTGATTGGCTGAGGTCATACGAGCTGTGGGTCAACGGGACCAGCGTTGGGAAGCTTGCGCGCAACGGCGTGTTGGAGATCACGCTGCCGGCCGGCGCCTGCACGATCGAGGCGACCATTGATTGGGGCAGGAGCCAGCCGCTCGTCGTTCGCACCACTCCCGGCCAAACCGTCGAGATCGAGGTCAGGAACAGGTGGGGTGCCTGGGCGGCGCTGTGGGCGATCAGCTTCGGCAAGAACAGCTATTTGGTTCTCACTGAAGTCGAGCGAAAAACGAACAGAAGCGCCTAACCGACTGAGATCCTCATCCCCGGATACCGGCATCAACCCGGCGGTAACGAGTTTCCTTTACGCTCTGCAAACCATAAGGCCCATCAGTTCCCCGTACCGGGCCCGGCGAGTAGCGCGTCATGTTGCGTTTCAAGATCCTGGCGTCGGTTGTTCCCCTGTTGGCGGCCGCGGTGTTTGCCCGAAGCGAGATCGGATCGGTCTCGCATCCCTGCATCGCCCTCGGCGACACCTCGGTCGAGCTGACGTCGCTGTTCTGGACCGCCGGCGTGCATGTCGCCTTCACCGATGATCCCGCGCGCGCCACGGTGCGGGTTCAGATCACCGAGGATGCGGACGCGGCCGACTTCGCCGTCGTCGACGACGGCCTCGGCTCGGAATCGGAGTCCTGCCAGGCCAACCCCTCGACTCGCCTGATCTCGATTGCCGCGCAGCCCGTCGACGGCGGTCAGGTGATCTATCTCTCCACCGAGGGGCCGGCGGATTACCGTGTCTATGTGCGCTCGAAAACCTTCTCGCAGCGCGAGGCGGCGGCGCTGATCGTCGGCGCCCGCGGCGGCCACCGCCGTCTCCAGGCCGCCTCGCTTTGAGCCGCGTCGCTTTGCGCCGTTAACGCCTCGTCAACCCTGTTTGGAGGCGGTCGCAGGGCCTCAAACTGTTCGCAAGGTCGGCGGCACATCGTCGTTTACAGCGAGCGTAGCGTTTTATGAAAACAGTCGGGTCGGTGGCGATGGGTCGGACGTTCCGGATCAAGGTGCGCATGCGCCGCTTCAGGCGACAGCACCCCCGAATCGCCTTTGCGATCCGCTCCTTCATGATCTTCTCGGCGACCTTCGGCGGCGCCTATGGGTTTGTCTCCGGCAGCCGGTCCGAGACGTCCGGCTACGATCCCAATGCGTTTGCGATCGGCGTCAGCTTCCTGTTCGCGCTCGCCTGCCTCGGCCTCGCCACGCTCAGCATGCGCCTGCGCTTCGTCAACAAGCGGATGCGGGCGCTGGCTGCCCACAACGAAACGCTGATCGACCGCAATTGGGAGTTGAAGGAAGCGGAAGAACGCGCCCGCAGCCTGTTCGAACAGCAGGGCGATCTGATCGTGCTGCGCGACACAAGCGGCTGCATCACCTTCGCCAACGACGCCTATTGCGCGCTTGCCGGACAGGCGCGCGGCGCGCTGGTCGGCACGCGCTTTGATTTCGCCGTGCTGGAGCAGGGCGACAGCGCTCGCGAGAGCAACGGCACGCGGATTCACGACCAGAAGATCGCAACCCCGCTCGGCGCGCGCTGGATCGCCTGGCGCGAAGGCTATGTCCGCCTCGACGCCGGCCAGCCCGCCGAATTGCAGAGCGTCGGACGCGACGTCACCGACCGCACCGAGACCGAGCGCGCGCTGTCCGACGCCCGCGATCAGGCCGACGCCGCCAACCGGGCCAAATCGCGCTTCCTGGCGATGGCGTCGCACGAGATCCGCACGCCGCTGAACGGCATCATCGGTATGGGCGGGCTGCTGCTCGACACCACGCTGACGCCTGAGCAGTCGACCTACGCCAAGGCCGTGAAGACCTCCGGCGAAGCGCTGGTGGCGCTGATCGAGGAGTTGCTCGACTATTCCAAGATCGAAGCCGGCAAGCTCGATCTCGAGCAGCGTCCCTTTTCGCTCTCGGCCCTGATCGAGGACATCACCGAGTTGCTCGCGCCGCGCGCGCAGGCGAAGCAGCTCGAGATCGCCGCCTATGTCGACGAGCGGCTGCCGCTCGAAGTGGTCGGCGACGCCGCGCGGCTGCGCCAGGTGCTGCTCAACCTCGCCGGCAACGCCATCAAGTTCACTGCGAGCGGCGGCGTCGCGCTGATCGTCGAGCCCGGCATCTGGCCGAACGAGATCAGTTTTCTGGTGCGCGACACCGGCATCGGCATCGCAGCCGACGCGCAACAGCGCATCTTCCGCGAATTCGAGCAGGCCGACGAACGCGTCGCCCGCACCTATGGCGGCACCGGCCTCGGTCTCGCCATCAGCGAGCGCATCGTCAAGCGCATGGGCGGCCGCATCACGCTCACGAGCGAGCCGGGCAAGGGTTCGACCTTCGAGGTCGCGATTCCGCTCGCGCCAGCGCACGCTGGCGCAGAACAGACGGCGTTCCCCGTCCCCGATCTCACCGGCAAGTCGATCCTGCTGATCGCCGACGGCATCGAGGCCTCCTTGATCGCGCGCCGGCTGGAGCGCTGGGGCGGCCAGACCTGCATGGTGACGGACGTCGCGGTGGCGGAAGCGCTGCTGCCGGAACGCTCATGGCATTCGGTCCTGATCGATCGCGCGCTCGGCGCTGCCACCGCCGACCGCCTCGGCGAAGCCGCACGCAGTCATGCGACGCAACGCCTCGTGCTGCTGACGTCCGGCTCGCGCCACGAGAAACTTTCGCCGGCCTTCACGGGCTTCCTGGTGAAGCCGCTGCGCGCGGCCTCGCTCGCCGCACGCCTCACGCTACCCCCGGAGGTCGCCTCGCCCGATCTCGCGCCGGAGCCCTCGGCCCCATCCACCGCCGCGGTACCGGCGAAAGGCCTGTCGGTTCTCGTCGCCGAGGACAACGAGATCAACGCGCTGTTGATGCGCTCGCTGCTGACGAAACTCGGCCACCGCGTCGTCATCGCGATCAATGGCGAGGCCGCGCTGGAATCCTGGCTCGGCGCGGCATCGGCCGGCACGCCCTATGATCTCGTGCTGATGGACATCCAGATGCCGCAGCTTGACGGCATCGGAACGACAAAACGAATCCGTGCGCATGAGGCAGCTAGAGGCGGCCATCACACGCCGATCCTCGCGCTCACCGCCAATACGCTGGTGGAAGATCGCTACGCCTGCTTTGAAGCGGGCATGAACGGGTTTCTGATCAAGCCGCTCGATCGCGAGAAGCTGGAAGAGGCGCTGGCCGGACTGGCGGCGGCGCGGCAGCTCGCGGTTTGATTCGGATTTCATAGGAACCTGATCTCGGCCGGTAATCGACAATTGAAATCGACCGCGTCGCACGTCACCATCCTCTGGGGCATTTAAACAGAGGATTTCGCATGAACGTGCTTTGCCGCCTCGCTTTCGTGATCCTTCTCTGTGGTTCCACTCAAGCCGCCGCGGCCGATAGCTCGCAACTGATCGCCTCGCTCAAGCAAGGCGGCTACGTGCTGGTGTTTCGCCACACCGCTACCGACGACAGCCAAAAGGATGTCTACCCTTTCAAATTCGACGACATGAGCGCCCAGCGTCAGCTCAGTGAAAAGGGCCGGGACATGGCGCGCCAGATCGGGACGGCCATCAAGGAACTCGCGATCCCGATCGGCGACGTCTACACCAGCAAGCTGAACCGCGCGATCGAGGCCGGCAGGCTGATCTCCGGCCGCGAGATCAAGCCGGTCGACGCATTGACGGACAGCAGTAACGCGAGTGCGTCGGGCATGGCAAATCCGACCGGTGCAAATGCAAAGGCGGGCCAGGCCGTGCGGCAGCTCGTCGATGCGCCGCCCAAGGCCGGCACAAACACCTTCCTGGTCACCCACAAGACCAACATCGCCGATGCCTTCGGCAAGGAGGCCGGGGACGTGCAGGAAGGTGAAGCCTTCGTCTACAAGGCCGGCGGCTCGGGTCCCGCAACCTTTGCAGGACGCATCAAGCCTGCGGATTGGATCGCGAAGGCAGGCAAGTGAGCCACCTGCCGGCGACGCACGTCAGCTTGGGTGCGGAGCAGGCCGGGCGCCCGGCATCACTGCGCGCTCCGACGGGATGAACCGTTATGCGGCATAAGCCATAAACCGCGGCGCAGACAGCTTGTCATGCGGCGCCTGGCCTCCCCTGAACATGGTGTCTACCTGGGCGGCGCGCTTGCAATGCGGACACACGAAGAGATGCGCGATGATCGGGGTCGGCTCGTCCGCGAGCAGTTCGGAGCGGAACCACTTCATCTCGATATGGCACTCCGGGCAGGTCGGTGCTTCCAGCTGCTCGGCGGCGCTTCTGAGACGATCAACCATGGGACCCGTTTGCGTTTCCGAAAGCCATAACCAAATACCCCTCGCCGGTCTGCAACAAAAGATACTCAGCCCGAAATTTGACAAAGGGCGCCGTCCATCAAGGCTGCTACAGCCGCCTGAGCGCCACGCTCGCCACCGTGTGATCGGCGCCCTTCTTCAGGATCAGGGTCGCGCGGGGACGGGTTGGCAGAATGTTGTCCTCGAGATTTGCGAGGTTGGTGCGTTCCCAGATCGCGATCGCGGTGGCGGTGGCTTCCTCGTCCGACAACAGCGCGTAGCGATTGAAGTAGGATTTTGGATTGGTGAACGCGGTGTCGCGCAGCGACAGGAAGCGCCTGATGTACCACTGCCGCAGCGCCGCCTCGTCCGCGTCGATATAGACCGAGAAATCGAAGAAGTCGGACACCACGGGCACGGCCTTGCCGTCACGCGGCAGCTTGCCGGTCTGCAGCACGTTGACGCCCTCGACGATCAGGATGTCGGGCTGGTCGATCTCGGCCCACTGGTTCGGCACGATGTCGTAGGTCAAATGCGAATAGACCGGCGCGCGCACATGGCGGCGGCCGGCCTTGATGTCGGAGAGGAAGCTGAGCAGCAGCGGCAGGTCGTAGCTCTCCGGAAAGCCCTTCTTCTGCATGATGCCCTGCCGCTCCAGCACGGCGTTGGGATACAGAAATCCGTCGGTGGTGATCAGCTCGACCTTGGGACGCGGCGACCAGCGCGCCAGCAGCGCCTGAAGCACGCGGGCCGTGGTGGATTTTCCAACCGCGACCGAACCGGCGACGCCGATGATGTAGGGCATCTTGCGGTCGCGGATGTTGAGGAACTGGCGCTCCGCGTAATAAAGCCGTTGCATCGCATCGACGTAGATCGACAGCAGGCGCGACAGCGGCAGGTAGATGTCTTCGACCTCCTGCAAATCGAGGCGGTCGTGCAGCGAGCGTAGCCGGTCGAACTCACCCGGCTCCAGCGTCATCGGCGTGTCGTCGCGCAGTCGCGACCACTCCTCGCGCGTATAGACGCGGTACGGATTATACTGCTGCTCGGGTGCGCGGATATCCATGACGCGACTCTCCACCTCGGCTAGCTGCCGCCCTTACGCGACGCCTTTTCTTCCAACCCTGACATATTGGTCCGCTTGTCCAATGCGGCCTCGACCTCTTCCAGCTTTACGCCGCGGGCCTTGAGCAGCACAAGGAAATGATAGAGCAGGTCGGCGCCCTCGGCGATCAGATGCGCGCGATCGTTTTCGACTGCTGCGATTACGGTTTCGACTGCCTCCTCACCGAACTTCTTGGCGCAATGTTCGGCGCCCTTGTCGAGGAGCTTGCGGGTATAGGACGCCTCGCCACCCGCTGCCGCGCGGGCGTCGATGGTCTCGGCCAGATCGTGGATCGTGAAACGCGGCATACAAATACTCGGAAAACGCGCCTTGGCCGATGATTGGCCGGTTATCTGACGGGATAAGCCGGTTCCCGCCGATGATTTAGCATTTTTAGGAACGGGAGTCCTCAGGCATCGAGGCGCATGGGCAGCCCGCGCCGGGACATGTGCTCCTTGGCTTCGCGGATGGTGAATTCCCCGAAATGGAAGATCGAGGCGGCCAGCACGGCGGTGGCGTGGCCGTCGCGAATACCGTCGACGAGGTGGTCGAGATTGCCGACGCCGCCCGAGGCGATCACAGGAACGGGAATGCTGTCGGCGATCGCCCGGGTCAGCGGGATGTCAAAACCCTGCCGCGTGCCGTCGCGGTCCATCGAGGTGAGCAGGATTTCACCGGCACCGAGCGAGACCACTTCCTGGGCATATTCGATGGCGTCGATGCCGGTCGAATTGCGGCCGCCATGGGTGAAGATCTCCCAGCGCTCTCCGCCACCGGCGCGCTTGACCCGCTTGGCGTCGATCGCGACCACCACGCATTGCCCGCCGAATTTCTCGGCGGCTTCCTTGACGAACTCACGCCGTGACACCGCGGCGCTGTTGATCGAGACCTTGTCGGCGCCCGCGCGCAGCAGGGTCTTGATGTCGTTCACCTCGCGCACGCCGCCGCCGACGGTGAGGGGCATGAAGCAGGCTTCCGCAGTGCGCCGGACCACGTCCAGCATGATGCCGCGATTCTCATGGGTCGCGGTGATGTCGAGGAAGGTGAGCTCGTCGGCGCCGGCGGCGTCATAGGCGATCGCCGCTTCGACGGGGTCACCGGCATCGCGCAAATCGACGAAGTTGACGCCCTTGACGACCCGGCCGTCCTTGACGTCGAGGCAGGGGATCACGCGCACCTTGAACATCGGAGGTCTCCTAGGCAGCGCCTGCGTTGCGGATCAGGGCGAGGGCGGAAGCGGGATCGAGTCGGCCGTCATAGAGCGCGCGGCCGGCGATCGCGCCGGCGAGCTTTTTCGCGCGCGGCGTCAGCATCGCCTTGACGTCCTCGATCGAGGCGAGGCCGCCGGAGGCGATCACGGGAATCGAGATCGCATCCGCCAGCGCAATGGTCGCATCGAGATTCAAGCCTTTGAGCAGGCCGTCGCGCGCGATGTCGGTGAAGATGATGGCGGCAACGCCGGCATCCTCGAAACGCCGTGCGATCTCCAGCACCGTCACCTGCGAGGTCTCGGCCCAGCCTTCGACCGCGACCTTGCCGTCACGTGCATCGAGCCCGACCGCGACGCGGCCGGGGAATTTCCTGGCGGCAGCCTTCACCAATTCGGGGTCGCGCACCGCGGCGGTGCCGATGATGACGCGGGTGATGCCCTTTTCGAGCCAGGCTTCGACAGTCGCGAGATCGCGAATGCCGCCACCGAGCTGCACCGGAATCGTGATCGTCTTCAGCATCGCTTTGACGGCCTGCGCGTTCACAGGCTTCCCGGCAAACGCGCCGTCGAGGTCGACGACGTGGAGATACTCAAAGCCTTGCGCGACGAAGCTCGCCGCCTGCGCAGCGGGATTGAGGTTGAACACGGTCGCGCGCGCCATGTCGCCCTGCTCGAGGCGCACGCATTGGCCGTTCTTGAGGTCGATCGCGGGAAAGAGAATCACGGTTTCCATCGCAAAAAATTCGAGATCAGGGCGAGGCCGAAGCGCTGGCTCTTCTCGGGGTGAAACTGCGTCCCGATCGCCGTGTCCTTGCCGACGATCGCGGTGACAGGCCCGCCGTAATCGGCACGCGCGAGCACGTCCGCCTCGTTGGTGGCGTTGAGGTGGTAGGAGTGCACGAAATAAGCGTGCTGGCCCTTGGGGCCGAGCGGCAGCCTGTCCAGCACCGGATGCTCGCGCAGCACATCGAGCGTATTCCACCCCATGTGCGGGATCTTCAGCCTCTCGTCGTTCGGCGTGATCTTCTCGACGTCGCCGCCGATCCAGTTCAGCCCTTGCGTGGTCACATGCTCCTTGCCGCGAGTGGCGAACAGCTGCATGCCGACGCAGATGCCGAACATCGGCCGCGCCTTGACGCGCACCGCTTCGGTGATCGCCTCGACCATGCCGTTGACGGCGTCGAGCCCGCGCCGGCAATCAGCGAAAGCACCGACGCCCGGCAGTACCAGACGGTCGGCGCCGTAGGCCTGGTCCGGATCGCTGGTGACGAACACCTTTTGCGGGTTGTCCATGCCGCGCGCGGCGCGCTCGAACGCCTTGGCAGCCGAATGCAGATTGCCTGAACCGTAATCGATGATCGCGACGCTCATCTTGACCCTCCCGGTTCTGGAAACAAACCAATGATGCCACCCGCCGGCATTGGCGGCGGGTTGGAGAATTGCTGACCCGGCACGTTGCGGGTCGGCGGCGGGCCGCCGCGATCGACGGCCCATTGATCGTTGACGATGCCGCGCTGCTTCTGGCTCCAGCGCTCGAAGAAGCGGCGCTCGGCGGTGTCCTCGTCGTCGGAAATCACCACGTCGAGCTGTCGCCATTTACCGCGCGAGAGCGTCCAGCGGCGCAGGCTGGAGGCCTCGAATCCCATCAGCAGCGCGACGATGATGTCGGCGAAAAAGATCGACGAACGGCCGACACCGAGGCTGGACAGCCCGACGTTGAAGGCGGCAACGAAGATCACCCAGCCGATCAGCGCCAGCCACAGCCGATTCCACAGCAGCCAGAGCGGTCCGAAGATCATCGCCCAGAAATGGAAGCCGTCGCGCACGAAGACGAACTTGTCGGTCGCGCGCAGATCGGATCCTGCGGGGGAGGGAGCATGAACTGTGTAGACGGACATGGCGATGCCCCGTTCCCTAGGAATTCAGTGATACCGCAAACGGCGCGGGCCGCGGGCCGAAAGATGTCAGCCGCCGAGCGAGCCCTTGGTGGACGGGATTTCGCCCACCGCCTTCGGATCGATCGCGACGGCGGTGCGCAGCGCCCGTGCCAGACCCTTGAAGCAGGACTCGGCGATATGGTGGCTGTTATCGCCATATAGGGTCTCGACGTGAAGAGTCACGCCGGCGTTCATGGCGAAGGCCTGGAACCACTCGCGCACCAGCTCGGTGTCGAACTCGCCGATCTTGTCGCGGGGAAAGTCGACCTTGAACACCAGGACCGGGCGGCCCGAGATGTCGATGACCACGCGTGACAGCGTCTCGTCCATGGGCATGTGCACGCCGGCATAGCGGGTGATGCCCGCCATGTTGCCGAGCGCCTGCTTGACGGCCTGGCCGAGCGCGATGCCGGTGTCTTCGGTGGTATGGTGATGATCGATGTGCAAATCGCCGACCGCCTTGACCGTGAGGTCAATGCGGGAATGGCGGGCGAGGAGATCGAGCATATGGTCGAAAAAGCCGATGCCGGTCGCGATATTGGACACGCCGGAGCCATCGAGGTTCACGGTGACCTCGATGTCGGTTTCCTTGGTCTTGCGCTTGATCGTCGCGGTGCGCATCAAAACACGCTTCCATCCTAGTTCGGGCCGAAAACGCCGGTCTTTTAACAGCCAAATGACGCCTTCGCTACTGCGGCAACGGCTGGCCGGGCCTCTACTTCTGCCTATGGTGAGCGAATTGGGCCCGGAGCGGCCCGTTGTGCCCCCGCTCCCGACCGCCTAAATCAGCCCGGTCAACGAGGATCATTCATGCAGGACTCCCCAAACAGCTCGCCGGGCTGGCACGGCACCACGATTTTGACGGTCCGCAAGGGCGGCAAGGTGGTGGTCGGCGGCGACGGCCAGGTCTCGATCGGCCAGACCGTGATCAAGCACAACGCCAGGAAGGTCCGGAAACTCGGCAAGGGCGACGTCATCGGCGGCTTTGCCGGCGCCACCGCCGACGCCTTCACGCTGTTCGAGCGTTTGGAAGCCAAACTCGAGCAATATCCGGGGCAATTGACCCGGGCCGCCGTCGAGCTCGCCAAGGACTGGCGCACCGACCGTTATTTGCGGCGGCTGGAGGCCATGATGATCGTCGCCGACAAGGACGTCTCCCTGGTGCTGACAGGCACCGGCGACGTGCTGGAGCCCGAAGCCGGCGTCATGGCGATCGGCTCCGGCGGGAATTACGCGCTGGCGGCCGCCCGTGCCCTACTCGACACCGACAAGGACGCCGAGACCATCGTCCGCCGCTCCCTCGACATCGCCGCCGATATCTGCGTCTACACCAACCGCAATGTGACCATCGAAGCGCTGTCGGCCGGGTAGGCCATGGCCCTCGCCTACACCTTCCGCCCGATGACCGCGGCCGTTCTGCCGCTGATTCGGCGATGGCTGGGCGAAGCGCATGTGCGGGAATGGTGGGGCGATCCGGACGAGCAGTTCGCGCTCGTGAGCGGCGATCTCGGCGAGCCGGCAATGGACCAGTTCATCGTGTTGGCCGACGGTAAGCCGTTCGGCTATCTTCAATGCTACCGCCTGACCGCCTGGAATACGGGTCTTGGGCCGCAACCGGAGGCCACCCGTGGCATCGATCAGTTCATCGGCGAAAGCGACATGATCGCGCGCGGGCACGGTTCGGCATTCATCCGGCAATTCGCCGACGCGCAGTTGCGGCAGGGCCTGCCGCGCATCGTCACTGATCCTGATCCGCTCAACGCGCGCGCCGTGCGCGCCTATGAGAAGGCCGGCTTTGTCCGGGAACGCATGGTCGAGACGCCCGACGGGCCCGCACTCCTGATGGTGCGCGAGCCATGACGCTGGCAACCACGCATGAGAGCAGGGCCGCGTTTCCGCCGCTCGCCTGGGTCGGCATCGCGCTGCTGCTGCTGGCGATGCAGGCCTCGATCCTGCTTGCGATGGGCCGGGTGCCGATCTGCACCTGCGGCTATGTCAAGCTGTGGCATGGCGTGGTGAACAGCTCGGAGAATTCGCAGCACATCGCCGACTGGTACACCTTCTCGCACATCCTGCACGGCTTCCTGCTTTACGGGCTGACCTGGCTGCTGTTCGCGCGGCTGCCGTTCGTGTCTCTGTCCTGGCCCGCCCGCCTGATCATCGCCATTCTGATCGAAGGTGCCTGGGAGATCGTCGAGAACTCGCCCTTCATCATCGAACGCTACCGCGCCGGCACGATCTCGCTGGATTATTTCGGCGACAGCATCGTCAATTCGATCTCTGACAATTTGTCCATGATGCTGGGCTTCCTCGTAGCGCGCCTGCTGCCTGTATCAGTGACCATCCTGCTTGGGCTCGCCTTCGAAATCATGCTGGCGCTGCATATTCGCGACAATCTGACGCTCAATATCCTGATGCTGATCCATCCGATCGAGGCCGTGAAACTATGGCAATCGGGTCCGCCGATCATCTGACGGCCAAAAAAAGCGGCTTGTCCCGCCCCGCATCTGATCCTAGCTAAGGTCCCATGACAGACTTCTCCCCCCGCGAAATCGTTTCCGAACTCGACCGTTTCATCGTCGGCCAGGCCGATGCCAAGCGCGCCGTCTCGATCGCGCTGCGCAACCGCTGGCGGCGGCAGCAGCTCGAAGGCTCCTTGCGCGAAGAGGTGCTGCCGAAGAACATCCTGATGATCGGCCCGACCGGGGTCGGCAAGACCGAGATCGCGCGGCGGCTCGCCAAGCTTGCCAACGCGCCGTTCCTGAAGGTCGAGGCGACGAAATTCACCGAGGTCGGCTATGTCGGCCGCGACGTCGAGCAGATCGTGCGCGATCTCGTCGAGGTCGCGATTTCCCAGGTCCGCGAGCGCAAGCGCAAAGACGTGCAGGCACGTGCGCAGCTCGCCGCTGAGGAGCGCGTACTTGATGCCCTGGTCGGCGCCAATTCCAGCGCCGCGACGCGGGACTCCTTCCGCAAGAAGCTGCGCGCGGGCGAGCTCAACGACAAGGAAATCGAGATCGAGACGCAAGGCGGCGGCAGCGGCTTTCCGATGTTCGAGATCCCGGGCATGCCTGGCGCGCAGATGGGCGCGGTGTCGATCGGCGATATCTTCGGCAAGCTCGGCGGCCGCAGCAAGACGCGGCGGCTGACGGTGGAGAGCTCGCACGAGATCCTCATCAACGAGGAATCCGACAAGCTGCTCGACAGCGATCAGTTGACGATGGAGGCGATCAGCGCGGTCGAGAACAACGGCATCGTATTCCTGGACGAGATCGACAAGATCTGCGCCCGCGAAGGCCGCGCCGGCGGCGACGTCTCGCGCGAGGGCGTGCAGCGCGACCTGCTGCCGCTGATCGAGGGCACCACCGTCTCGACCAAGCACGGCGCGGTGAAGACCGACCACATCCTGTTCATTGCCTCAGGCGCCTTCCACGTCGCCAAACCGTCCGATTTGTTGCCGGAACTGCAGGGCCGCCTGCCGATCCGCGTCGAGCTGCAGGCGCTGACCCGCGACGACATGCGCCGCATCCTGACCGAGCCCGAGGCCTCGTTGATCAAGCAATATGTCGCTTTGATGCAGACCGAAGGCGTCACGCTCGACATCACCGACAACGCCATCGACGCGCTTGCGGACGTCGCGGTGGCCGTGAATTCCACCGTCGAGAACATCGGCGCGCGGCGGCTGCAGACCGTGATGGAGCGGGTGCTGGACGAGATCTCCTTCACCGCCCCAGATCGCAGCGGCGAGACCATCAGGGTCGACGCCGATTTCGTGCAGAAGCACGTCGGGGACCTCGCCAAGAACGCGGATTTGAGCCGGTTCATTTTGTAATTCCGGACGGTCGCGCTATGGATGCGGCGTGACCGCACGCTTCCTGCAAAACCCCTGGCGCCTGCTGCTCGCGATCAACGCGGCAATCATCGTTGGCGTCTTGGTTCACAAGATCCAGCTGCCGCCTTACGTCCCCTACATCCACCTCCTCGTCGATTACCATTTTGGCTTCATCAAGCGCGCGCTGATCGGGACGATCGTCGCGCTGTTCACCGACAAGGTGCCGCTATGGCTGGTGTTCGCGCTCGGCGGCGCGACATGGCTGGTGACGCTCGGGCTGTACGCAAGACTCTTCCAGACAACGTTCGGCTTCACCGCGAAGACATTGCCGACGTTCGTCTTCATCGCGGGCTCGCCGTTCTTCCTCAAGAACTTCATGCACACGCTCGGCCATTTCGACATCTATGGCTGCGCGCTGGCGATCGTCCTGCTGCTGGTGCCGGCCGGCTCGCTGCTATTCGTGGCGCTGGCTGCGCTGTTCTCGATCGTTCTCGTCCTGATCCACCACATCCATCTCTTGATGTATGTGCCGACCATCATCACCATCGTCGTGATCAGGCACTATCTAGCGCATGGCTGCGATCGCACCAATGTCGCGTTCGGCATCATGGCCCTGCTGGCCGTCTCCGCGCTGTTCTTCGCCGCGCAGTTTTGGGGAACGATGCCGGTCCCGGAGGCGGATTTCGTCGCCTATCTGAAGAGCCGGATGGCCGATCCGTCGCGGACCGACCTGCTGCAGTTTGCCTACATCTGGTATCAGCCGTTGGCGAAGGAGATTTCCGACACCTGGGGCCGCCTGCCGCACAACATCCTCGGCGTGCCCGTGTTCGCGCTGCTGATCTGGCTGCACACACCGCTGTGGCGCTATTTTGCGAATTTGATCGGCGCGCTCGCAAGCGACACGCATCGCCGCCTCGTCATTGCGGCGCTGATCGGCGTCAGCCTCGCCTGTGTCGTGATGTTCGCGATGGTATTCGACTATTCGCGCTGGATCTCGAACTGGGCAGTCTGCATGTTCCTGATCCTGCACGCGGTGAAGATGCTGCCCGCCGCACGCGAGACGCCGCTGATTTCGGCGGAAGATCAGACGACAAATATCTTCGGCCTGATTGTCACATTGATCCCGCGCGTCGGAATCGTGCGGCCGTTCTAATATCTCGCCCGCCTGATCCGCACGTAGAGCGCGCCCTCGCCGCCATGGCCGATACCGGCCTCTTCGAATCCGACGACGAAGGCCCGGAATTCCGGCAGGCTCAGCCATTCCGGCACCTGACGGCGCAGCACGCCGCTTTCGCCGCCGCTTCGGCCCTTGCCGGTGATGACCAGCACGAAGGTCAGGCCGTCATGATGGGCGCGGTGCAGGAAGCCGCTCAGCGCGCGGTGGGCACGCATCTGGGTCATGCCGTGCAGATCGAGCCGCGCCTCGATCTCGCTGCGCCCGCGCGACAGCTTTGTGCGCTCGCGCTTGCCGAGCGGCGCCAGCGGCGGCACCGCCGGCTTCGCTGCGCGCGGTGCCGGGGCAGCGGCAATCGGACGTGGCGACGGCGCAATCCGGGGGGCGGGCGCTGCAGGCGAAGACTCGGTGCGTGGTGCAGCTTGCGCCTTCGCCGCACGATGCTTTCTCAGCGGCTTGACCTGCTTTGCGACCGTATCCCACAGCGCGCGCTCTTCCTCACTCAGCACGCGACGGCGCGGCGAGGGACGAGGCTCCAGCACGGGCGGACGGGACGATCGCTTCATTGTTGCCGATGGGAGCGATTTTTCACCGGCCGCCGCGGCTCCTGAACTGGCTCGATCACGGGACGCGGCACCGGCAGCGGGACTGGACCGGCGACAGCGACCGTCTCGCTCTTGCTTTGCAGCTCGGCAGGCGGCTTGTCCTTCGCAGGCTCCGTTTGCGGAAACAGCTTTGCGATCTTCTCCGAGGGCCGCGGGTCCGGCACCGGGAGCCGCGCGCCGCGCGTTGTGGGATCGAGGCTCTTCGGCACCAGCATCACGAAATGCATGGCATGGCGCAGCCGTCCGGAGACCCGGCCGGCATCCTGACCCGCGCCGAAATAGAGATCGGCGCGCGCCGGACCGATGATGGCCGAGCCCGTGTCCTGCGCGATCATCAAGCGATGGAACGGCGTCTTCGCGCGTTCGGAATCGATCGGCAGCTCGCCTTCGATGAAAAACGGGGTGCCGTAGACGTGGAGCGATTTGTCGACCGCGATCGAGCGGCCGGCCGTCAACGGAATGCCTTGCGCGCCGACCGCCTCCTCCTTGTCGGATAGATTGACCTCGCGAAAGAAGATGTAGGAGCGGTTCTGGCGGCGCAGCTCCTTGGCACCGTCAGGGGTCTGCGCCATCCACTCCCTGATCTTCTGCATCGACATCTCTTCCTTTGGAATGATGCCGCGCTCGATCAGGATGCGACCGACCGCCGTATAGGGATAGCCGTTATAGGCGTCGTAGTTGAGCCGGACCGTGCCGCCGTCGTCGAACTTGATCCGCGCCGAACCCTGGATCTGGGCGAACAGCAGATCGGTCGGGTCCTTCAGCCAGGCAATCTCGAGTCCGCGGCCGGCGATCTTGCCGTCCTCGATCTCGGCGCGGTCGTAATAAGGCACGAGCTTGCGGCGGCCGATCTTGCGATAGACCGGGCCCTTGTTGGGCAGGCTGACCGAATCCTGCTTGTAACCGCGCACAAAGAGATTCGAGGGGCGGCGATAGACCGGGACGTTGTAGACGTCGGTCTGCGTGCGCGATCCCTCCAGCACCGGTTCGTAATAGCCGGTGACGAAACCATCGGGCTCGCCGAGGCGCGAGATCCGCAGCGGCGCAAAATTCTCCTCGAAGAAGGTTTTGGCCCGAGCGTCGTCGGTAAGCTCGAGCGATTTGGCGACCCGGCAGGGTTCGCCCAGCGAGGCGCCCAAAGCCTTCGGTTCGGGAGCGCCGGTCTGCGCGTTGATCGGACGGCAGCTCGCGCGAAAGGTCTTGTAGGCGGCAAGATGATTGTCGTCGCCCCAGCCCTTCACGTCGGCCCAGGCCAGCGGCAGATATTGGGCGCCGGGAATTTCAAGCGGCAGGGGAAGCTGCGGATATGGCAAGGCGCGCGGCGGCGCGGCAGGCAATTCCGGGAGATGATGGTGATGGCTGCGATAGTGGCGCCGCGCCGCCTCAGCGCCGAGTGAAAACGACGACAGCGCGACGGCACCTGCGCAAAGCGCCGTCGCGCTGGTCTTCAGGAAAACCTTAATTCGCGCTTCCGGTGCCAACCAGCTTCCAGTTCGGATCGCGAGAAGTGATGTCGCGGGCGAAAGTCCAGATGTCGGTGATGTCGGCGACCGTGTCGGCGCTTCCGTCGACGATGTTGCCGGCCTTGTCCCGGGTGGCCGAGATCATCTGCGAGACGAAGCGGATCGTGAGCTGGGCGGTGCGGTCGCGCAGTTCGGCGCCGACGAGCTCGGCCTTGTCGATCGAGACAAAACGCGTCTCGGTCTTCTGCTCGTTCTTCTCGCGCTCCTTGATCGCGGCATCGAAGCTTTCATAGACCTCCGACGACAGCAGGTCGCGCAGCGCGCGGCGGTCGCCATTGGCAAAGGCCAGCACGATCATCTCATAGGCGCCGCGGGCGCCGGAGATGAAATGCCGCGGATCGAAGGTGGAATCCTTTTCGACGATGGCGTCGAGACCCTGGGCGAGCACGGTGCCCGGCTCGGTCAGGCCCTTCCAACGGTCGGAGGGCGGGGTCGGCTCGGCCGCCGGCGCCAAGGGAGCCTGGTCGATGACCTTGCCCGGCATGGTGACGACGTTCTTGTCCTGGGCGCCCTGGAGCGCGTTGCGGTCGAACGGCGGCCGCTCGTTGCCCGTGCGCTGCCCCAGCACGCTGCGCAGCCTCAGAAAGATGAAGACCGCCAGCGCCAGGAAGATGATGGTGTAGATGTCCACGTCGTATTCGCTTTCTGGTCGTCTGTAGAAGGGGCCGTCTCGAAAGGATCGTGCCGGGAAAATCGATCCGGCCAGTAGACCGTTCCATACCGGAACGGCAAGTCTACATCACCATTTTGGGTCCGCGCGTCAGGTCCGTGGGATGTAGGCACGAAATCTTGCCCGGCCAATGGCGCCTTTTGGCACACCGAGTGTAGCGCGTTTTATGCTTAAGGGGAAACCCGATCCTGCCCGGAAATCGCGCATCTTCAATCGTTTAAGGCGCAGTTGCGCTGGATCGCCGGGGTGAACGCCACAGTTGTGGGCGTGGCCGGAATTCCCCATCCGGGACCGTTCGTCCTTGTGGAACGAGGTAGCCCTATGTTAGCCAACCGCCGCGAAATTCAGCCCAATCGGGTAAGGAGACACTCTTATGACCAACGGTAACGGCACCCCTCCCGAGGCGGCCCAGGCTCCCCAGCTCAACGTCCTGGCGCAATATACCAAGGACCTCTCGTTCGAAAATCCGAATGCGCCCAGCTCGCTCCAGCAGCAGAGCCAGCCGCCCCAGATCAACATCCAGATCAATGTCAGCGCCAACAATCTCAGCGAACAGGAGTTCGAGGTGACGCTGTCGGTCGAGGGCAAGGCCGAGACCGCCGGCAAGATCATGTTCTCGTTCGAGCTCGCTTATGCCGGCGTCTTCCGCATCTCCAACGTGCCGAAGGACAATTTGCATCCGCTGGTCATGATCGAATGCCCGCGCCTGCTGTTCCCGTTTGCCCGTGAGATCATCGCCACTGCCGTGCGCGACGGCGGGTTCCCGCCTTTGATGCTGGATCCGGTCGACTTCGTCGGCCTCTATCGCCAGAACATGGAGCGGCAAATGGCCGCTCAGCCGAGCGGCCAGGCTTAACCAGCCAAAGGGGCGGCTGGAGCGGGCAAGAACTCGTTCCAGATCGCCTTGTCGCCGAGCGTTGTGATGAAGGCCCGGTGGGCCTCGCGCTCGGCGTCCGAAATGCGCGGGGTGAGCGGCGCCGGCCGTTGCCGCCGAGGCGCATCGGCAGCCCCATTGGCGCGAGTCTCTTCGGATTCCGAAGCAAGCAGCAGCTGCGACTGCCGCGCCCCGACCAGATCCACATAGACTTCCGCAAGCAGCTCGGCGTCGAGCAATGCGCCGTGCTTGGTGCGGCGTGAATTGTCGATCGCATAGCGTGAGCAGAGATCGTCGAGCCGGTTCGACACGCCGGGATGCTTGCGCCGAGCCAGCAGCAGCGTATCGACCAGCCGCTCGCGCGGGATCGCCGGGCGCTTGATCCGGTCGAGCTCGGCATTGATGAAGCTGATGTCGAACGAGGCATTGTGGATCACCAGCGGCGCGTCGCCGATGAACTCCAGAAAATCGTCGACGACCTCGTGAAACAGCTGCTTCGTCGCCAGGAATTCGGCCGACAGCCCGTGCACCGCAAAGGCTTCTGCCGGCATGTCCCTTTCGGGATTGATGTAGACGTGGAAACTCTGCCCCGTCGGCATGCGATTGAGCATCTCGACGCAGCCGATTTCGACCAGGCGATCTCCCCGCAACGGGTCAAGGCCGGTGGTTTCTGTGTCGAGAACGATTTCGCGCATGATCTGGGAAGCCGTGTCAGGCGGCGAATCAGGCGCGCCGCTGCGGCATCTTAACGACGTCGGCGAGGATGTGCGCGATTTGGGCGCGCACCGGTTCGAGTCCGTGGGATGTATCCACCACGAAATCGGCACGCCTGCGCTTTTCCGCATCGGGTGTCTGCTTGGCGATGATGGCGTCGAGCTTGGCCTCGTCCATCGTGCCGCGCGCCAGCACCCGCTCGCGCTGCAGTTCCGGAGACGTGGTGACGACGACTACGGCATCGACCCGCGTCTCGCCACCCGTCTCGAACAGCAGCGGTATGTCCAGCACCACGACCGGCGCGTTGGCGGCTTCGGCGTCGGCGAAGAACTTTTTCCGGGAAGCGCCGAGCATCGGATGGACGATCTGCTCGAGCTGCTTGATGGCCGCAGGATCGTGCACCACACGCGCCGAGAGTTTTGGCCGATCAACCTTGCCGTTCGCGGTAGTGCCGGGGAAGGCGGCCTCGATCGCGGGTGCGGCCTCGCCCTCATAGAGCTGATGGACGGCCGCATCGGCATCGTAGACAGGCACGCCAGCCTCCGCGAACAATTTCGCGGTGGTCGATTTGCCCATCCCGATCGAGCCGGTCAGTCCCAGGATCCGCATCAGCGCCCAACCATATCTGCCAGTCACACCGCAACTAGCCGCTCGCGCCGCAGGAACGCAAGCAGCGGCAGCAGCGGCAAGCCGAGAATGGTGAAGTGGTCGCCCTCGATACGCTCGAACAAATGGATCCCCAGGCTTTCGAGCTGATAGCCGCCGACGCTGGTGCTGACGGCGCCGCCGGCGATGTCGAGATAGGCCGAAAGCTCGGCCTCGGTCATCTGCCGCATCGTGAGGCGGGCAACCGAGACGTCCTCGAAGATGATCTCGCCATCGCGTGCGATCGCCACGGCGGAATTCAGCTCATGGCTATGGCCGGAGAGATCGCGCAGCTGCGCCAGCGCCTGGGCGCGGCCCGCAGGCTTGTTGAAGAGGCGATCGCCAAGCGCCAGCGTTTGATCCGCACCAATGACGGTGCTTCCAGCGTGATGGGCCGAGACTGCCTTGGCTTTTTCGCGCGCCAGCAGCAGGGCAATCTCGCGCGGACCAGAAAGCCCGGAGGCGGCCTGGATGCCGCGCTCGTCGATATCAGCCGTGATCGCCTTGAACTCGAGCCCGGCATTGGCCAGGAGCATCTTTCTCGCGCTGCTCTGCGAGGCCAGGATCAACGAAAATTTGCCGAGCCACAGACCCATCGCGAAACTATCCCAAAGCTATTCAGAAGGCCGGTTACGCTGACGATCGCTGTAGAGTTTCATGATCGCCGCGGCGGTTTCCTCGATCGAGCGCCGCGTGACGTCGAGCAGCGGCCAATCGTGCTTGGCGCTCAGCTTGCGGGCAAATGCGACCTCCTCGGCGACCGACTGCTTGTCGGTATAAGTGTCGCTGCTGGAATCGGCCCCCATGGAGAGCAGGCGGTTCGTGCGCACCTGGATCAATCGTTCCGGCGTCGCATGCAAGCTCACCACCAGCGGTCGCGTCAACGTCTCCAGTTGCGAGGGCACCGGAATGCCTGGAACCAGCGGCACGTTGGCAGTGCGGATGCCTCGGTTGGCAAGGTAGATCGACGTCGGGGTCTTGGAGGTGCGGGAAACGCCGACGAGCACCACGTCCGCGTCGTCGAGCCCTTCGACATGCTGGCCGTCATCGTGGATCATCGTGTAGTTCAACGCGTCGATACGCTTGAAGTATTCGGCATTGAGCACGTGCTGGGCGCCGACCCGGCCGGTCGTGGCAGCTCCGAGATAGGCCTCGAACAACTGCATCACCGGCCCGATGATCGACAGGCTCGGAACATTGATCCCCTTGCACTTATCCTCGAGCCTCGAAACCAGATCCTTCTCGAGCAGCGTGAACAGCACGATTCCCGGCGCTTCCTCGATCTCGTCGAGCACGCGATCGAGCTGTTTCTGGCTGCGCACCAGCGGATAGACGTGCTCGACCGGGGTCACGTTGGCGTACTGGGCGGCAACGGCGCGCGCGACCGTGATCAGCGTCTCACCGGTGGAGTCGGAGACGAGGTGCAGATGGAAATAATTGTTCGAAGTCGGCACAAAAGCCCTTTGTATGGAGTCGGTGTGGTTTGTGGATTTCTGTGGAGCTTAACCTCCCGGAAAGGGATGTGCGACACCGGGGGCGGGACAACGGCCGATTTTCTTCACACCGCTGCCCCTGAGAACAACTTCGACGCCCTCCCGAAAGGGAAACGGGATTGCGTCGATAACCCTCTTGATAAGCTGCCGACAGAAACGCGCAAGCCTTTGAAGCTGACCGACTTATCGAAAGCGGCCGGAGCTGTCAGAGGATATGTTGATGGATGTGAACAAGCGCGTGTGAACGGGCGGACGGAAATGTGTGAGTCCAATTCACCGTCACATAGACTCAAACCTTAAGAATCTAAGATTCTTATTGGAGAAGGGCGCTACGGACGGATATGTGTGCAGGCAAGACCTTAACGAGTTCTTACTATCCCCAGCGTTCCCCTCGGCTGGGCAGGAATCCGGACCCCCAGACATGTTTGAAGACGTCTACCTCTGGATCAAGGCGCTGCATGTGATCGCCGTCATTTCCTGGATGGCGGGCATGCTCTATTTGCCACGGCTGTTCGTTTATCATTGCGAGGCTGAAGTCGGCTCGCAGCAGTCGGAAACGTTCAAGATCATGGAACGGCGGCTGTTCAAGGCGATCATCAACCCCGCTATGATCGTGACCTGGCTCGCCGGGCTCTACCTCGCCTGGGCTGGACACTGGTTCACTTTCGGCTGGCTGCACGTAAAACTGGCACTGGTCCTGGCGATGTCCGCGGTCCACGGCTTTTTTTCGCGCTGGCTGAAGGATTTCGCGGCGGACCGGCGCCCCCGGAGCCAGAAATTCTATCGGATTATCAACGAGGTACCAACTGCCTTGATGATTCTGATCGTCATCATGGTGATCGTGAAGCCGTTCTAGGCAGCGGTCGCGAACAATCGCTCAGTGCTTCTGCTTGCGGAGTGTGAGGCGATTTTCTATATTAGCGATATCCCACCCAACGCAGGCGGATGTGGTCGTGTCTGAGCTTTCCAGAGGCCGGACACCCCATCAGGTTTGAAGCCTCACCGGCGCTCTCCTTGCCAGACCTGCGGACCTTACCTTTTCGCGTCCGCATTTCAGAGCCTCCTCGCACCCCCCTCCCAGGTTACCCCACAGGACCACCCCAATGCGGGAAATCAAACTCCAGGACCTCAAGTCGAAGACGCCGGCCGAACTCGTCTCGTTCGCGGAAGAGAATGGGGTCGAGAATGCCAGCACCATGCGCAAGCAGGAGCTGCTGTTCGCCATCCTCAAGCAGCTTGCGCTCGCCGAGACCGACATCGTCGGCGAAGGCGTCGTCGAGGTTCTCTCCGACGGCTTCGGCTTCCTCCGCTCGCCCGATGCGAATTATCTGCCGGGCCCGGATGACATCTACGTTTCGCCCTCGCAGATCCGCCGTTTTGGCCTGCGCACCGGCGACACTATCGAAGGCCACATCCGCAGCCCGAAGGAGGGCGAGCGCTATTTCGCGCTGCTGAAGGTCAACACGCTCAATTTCGAGGACCCGGAAAAGGCCAAGCACAAGGTCAATTTCGACAACCTCACGCCGCTGTTTCCGAATCAGCGCTTCCGCATGGAAATCGACGACCCCACGCGGAAAGACCTGTCTGCAAGGGTGATCGACATCGTTGCGCCGATCGGCAAGGGTCAGCGCGCGCTGATCGTCGCGCCGCCGCGCACGGGCAAGACCGTGCTGATGCAGAACATCGCGCACTCGATCGCGCATAATCATCCCGAGTGCTATCTGATCGTGCTCCTGATCGACGAACGTCCGGAAGAAGTCACGGACATGCAGCGCTCGGTGAAGGGCGAGGTCGTCTCCTCGACCTTCGACGAGCCGGCGGTGCGCCATGTCCAGGTCGCCGAGATGGTGATCGAGAAGGCCAAGCGTCTGGTCGAGCATGGCCGCGACGTCGTGATCCTGCTGGACTCCATCACGCGCCTCGGCCGCGCCTACAACACCGTGGTGCCGTCATCGGGCAAGGTGCTGACCGGTGGTGTCGATGCCAACGCGCTGCAGCGGCCGAAGCGGTTCTTCGGCGCCGCCCGCAACATCGAAGAGGGCGGCTCGCTGACGATCATCGCGACTGCGCTGGTTGATACCGGCAGCCGTATGGACGAAGTCATCTTCGAAGAGTTCAAGGGCACCGGCAACTCCGAGCTGATCCTCGATCGCAAGGTGTCGGACAAGCGGACCTTCCCGGCGATCGACATTTCGCGCTCCGGCACCCGTAAGGAAGAGCTGATCACCGATCCGGTGGTCTTGAAGAAGATGTACGTGCTCCGCCGCATCCTGAATCCGATGGGGACGATGGACGGAATCGACTTCCTGCTCGACAAGCTCCGCTCGACCAAGAGCAATTCCGAGTTCTTCGATTCGATGAACACCTGATTGCAATGCAACATGATTAAAGGGCGCCTTCGGGCGCCCTTTTTCTTTGTGCGGCTTTGTTGCAGCGGAGCTGCAGCATGGCTGGCGTTTGTCGTCTGGAGTAGGCGCCGTCTAAGATGTTGATATAATTTATGAATAGCGGGATCGAGGGATGCCGCTCATTCCGTTGGAAGTGGGTCTTGCAGGAGACGCTCGGGAGTTTTTTGCATCGCACCATAGGTTTTGCTGCGAGAATCCATGCAGCATAATCGCTCGATGGTCAGCCGAAACGGATGTTTGCCTTTTCCCTTTCAGCCGGACAAATAGGCTATGTATCCGCGAGACCACACCATCTTTGCACTGTCGTCTGGCCGTCCGCCAAGTGCGCTTGCGGCGGTGCGTGTCTCCGGGCCAGGCGCCAGCCTGGTGCTGACGACGCTGGCGGGCAAGCTGCCGGCGCCGAGGCAGGCCAGCCGCCGGCTCCTTCATGACGGCGTGGGCCAGCCGATCGACGATTCGGTGGTGTTGTGGTTTCCGGGGCCCGGCAGCGCGACCGGCGAGGACGTCGCCGAATTTCACGTCCATGGCGGCCGCGCGGTGCTGGCCGCACTGTTTACCGCAATTTCCGTAATTCCGAATATGCGAGCTGCCGAACCGGGCGAATTCACCCGGCGCGCCTTCGAGAACGGCAAGCTCGACCTGACCGAGGCGGAGGGCCTCGACGATCTCATTCATGCCGACACCGACCGCCAGCGCCGCCAGGCGTTGCGGCAGTTGCAGGGTCTCCTCGGCAACCGCGCGCGCGACTGGCGCGAGCGCATCATCGACGCCTCGGCCTTGATCGAGGCCGGCATCGATTTCTCCGACGAGGGCGATGTGCCCGCCGAGTTGAGAGCGCCTGCGGTCAAGGCGATCAGTGCGCTGCATGACGAAATCGCAGAAGTCCTTGCGGCACAGGGACAAGCTGAACGCTTGCGCGACGGCCTGGTGGTTGCGATCGCGGGCGAGCCGAATGTCGGCAAGTCGACGCTGATCAACCAGCTCGCGCGCCGCGACGTCGCGATCGTCTCGCCGCATGCCGGCACGACACGCGATGTGATCGAGGTGCAGCTCGATCTTGATGGCTATCCCGTCACGGTGATCGACACGGCCGGCATTCGCGAGACCGACGATCCGGTGGAGCAGGAGGGTGTTCGCCGGGCGCGAGCCCGAGCCGAAGACGCCGACCTCGTGTTGTGGCTGGTGGAGGCGGGGCGCGCGGTCGATCCGGCCGCAATGCCGTTGCTGGGGAAGTCCGGCAACGCAGGCAGCCGCTCCGGCGGTTCGGTCTGGATCGTGCGCAACAAGATCGATCTCGGCGGGGTCGAGGACGTCGGCCTGCACGGTGAGTTCGGAATCGCCGCCAGCCGGGGGGACGGCATTCCCGAGCTGGTCCATGCTATGGTGAAATTCGCCGCCGACTTCTTCGGAACGACTGAGGGCGCGTTGGTGACGCGAGCCCGGCAGCGGGATTTGCTGCGCCGAGCGTCGGACAGCTTGCGGCGGAGTCTGGAGCTTGTAGAAGACAGCGAGGAGCTTGCCGCCGAAGAGCTGCGCGCTGCGGCCTATGCCTTGGGCCGGCTGCTGGGTCGGGTGGATGTCGAGGACGTCCTGGGGGCGATTTTTCAGAAGTTCTGCGTTGGGAAGTAGACCTAGTTCTTCATTGTAGAACTAGCCTTTGTTCCACTTCTTCGTTTCACGTGAAACAGTCGCGTTCCGAGACGTTTCACGTGAAACGTGGCTCCATTACCCATATTTGCTGGCAAACGTGGCAGCTAAGGGAGCGGGTGAGCGGAGAGATCCCGGATCACTCCGCTCGCGATGATGGGAGTATGCCGCTGCCATCGAGCTTCGGAGACCGGGCCGCATCTGGACGTTACGGCCCTTCAGTAGACACTTTATGCTTCGGGAGCTCCGTTTTCTACCGCTGAAAATGATAATTTTTCCAAGGGCGGTTCTACTATGCATGGGGTTGTTTCGCGAAAACATCTGGGCTCCGCTTGCACCGTTTCACGTGAAACAACCGCCTTTCCAGTTTCCGCTTCCGGCTTCCCCGCCTCTGAGCTAGAAGTCCGTCCATGCGAACAGAGCGAGAGAGCTTCGACGTCATTGTGATTGGCGGCGGCCATGCCGGCTGTGAGGCCGCTTCTGCCTCTGCCCGGATGGGCGCGGCGACCGCTCTGGTCACGCACCGCTTCTCCACGGTCGGCGCGATGTCCTGCAATCCCGCCATTGGCGGTCTCGGCAAGGGCCATCTGGTTCGCGAGGTCGACGCGCTCGATGGTCTGATGGGCCGGGTCGGCGACGCCGGCGGTATTCAGTTTCGCGTTCTCAATCGCCGTAAGGGCCCAGCGGTCCGTGGTCCGCGCGCGCAGGCCGACCGGAAGCTCTATGCGGCCGCGATGCAGGCGGCGATCCGGGAGACCGAGGGTCTTTCCGTGGTCGAAGGCGAAGCGGACGAGCTGATCGTGGTCGAGGGACGGGTGATCGGCCTGCGCCTGGCAGATGGCCGCGAGCTTCGGGCAGGGGCCGTCGTCGTCACCACCGGCACCTTCCTCCGCGGTCTGATCCATCTCGGAGAGAAGATTTGGCCCGCCGGCAGGGTCGGCGAGGCGCCAGCGATGGGCCTTTCGACCTCCTTCGAGCGCGCGGGGTTCACCCTCGGACGGCTCAAGACAGGGACCCCGCCGCGTCTGGATGGGACGACGATCGACTGGTCGGCGGTCGAGATGCAGCCGGGGGACGAGCCTCCGGAGCCGTTTTCCGTGATGACCGAGCGGATCACGACGCCACAGATCCAGTGCGGGATCACCCGGACAAATTCCGCGACTCACGAGGTGATCCGGGCCAATGTTCATCGCTCTCCGATGTACTCCGGCCAGATCAAGAGCTCCGGACCGCGTTATTGCCCCTCGATCGAGGACAAGATCGTTCGCTTCGGCGATCGCGACGGTCACCAGATCTTCCTGGAGCCGGAAGGGCTCGACGACAGCACTGTCTATCCCAACGGCATCTCGACCTCGCTGCCGGAGGAGGTTCAGCTCGCCATCCTCGCAACCATTCCCGGCCTGGAGCGGGTGAAGATGGTCCGGCCGGGCTATGCCATCGAATACGACCACATCGATCCGCGTGAGCTCGATCCGACCCTCCAGACCAAGCGTCTGCGCGGCTTGTTCCTGGCTGGCCAGATCAACGGCACGACCGGATACGAGGAAGCCGCCGGCCAAGGCATCGTGGCCGGGCTGAACGCGGCATTGGCTGCGAGCGGCGCCGCGCTGACAGTGTTCGACCGAGCTGATGGCTATCTCGGCGTGATGATCGACGACCTCGTCACCCGCGGCATCAGCGAACCCTATCGGATGTTCACCTCCAGGGCCGAGTACCGGCTGACACTGCGTGCGGACAACGCCGACCAGCGTCTAACCGAGAAGGGCATCGCCTCGGGATGCGTCGGGAGCGCCCGGACCGTGCATCACCGCGCCAAGATGGACGCCTTGAATGCGGCACGAGCGCTCTCGAAGTCGCTGACGGTCACCCCGAACGAGGCCATTAAGCAGGGTCTGACCCTGAACCGGGACGGCCAGCGGCGCTCGGCTTTCGAACTGATGGCCTATCCCGATATTGGCTGGAGCCAGGTCCGTGCGATCTGGCCCGAGCTGTCCGGCATTGATCCCGTCATTGCCACCCATCTCGAGATCGACGCGAAGTACGATGTCTATCTGGAGCGCCAGAGCGCGGACGTCGAAGCCTTCAGGCGGGACGAGGGGATGGTGTTGTCGGACGTCGATTACCAGCAGGTCCCCGGTCTCTCCAATGAGGTGCGGGCCAAGCTGGAGAACGCGCGGCCGTTCACCGTTGGCCAGGCCGGCCGAATCGACGGCATGACGCCTGCCGCGCTCGGCATTCTTGCGGCCTATCTCCGCCGCGAAGCGCGGAAGACTTCCAAAGCAATCGCATAGGTTTCACGTGAAACAGCGCGGGACCGGCGGCGGCAGATCGTCATCAGGAAAACCCTCGGCGGGTGAGGGTGCCGGTGTTCGCTCCGAACCGGCGCCTGCCCGGCCAAAGATCGACAAGGCCAGCGCCAACGATCGATCGTGGGACGTCGTCATTGCAGCCGACAAGGTTGCGGCGCTCAACCTCGCGCCTGTTTCACATGAAACGGAAGCCCGGCTCGATCGCTACATTGCACTGCTACGGGAGTGGCAGGCCAAGACCAACCTCGTCGCGCCCTCGACATTGCCGTACCTCTGGACCCGGCACATCGCCGACTCGCTTCAGCTCGTCGCTCTCGCCCCATCGGCCAAACGTTGGGCCGACCTCGGCAGCGGTGGCGGCTTTCCCGGGATCGTCCTGGCCTGCGCCATGGCCGGGACGGCCGGGGCGAGCGTCCATCTGGTCGAGCGAATCGCCAAGAAGGCAGCCTTCCTGCGCGAAGCCGTGCGCGTCACGACATCTCCGGGAGTCGTACATCTCGCTGAGATCGGGGATAATGTGGATAGAATCACCGGCCCGGTCGATTGCGTCACCGCGCGTGCGCTGGCTCCGCTACATCAACTCATCGGCTTTGCGGAGCCGCTGATGCGCCGGGGCGCAAAAGCGTTGTTTCTCAAGGGTCAAGATGTAGAGTCTGAATTGACCGAAGCCACTAAATATTGGAATATTCAGCCGCAGCTCCACCACAGCCGTACAGGCGACGGTTGGATCGTCGAGCTGGCTTCCGTCGAACGGCGCGGGTGAGGCGTCAGGGGCCGAGTGGGGAATTTGCGATGAGCGTGATTGACGAACCGCAGCAAGAACAGACCGCCGCCGTCCCGCAGGGCCATCCGCGCATCCTGGCGCTGGCGAATCAGAAGGGCGGCGTGGGAAAAACAACCACGGCGATCAATCTCGGGACAGCGCTCGCTGCGATCGGCGAACGCGTCCTGATCGTCGATCTCGATCCGCAGGGCAATGCCTCGACCGGACTCGGCATCGATCGCCGCAACCGCTCCTGCTCGACCTATGACGTTCTGATCGGCGAGGCGAGCCTGCGGGAAGCGGTGGTGTCGACGGCAGTGCCGCGGCTGCATATCGCGCCCTCGACCATGGATCTCTCCGGCCTCGAGCTTGAGCTCGGCACCACGTCTGGTCGTGCGTACAAGCTGCGCGACGCGATCAGCGCGCTCAACAACAACGTTTCGCCCGACGCCGATTACACCTATGTGCTGATCGACTGCCCGCCCTCGCTCAACTTGATCACCGTGAACGCGATGGCGGCTTCCGACGCGATCCTGGTGCCGCTGCAGTGCGAGTTCTTCGCGCTCGAAGGTCTGTCGCAATTGCTGCAGACGGTGGAGCAGGTGCGCTCGACGCTCAATCCGAACTTGTCGATCCACGGCATCGTGCTGACCATGTTCGACTCGCGCAACAATCTCTCGAACCAGGTCGTTGCCGACGTCCGGCAGTTCATGGGCGAGAAGGTCTACAAGACCATGATCCCGCGCAACGTGCGCATCTCGGAGGCGCCGTCCTACGGCAAGCCGGTGCTGGTCTACGATCTCAAATGCGTCGGCAGCGAAGCCTACTTGCGGCTCGCCACCGAAGTGATCCAGCGCGAGCGCGAGCTTCGCACGACGCATTGAAGCGGCGTTGATCCTACGAGTTACGAGTTTCGACAATTCAGTTCTGGAGTGCTGCATCGTGAATCCAAGGGAGCTGGCGATGGCCGACGAAGCGCGTTCGCGACTGGGCCGGGGTCTTGCGAGTCTGATCGGTGACGTCGGCGGCGAGGCTCAGCATGTCGATCGGCCGCGCGCGCAACGCAAGGTGCCGATCGAGTTCATCAAGCCCAATCCGCGCAACCCGCGCCGCACCTTTTCGGAGAGCGAGCTCAGGGAGCTCAGCGATTCGATCAGGCAGCATGGCGTGATCCAGCCGATCGTGGTGCGCCCGGTGAAGGGTGCGCAGGACCGCTTCGAGATCATCGCCGGCGAACGGCGCTGGCGCGCCTCGCAAATGGCCGGCCTGCACGAAGTGCCGATCGTCCCCGTCGACATCAGCGACAGCGATGCGCTGGAGTTCGCGATCGTCGAGAACGTGCAGCGCGAAGACCTCAATCCGATGGAAGAGGCGCTCGGCTATCACGCGCTCGCCAACGAGTTCAAACGCAGCCAGGACGACATCGCCAAAGTCGTCGGCAAGAGCCGCAGCCACATCGCCAACATGATGCGGCTGACGAAGCTTCCCGCCGAGGTGCAAACCCTGATCACGAGCGGCGAGCTGACCGCAGGTCATGCCCGCGCGCTGATCGGCGTGCCTGATCCGCTCGCGGCCGCCAAGCGCATCGTCGAGGAGGGCCTCAACGTCCGCCAGGCCGAGGCGCTGGCGCATGAAGAGGGCGTGCCGGAGCGCAAGCCGCAGAAGGCGCGCTCGGGGGCGAAGGAAAAAGACCCTGACACGGTCGACCTCGAAAAGCGCGTCAGCGACGCGCTCGGGCTCAAGGTCACGGTGAGCCACCGAGACCCCGGCGGCTCGGTCCAGATCAACTACCGCAACCTCGATCAGCTCGACGAGGTGATGCGGCGGCTGGCGAAGGGCGCGCTGTAGCCGCTTGGTGTCGTCCTGGCGAAAGCCAGGACCTCATGCCGATCCACACGTCATTGCGAGCGCAGCGAAGCCATCCAGAATCTTTCCGCGGAGAGATTCTGGATTGCTTCGTCGCAAGGGCTCCTCGCAATGACGAGGGGACAGTGCGGGAAGCTCAGCTCCGCCGCTTCGCGTTTGCGGCGATCGCCATCAGCGTGCGCTGGGCGATGGCGGCGGCGAGGGTGGATTGCTTGCGGGTATCGAGCGCGGCGGTCGCGAGCTGCTCGATGATGACGGCGAGCCGCGCCACGCTGAAATTGCGCAATGCGGTTTCGACCGCGGGCTTCCGCGAAAAATGCAGGCGCGGATAGCCGCTGTCGAGCACCGCGGATGCGGGCGTGCCGTCGGCGATTGCGAGCGCCGATTTGTGCAGCCACGCCGCCTGACGCTGCGCCGCGGAGATGATCACGCCGGGGTAGGTGCCGGCGATCATGGCTTTGGCAAACTCGTTCTCGACGATCTCGGGCCGGCCGGCGAAGGCGCCATCGACGATCGGATCGAGTTTCAGTTCCGACGCATCGGCGACGACAGCCATCACGTCATCCAGCGTGATCTCGCCCTTGCCATGGGCATAGAGCGTGAGCTTGCGCAGCTCGTTGCGGGAGGCCTGGCGATCGCCGCCGAGGAACGACATCAGCGCCGCGCGGGCATCTTGCGCGATGCGCAAATTGGCGATGCGGAGCTCGTCTTCCATCAGCTTGGCGAGATCGCGCTCGGTATCGGGATAGCAGGCGATCGCGACGGCCGTCTTGGCGCGTTCGCAGGCCTTGCGCAGTGGCGATTCCGGACGCAGCTCGCCGGCCTCGATCACGATGCGGCAATCCCTGACGCCCATCTCCGCCAGTGTGTCGATAGCACTGGCAAAGCTGCGCGAGCCGGCGCGCACGTGGATGGCGCGGCGGCCGCCGAACAGCGGCACCGTCATGGCCTCGTCGACGAGGCGCGACGGCTCGGCGGAGAGCTCGTCGCCATCGACCTTGACCAGCGAGAAGGGATCATTGGGATCGTCGACGGCCGAGGCGATCAGCGCATCCGCGCGTTCGCGGACCAGGCCGGCGTCGGGACCATAGAGCAGGATGATCGGACGGCCCGCATCGGGGCGGGCGAGAAAGGCGTCGATCTCTTTTCCGCGCAGCGCGACCATGTTGCCTGTGACTCGTCATTCCGGGCGAACCGGGGTGACGGGATGAATTAAGTGCCCGCGGTGAAGAACGAGGCGAGTCGAGTCGTGATGTTCTCGGCGATCTCGTTGGCGGCACGATCCTCGGCATCACGTACCGCGCGGTTGCGGCTGAAACGCTGATAGGAGCCGGGCATGTCGTAGGACACGCGGGAGAACGTGGTGCCTGTCATCACCGACTTGCCGCTGACGACCTCGATCAGATTGTACTGGGCGTCGAGGCCGTAGTTTTCGCTGCTGGGCAGGCCGGTGTTGGGATCGACGATCAGCGACGTCTTGCTGCTTGCGAAGCGGATCTCGAGGCGGTGGGTTGGCGGCATGCCGGTGGCGGTGCCATAGAGCTTGAAGGCCAGCGCGTTGCGGACCTCGACGCCGACCCGGGCCTCGCGTGAGGCATTGGCTTTGGCGATCGGGGGCAGATCGACCCCCATCAGCTTCTCGCGCAGACCGGGGGTGCCGTCGGTGTGCTCGGCATACATCGGGTGGAAGCAGCCGGCCGTCATGGCCGCCAGTGCGGCAACCGCCAGCAAGCGGGCTGCGATGCGGATCCTAGCCGACAACATTCACGATCCTCTTGGGGACGATAATCACCTTGCGGACGGGTTTGCCATCCAAGGCCAGTTTTACCGCATCGAGGGCCAAAACGGCAGCCTCGATTTCCGGATTCTCGGCCGCTGTTGCAACTGTGACCTCGCCCCGCTTCTTACCGTTGACCTGGACCACCAGGGTCACACTGTCTTCAACCAGCAAATCGCGTTCGATTTGGGGCCAATTGGCCTCGGAAACCAGCCCGCTATGGCCCAGAACCTGCCAACACTCCTCGGCCAAATGCGGCATCATCGGGGAGAACAGCTGGACCAGGATCTGGCTGGCCTCCCGGATCGCCCAGGCCAAATCTGGAGCCGGCTGGCCGGGACGTTGCAAGATCTCCGCAAACGCATTGGTGAATTCGCGGATATGGGCGAGGCAGACGTTGAAGTGCAGTCGCTCGATACCGGTGGTGACCTTGTCCAGCGCGCCATGGGCAGCCTTGCGCAAGGCGGTGGCGTCCGGGCCGAAGCTGGCCGGCCGGGCCGTCGGCGCGCCCTTGCCGGGTTCCACAGAATCGTTCACCAGCCGCCACAGCCGCTGCACGAAGCGCGAGGCGCCCTGGACGCGCTCGTCGCTCCAGATCACGTCGCGCTCGGGCGGGGAGTCCGACAGCATGAACCAGCGGGCGACGTCGGCGCCATAGGTCTCGATGATGTCGTCGGGATCGACCGTGTTCTTCTTCGACTTCGACATCTTCTCGATCGGGCCGATCTGGATGTCTTCGCCTGACGTTAGCAGCGTGGCGCGGCGGCCGTTGGCGCCGGTCTCGACCTTCACCTCGACCGGCTGGACGTAGGTGCCGTCGGCCTTCTGGTAGGTCTCGTGCACTACCATGCCCTGCGTGAACATGCCCGCGAACGGCTCGTCCAGGGCGATGTGCCCGGTCGCCTTCATCGCGCGGGTGAAGAAGCGGCTGTAGAGCAGATGCAGGATCGCGTGCTCGACGCCGCCGATATACTGGTCGACCGGCAGCATCCGGTTGGCGACCTCTGGCGTCGTCGGCGCGTTCTCGTTCCAGGGATCGGTGAAACGCGCAAAGTACCAGGACGAATCGACGAAGGTGTCCATGGTGTCAGTTTCGCGGCTAGCCTTGCCGCCGCATTGCGGACAGGTGACGTGCTTCCAGGTCGGATGATGATCGAGCGCGTTGCCCGGCTTGTCGAAGGTCGCATCGTCCGGCAGTTCGACGGGCAGATCGGCATCCGGCACCGGCACGGCGTCGCATTTCGGGCAATGGATGACGGGGATCGGACAGCCCCAATAGCGCTGGCGCGAAATGCCCCAGTCGCGCAGACGGAAGTTCACTTGGCGCTCGCCCACCGGCGCGTTGCCGCGCAGCTCGGTCTCAAGACGCTTCGCCACCTCGTCCTTGGCCTGATCGATGGTCATGCCGTCGAGGAAACGCGAATTGATCATGCGGCCGTCACCGTCATAGGCGGTATCGGTGATGACGAACGATTTCGGATCCTGGCCCTCGGGGCACACCACCGGCGTGTTGCCGAGAGCGTACTTGTTGACGAAATCGAGGTCGCGCTGGTCGTGTGCGGGACAGCCGAAGATGGCGCCGGTGCCGTATTCCATCAGCACGAAGTTGGCGACATAGACCGGCAGCTTCCAGCTCGGATCGAACGGATGGACCGCGCGTATGCCGGTGTCAAAGCCCTGCTTCTCGGCGGTGTCGATGATCTCCTGCGCCGTGCCCATCCGCTTGATCTCGCCGATGAACTCGGCAAGCTCAGGATTTTTGGCCGCGGCTGCCTGCGCCAGCGGATGATCGGCCGAGATCGCCATGAACTTCGCGCCGAACAGCGTGTCGGGGCGTGTCGTAAAAATCTTCAGCTCGCTCTCGCCGGCCGGCGTCGTCGCCGCGTCGAGCGCGAAGCGGATCAGCAGGCCCTCGGACCGGCCGATCCAGTTGCGCTGCATCAGCCGCACCTTGTCGGGCCAGCGGTCCAGCGTATCCAGTGCAGACAGCAGCTCCTGCGAGTACTTCGTGATCTTGAAGACCCACTGGTTCATTTCCCGTTGCTCGACAACGGCACCCGAACGCCAGCCCTTCCCGTCGATCACCTGCTCGTTGGCGAGCACGGTCATGTCGACGGGGTCCCAGTTCACCTTGCGCTTCTCGCGCTCGGCGAGGCCTTCGCGCAGGAAGTCCAGAAACATCTTCTGCTGGTGTTTGTAATAGGAGGGATCGCAGGTCGCGATCTCACGGCTCCAGTCCAGCGACAGCCCGATCGAACGGAGCTGCTTCTTCATCGCGGCAATGTTGGCGTACGTCCAGGCCTTCGGTGCGACCTTGCGCTCGATCGCGGCGTTCTCGGCCGGCAGGCCGAAAGCGTCCCAGCCCATCGGGTGCAGCACGTTGAAACCCTTGGCGCGCATGAAGCGGGCCAGTACGTCGCCCAGCGTGTAATTGCGGACATGGCCGATATGGATGCGCCCCGACGGGTAGGGGAACATCTCCAGCACATAGTATTTCGGCCGCGGATCGTCGTTTTTGGAGACGAAGATCGCCTGTTGGTCCCAGGCGGCTTGCCAGCGCGGTTCGGCGTCGCGGGCGTTGTAGCGTTCGGAGGTCATGGAATCGTTGGGTTTTCGTGGATCTGGCCGTCTAAAGACGGCGGACTAGGCCATAGAAGTCCTCGGGGGGTCAATGGGTTGCCGCTGGCGGCGCGGCGCCGCAAGGCTGCTCCGCAAAAATACGGAGAGTCCTGTTCGGCTCGCCGGGCCTGGTCACCGAGAGCGAGGTCGATCGCGTCCGGGCTGCGGGTTAGCCCTCAGCCCGCCATCATCATTTCCGCCGCGCCGTTGTCGATCACCGTGATGCCATGCTCGACGACGTTGTTGCGACCGCGGTGCTTGGCGGCGTAGAGCGCGGCGTCGGCGGCTTCGATCAAATCGCCCGGACGCAAGCTCTCGTTGGGCTTGGTCGCGGCAACGCCGATCGAGACGGTGACGATCATGTGGTCGGAGGTGATGTGCGGCAGGCCCAGCTTCAGCACGGCCGCACGCGCCTGTTCGCCGATTTCGACGGCGCGCGCCACGTCGGTGTTCGGCAGCAACAGGCAGAATTCCTCGCCGCCGTAGCGGGCCGCGAAGCCCATCGTGTCGGCGGCGATGCCGGACAGCGATTCGCCGAGCCTGGTCAGGCAAGAATCGCCTTCGAGATGGCCGTAGGTGTCGTTGAACAGCTTGAAATGGTCGACGTCGATCATCAACAGCGCGAGGTCGCTGCCATATTGCTGCGCGCGCATCCATTCGAAATCGAGGCGGCTCTGGAAGCCGCGGCGGTTGGCAAGCCCCGACAACATGTCGATCGAGGCCATCACCGTGAGTCGGTCATTGCTCGCCATCAGCTCGCGTTCGCGCTGGCTAAGCTGTGCGGCCATCGCGTTGAACGCGCGGGCGAGCGGCACGAACTCGGCCGGCAGGCGATTGCGCGCGGCACGCGCCGACAGATCACCCTCGCCCAGACGCTTGGCCATGTCGGCGAGCATCCTGATCGGCTTGATCACCAGTTTCTCGGCTGCGATCAGCGCGCCGAGCAGCACGAATACCACGACGAAAGCGAGCTGGAGATAGGCGGTGCGGATGTCGCGGCTCACGGCCGCGGACACCTTGTCCTCGTCGATGCTGGCGATCAGGCGGGCATTGGTACCGGCGATGCGGATATAGCTGACCGCGCGGCGGGAGCCGTCGGCAGCGAGGAAAGAGAGTGAACCTTCGTCCTGGTCAGACCTCAGCGCCTTGTCGGCGATCGCGGACATCAGCGGCATGTTGTCGAGCGGACGGCCGATCGCACTATGCTGGTCGGCCGGTGCCGCCAGCACGGTGCCGGTGCTGTCGACCAGCACGGCCGTGATGCCGGCGCGACCCCCCAGATTGCTCATGACCTTCGACATCCAGTCGAGGTTGACGGTGGCGAGCACGACGGCATCCGCTACGCCGCTGAAGGCGGACACCGGGTAAACCGCCATGACGGTCGGTGTCAGCACCGGGCGCGACAGGATGAAGTCGCTCAGGACGAAGCGGCCGGTTTCCTGCGCCTGCTGGAAATACGGGCGGTCACTGAGGTCCAGGCCGACATACATGTTGTTGGTGGCGCACTGGATGCGCCCGTCCTGGCCGGCGATCAGAAGCGTGCGGATCCAGGGAAGATTCGACGGCAGGCTCGCGCGCAGCACGTCACAGCTCTTGCTGATGCCGCCGGCGGAGGCGCGGATGAAAGCTTCCGATTTCAGGATGGTCTCGACCGACGAGATCACCTCGCGCTGCGCATCGGCGCTGTGTCTTGCAACGGTGGTGAATTCGGCTGTGGCCTGTGCGATCTGCCGTGTGCGCGTGTCTTCCAGCGATCGGATGCGTTCGAACATCAAAGGCGTCACCAGAATCACCGCGAGCAACGCAAGCCGCGCCCGGATTCCGAGAACCTGCTTGAGTTTCGCTCGTTTGCGGTTGAAACTGACGTTTGACATCTTCGCTGCCCACCCCGCGGCTAAGGTAAAGCGAGGGGTTCAAAAACTCTTTCTTGAACTCGGTAAAATTAGAACTAGCTCCGCAACAACCAGCTCCGATGCGACATCATGACTGAAGCCAACGCCGCGCCGCTAACCGGCCATTCACCAAACGCGCTCGCCGCGGTCGAAGCCGAAATCGCGCGCGCCTGCAAGGATGCGCGGCGCGAGCGTGCCTCCGTGACGCTGATCGCGGTGTCGAAAACTTTCGCCGCGGATGCAATTACCCCGGTCATCGATGCCGGACAGCGCGTATTCGGGGAGAATCGCGTGCAGGAGGCCAAAGGCAAGTGGCCCGCGTTAACTTCTGTTTACCCCGATATCGCGCTGCATCTGATCGGCCCGCTGCAATCCAACAAGGCGAAAGAGGCAGTCGCGCTGTTCGATGCCATCCATTCGGTCGATCGCCCGAGCATTTGCCAGGCGTTAGCCAAGGAAATCGAATCCCAGAACAAGCACCCGGAATTGTTCGTGCAGATCAATATCGGTGAGGAGCCGCAGAAGGCGGGCATCGCGCCCGGCGAGGCCGATGCTTTCATCGCGAGCTGCCGCGACACCTACGGGCTGACGATCTCGGGGTTGATGTGCATCCCGCCGCTAGACGAGCCGCCGGCGGCGCATTTCGCGCTGACCGCCAAGGTCGCCGCGCGCAATGGATTGAAGAAGCTCTCGATGGGCATGAGCGCGGATTATGCGACCGCGATCATGCTCGGCGCCACCCATGTGCGCGTGGGCAGTGCGATCTTCGGGCGCCGGTGAGAGCCGTTAGCGACGGCAGAGCGCCATACGAACTCTCGATTTCGTCATTGCGAGCACAGCGAAGCAATCCAGAGTCCCTCCGCGGAAAGATTCTGGATTGCTTCGCTGCGCTCGCAATGACGGTGGTGTATGTGGGGCCTATTCAAACCCCACTGCCACCTTCCCCAGCGCGCCAAAGTCCGCGACAAACCGATCACCCGCCTGGATCGGAAGCGGCGGATGGCACGTGCCCGTGGTCACCACCTCCCCTGCCCGCAAGGGGATGCCGAGGCCACGCAGTTCGTTGGCCAGCCAGACCAGGGCAATGCGGGGATCGCCGAGCACGTTCTTGCCGTGGCCGAGATAGCGCTGGCCGCGCAGCGTGATCTGCGGCCGCTGTTCGACGAGGTCCATGGCACGCCAGTTCGCATTCGTCGCTGCGCCCAGCACGAACAGATGCGCACAGGCGTTGTCGGCGATGAGCTGCGCCTCGCCGGCGCTGGCGAAATCGGCAAAGCGCGAATCGGGAATCTCGATCGCGGGATGCAAGCTGTCCACGGCGGCGAGCACCTCGTCGACAGTATATGGCGCCGCGCGCGGCGGCAGATCGCGCCCCATGCCGAAAGCGAACTCGGGTTCGCCGACGCGCATCGCGTTGCCCTTCATCGAGGCGGTGCCGCCATCGGCGATCACGGTGTCGCTCATGATCCGACCGGCCAACGGTCCCGCGACATTGATGTGCTTCTGTCCGGACTCGCTCGTTGCCGCGATCTTCCAGCCGAACAAAGTCCCGCTGAGCGCAGCCTGCACGGCGTAAGCCTCGGTGCGGTTCTGAGGCCGCAACTCTGGCTCCAGCGCGTCAAGCTTGGTGCCGTCGCGCCAATGTTTGACCAGGACCTGCGAAGCGGCGGCGATCTGATCCTTGTCGAGCATGTGTCCTCATCCGATGATGATTTTTGTTTTTGGTCCAAGCCGCCGCAGCAATTGTCGCATCGCCGCTTCGGTCATCGAGACGCAGCCTGCGGTGGGGCCGAAATTGTCGCGGGCCAGATGCAAGAACACCGCGCTGCCCCGGCCGGCGATCCGCGGCCTCGTATTGTGGTCGATTTCGATGATGAAGTCATAGAGATGGTCGGCCCGCTTGAGCCGGTCGCCGCCCTGCCCCTCGCCGAGGCGGATTCCCTGATTGTAATGACGGTCCTTGGGATCCTCGCACCAGGCGTCCTCGCCGGTGATGATCCGGGCCGGCAGGAAGGTCTGCGGGCGGCTGTGCCGGTCGCCCCGCCACCACAATCGCCTCGGACGGAAGCTGCCCCGCGGGGTGCCGCCATCGCCCTCGCGCTTGTTCGCCAGAATGCCGCCGCGTCCGAGCGCCACCGGAATCGTCAGCGCTCCGGCGGTCAGCCAGCCCCGGCGCGGCTTCCCGGCGGCAGGCTTAACGCGGATCACCGAGAGCGGCCCGGCGCTCCGGTTCATGGTGTAACTAGCTGAAGCAGCTTTATTTTTCATGTGAACGTGCGATGTCGAATTCATTACAGGACATTCATCAAAACGGCCTGCTATTCTAGGTTAGAGTGGTTCTGGCTTGTGAATCGGTAACAGCCCACTACTTCAAGACGAACAACAATAATAACGGCGACCCCTAAACTTCCCTCTCGGCTGGGTGCAGCATGGATGCGCGCCGCGCCGGACCCCAAAAGGATGACCCCCTATGGCCAATGCCCGCAAGATCCTGATCGTGGATGACGATACCGATCTGCGCGATACGTTGGTGGAGCAATTGTCGCTGCACGAAGAATTTGAAGCCTCCGCGGTCGATACCGGCGCCAAGGGCGCGAGCGCCGCGAAGGCCAATGCCCCCGATCTCGTCCTGATGGATGTTGGCCTGCCCGACACCGATGGCCGCGAAGTGGTCCGTTCCTTACGCAAGGGCGGGTTCAAGGCTCCGATCATCATGCTCACCGGGCATGACACCGACTCCGACACGATTTTGGGGCTGGAATCCGGCGCCAACGACTATGTCGCAAAACCCTTCCGCTTCGCCGTACTGCTGGCGCGCATCCGCGCCCAGCTCCGGCAGCACGAAGCCAGCGAGGACGCAGTGTTCTCGGTCGGCCCCTACTCTTTCCGGCCCGGCTCCAAGATGCTGACCGCCGCCAATGCGCGCAAGGTCCGGCTGACGGAGAAGGAAACCGCCATCCTCCGCTTCCTCTACCGGGCCGGCCAGATGCCGGTCTCGCGCGAGACCCTGCTCCAGGAGGTCTGGGGCTACAATTCCGGCGTCACCACCCACACGCTGGAAACCCACATTTACCGGCTTCGCCAGAAGATCGAGAAGGACGCCGCGAACCCGGAAATCCTGGTCACGGAAGCCGGTGGCTACAAGCTGGTGCCGTGATACGCTTCAGGGGCGTGCGAATCGTTTTAGATTGCGTGCCCTTGAGCCCCGGACCTGAATGTCAATCGACGATGATGTAGCGCTTCTCGAGCGTGTCCCGACACTGCGCCTGTTGGGAGACGCTTCGTTGCGCATGCTGGCGATCGGCTCCGAGCAGCGTGACTTCGTCCGCGGCGACGTCTTGTTCAATCTCGGCGACGATGCCGATGCCGGCTTCGTGGTCCAGCGCGGCGCCTTCCGGGTCGACGACGGCGCCGGTGCGGAGATGATCGCAAGTCCCGGTGCGTTGATCGGCGAGCTCGCGCTGATCGTGCCGATGAAGCGGCCGTCGAGCGCGATCGCGATCGAGCACGCCTCCGTCATCCGCGTCGCGCGCAGCCTGTTTCAGCGTGTGCTCGAAAGCGACCCCGCCGCCGCCGTCCGCCTGCGCGACGAATTCGCGGTGCGCTCCAGCCAGATCGCCAGCGATATATTGATGGCGGGTGCGAAGCTGACGTCGTGATGTCGTCCTGGCGAAGGCCAGGACCCGTCATCCCAAATGTTTCTGGCTTGGTGCGATTGCCGATGTCCTCGCGCAACAACGAAGATTGGTGGTAATGGGCCTGGCTTTCGCCAGAGCGACATTAAACCTCGAGCGTCACCGTCACCGGCACATGATCCGACGGACGCTCCCAGCTCCGCGCATCGCGCAAAATCTTGAAATCACTCACCGCATCTTTCATCGCGCGCGAGACCCAGATGTGGTCGAGCCTGCGGCCGCGGTCGCCGACAGTCCAATCGGCGGAGCGGTAGCTCCACCACGTGTAGACCTTTTCCGACATCGGAATGCGCTCGCGCGCGACGTCGACCCACTCACCGGCGGCGAGCGCGGCTTGCAGCTTCTCGGTTTCGATGGGCGTGTGCGACACCACTTTCAGAAGCTGCTTGTGCGACCAGACGTCGTTCTCATGCGGGGCGACGTTGAGATCGCCGACCAGGATGTGGCGATCCTCGCCGCGCGGATGCAACGGCTCGCACGCCTTCATCTCGTCGAGGAAGCGGAGCTTGTGATCGAATTTCTCGTTCAGCGCGGGATCGGGAATGTCGCCGCCGGCGGGCACGTAGAAATTATGCACCACCAGGGGTTTCGCGATCCCGGCCCTCTCACCAAACGACACCGAGATGTGGCGTGAATCCACCTTGTCGCAGAAGGTGCGGATGTCCTTCGACTCGAACGGAATCTTCGAGACGATGGCGACGCCGTGATAGCCCTTCTGTCCGTTCAACGCGACATGCTCGTAGCCGAGCCGCTTGAAGCGCTTCAGCGGAAAAGCGTCGTCGATGCACTTGGTCTCCTGGAGACACAGCACGTCCGGCCGCGCGCTCTTGAGAAATTTTGCGACCAGATCGATGCGCAGCCGAACCGAATTGATGTTCCAGGTTGTCAGGGAAAAACGCATGAGATTGATCTAACAAACTCCATCCGTCATGGCCGGGCTTGACCCGGCCATCCACGCCTTTTTGTAGGTCCAGATTGTAGGTCCAGAACGTGGATGCCCGGGACAAGCCCGGGCATGTCGATCATCGCAGCAGCGAGTAAGTCTCAGCCCGGCGACGGGCCGTAATTGGTAAAATCGATCTTGAACATGCCGGGATCGAGCTTCTTGCTCGTATCCAGATTATAGACCGCGATCGTGGTGTCGTAGCCCTGCGGGTCGGTGACGGTCCACTGCTTCAACTGGCCGTCCTTGGCGCCGAACATCAGCAAGAGGCGACTGGTGCCGACCAGCGCCTGCTTCTCCTCGATGGTGACGCTGACGAAGACGTCGTCGGCCGAGACGTTGACGACGTTGGTGTCCTTCATCAGGTCGATGCGGTCGGACAGCAGGAAACGCAGCGGTGTCTGTGACAGCGGATAGACGTCCTGCGTCGCGAGCTTGCGGTCGCGCACCACCAGCGACGATCCGTCGGCGACGATGTCGATCGGGCTCGGCGCGTCATATTCGAAGCGCACCTTGCCCGGCTTCTGGATGTAGAAGTCGCCTTGCGTCTTGCTGCCGTCGGGGCCGACCTGGACGAAATTCCCGACCAGCGTCGACAATGACGACAAATAGGCGCTGACCTTGGCGGCCTGGGCCTTCTGGTTCGCATCGAAGGTCTGGAAGATGCTGCTCGGCACGTTGCGGCGTGGATCCGGAATCACCGGATTGGGCGGCGTCTGGGTCGCGCCGGTGACCGCGGGCCCTCCAACGGCCGGACCGCCGTCGCGGCCCTTCGGTGCAGGCTTCGGCACGGGAACGGTCTGCGCGAACGACGCCGTGATCACCATCGCGGCGGTGACGAGAATTACGCCGGCCATGCGCGCGCTCCGCGCGGCGACAATGGCAGCGAATCGAATGTCCGGATGTCTGATCAACGCGTCGTCCTGTGTGGCTGGGCGCCCTTTTAGCGTGATTTCGGCCAAAAGCAGATAACGTTTTTGCGTGAATGATGGTTTGAGGCGGCTCGCCTCACATATGGCTGTCTTCTTCCTCGACCAGGATCTCGCGCTTGCCGGCGTGGTTGGCGGGTCCGACGATGCCCTCCAGTTCCATGCGCTCCATCAGCGATGCGGCGCGGTTATAGCCGATCTGCAGGCGGCGCTGGATATAGCTGGTAGAGGCCTTACGGTCGCGTTTGACGATCGCAACAGCCTGCGAGAACAAATCGCCGCCGCCATCCGCGCCCATGGCGGACGCGTCGAACACCGCGCCGTCCTCGTCTTCGCTGGGTTCTTCGGCCGTGACGGCTTCGAGATATTCCGGCTGTCCCTGCGTCTTGAGGTGGCGCACCACCTTCTCGACTTCCTCGTCCGACGCGAAAGGTCCGTGCACGCGGCTGATGCGACCGCCCCCGGCCATGTAGAGCATGTCGCCCTGGCCGAGCAGCTGCTCGGCACCCATCTCGCCGAGAATCGTGCGGCTGTCGATCTTGGACGTCACCTGGAAGGCGATGCGGGTTGGGAAGTTCGCCTTGATGGTACCGGTGATGACGTCGACCGATGGACGCTGCGTTGCGAGGATCACGTGCAGGCCGGCGGCGCGCGCCATCTGCGCGAGGCGCTGCACCGCGCCTTCGATGTCCTTGCCGGCAACCATCATCAGGTCGGCCATTTCGTCGACGATGATGACGATGTAGGGCAGCGGGTCGAGCGAGAGCTTCTCTTCCTCGTAGATCGCCTTGCCGGTTTCCTTGTCGAAGCCGGTGTGCACCGTGCGCGTCGGCTCTTCGCCCTTGGCCTTCAATTCGAGCAAGCGCGTGTTGTAACCGTCGATGTTGCGCACACCGAGCTTGGCCATGTTCTTGTAGCGCTCTTCCATCTCGCGCACGGCCCATTTCAGCGCGACCACCGCCTTCTTCGGGTCGGTCACGACGGGCGTGAGCAGATGGGGAATGCCGTCATAGACGGAGAGTTCGAGCATCTTCGGATCGACCATGATCAGGCGGCACTGGTCCGGGCGCAGCCGATAGACCAAGCTGAGGATCATGGTGTTGATGGCGACCGACTTGCCGGAGCCGGTGGTACCGGCGATCAGCATGTGCGGCGTGCGTGCGAGGTCGATGATGACGGGATCACCGCCGATGGTCTTGCCGAGGCAGAGCGGCAGTTTCGCAACCGAATCGACAGTCTCCTTGGCGACCAGCAGCTCGCGCAGATAGACCTTTTCGCGATGCGCGTTCGGCAGCTCGATGCCGATGGCGTTGCGGCCCGGCACGACGGCGACGCGCGCCGACAGCGCGCTCATCGAACGGGCGATGTCGTCGGAAAGTCCGATCACGCGCGACGATTTGATCCCCGGCGCCGGCTCCAGCTCGTACAGCGTGACCACGGGACCCGGATGGGCCTTCACGATCTCGCCGCGAACGCCGAAATCCTGCAGCACGCCTTCGAGCGCGCGCGAATTGGTTTCCAGCTCGGCCTTGCTGAGCGGCTGGCGATCGCCGGCCTTGGGCGCGGCCAGCACCGACACGGACGGAAGCTCGAACTTGTCGGAAGATTTCTTGGAAGCAGCCTTTGGAGCAGCCTTCTTGCGCGGCGCGCGCGCGGCGGGCTCCTCCTCCTCTTCCTCCTCGTGGTCTTCTTCGTGCTCGTCCTCGTCGTGCTCGTCTTCGGACTGCGGCGAGATCGGCGGCGCGGCGCGGCCGCCACCGAGCTTCGGCTCCTGACGGCTGAAGGCAACGGCCTTGGTCTTCGGTCCGCTCGAGACCAGCGAGCGGTAGGCCGCGCCAAGCAACCAGATCAGCCGTGCCTTCGTGCTCATCAAGGCGTGGAACAGCCAGCCCAGCGATACCGAACCGCGATCGCTCTCCTCGTCCAGGTCGAGCGGCTTGTCATCGTCCTCGATCTCAGCGAGTTCGTCGTCATGCTCGCGTGCGCCGAGGCCGCAGGCGATCAGGAAGGTCGCCGCCATCGCGGCGAACAGGATCGTGCCGAGCACGATGCGATAGATCATGCCCGGCGGTCCGAAGATCACCGCGGGCGCGCGAACCAGGGCATCGCCGACCACGCCGCCGAGGCCTGTCGGCAGCGGCCAGGCGCCGCCATGTGGCCAGCAGCTGACGAAGCCCGCCGCGATCACCGTGCAGAGAATCCAGCAGCCGAGCCGCAGCGCCTCGCGGTCGAACGGGCGATGGGTCAGCATGCGCCAGCCCCAGACCGCGACGGTCAGGACCAGCATGATCGCGCCGAGCCCGAGGATCTGCATCGCAAGGTCGGCGCCGATCGCGCCGGCATAGCCGAGAATATTGCGGATCGGCCGCGACGTTGCGTGGCTGAGGCTGGGATCCTGCACTGACCAGGTCATCAGCGCCGCCGAGGCGACGCCCGACAATGCGATCAGGCCGAGACCGCTGAGCTCGCGCACGCGCCGCGCCAGCCCCTCGCGGATCGAGGGCGGCAGATGGCTGACCAAGGGAACGACACGTTCGATTGTCGACATGCTCATGGGCCCCGCCTAACCCAGAGTCTCGACCAGGCGGTGCAGCGCCTGCGCCGTGGTCTCGCCATCCTGCACCAGCGCAAGGCGAATGTAGCCTGCGCCGGGATTGAAGCCGTCGGGCTGGAGCCGCGCCAGATAGCTGCCGGGCACCACGCGCACGCCTGCTTCCTTGAAGAGTTTCAGGCACACAGACACATCGTCGCCGATTTCGGACGTGTTGAGCCAGACGCAGAAGCCGGCATCGGGCCGGCGATAGCCGTAACGATTGCCGATGATCTGGTCGGCGAGATCGAACTTGATGCGGTAGAGCCTGCGGTTCTCCTCGACATGCGCCTCGTCGCCGTAAGCAACGGTCGCGACATGCTGCAACGGGACCGGCACCTGCGGCGCCGCGATGTTGCGCAATTCGAGGAACATGCCGATGAGTTTTTTGTCGCCGGCGGCGAAGCCGACGCGCAGGCCCGGCAGGTTCGAGCGCTTGGACAGCGACTGGAACGCGACCACGCGGGTGAAATCAGGGCCAGCGCATTCGAGCGCGCTGCCGGGCGCTTCGCGGGTGTAGATCTCCGAATAGCACTCGTCGCTGAGGATCACGAAGCCGTAGCGGTCGGCGAGCTGCTTCAGGCGAATGAAATAATCGCGCGAGGCCACCGATCCCTGCGGGTTGGCGGGCGAGGCCAGATAGAACGCCACCGTGCGCGCCAGCGTCGCCTCGTCGATGGCGTCGAGATCGGGCAGGAAGCCGTTCTCGGCGGTGGTCGGCAGGTAGACCGGCTCGCAAGCAGCGGCGCGGGCGCCGGCGCCATAGACCGGATAGAACGGGTTCGGCATCAGGATCGCGGGCTTGCCGGGACGCGGGCCGACATAGCGCGCAGCCGCGATGGCGGCGAGGAACAGCCCCTCGCGGCTGCCATTGAGGACGAGAATCTCGCTCTCGGGATTGAGCGGTCGCGGCAGCTTGAAACGCGACGACAGCCAGGCGCCCGCGGCCATGCGGAACGGGTCGGTGCCCTTGTTCGCGGGGTAACGGCCGAAATCGGCGATGTGCTTGGCCAGTACCGGGCCGACGAAATCAGGCACCGGATGCTGCGGCTCGCCGACGGCAAGCGAAATCAAAGGCTTGCCGGGCTGATGCGGTGCCAGCAGCTCGTTCAGCCGGACGAAGGGAGAGCGTTCGCTATCGGAGCTTCCACTGTCCTGCGGCGCACGGGATGAAGCGGTCATAGCCATTCTGGACGCCAGCACTCTTGGAACAGCCGGTCGCAGCACGGCGCCGGCGGGAAGCGGTTCAGTTCACCATAGATAGGGCGAGGTTAAGACGCGATTAACCATCGGTCGCCGCCTCGGTCCAGAGCAGGAATAATGACGCCACGGGCGGCTCTCGGAGCTGGTCATGCCATTGCGAGGGGGTGGACGTCTTGGCGATATCATGGCCGGGCCTGTCCCGGCCACCCACGGCCTTTCCGACGGCGTCCAAGAACGTGGATGCCCGGGACAAGCCCGGGCATGACGGCTTATGACGGCTTTGGCGGATAGGCGCCCTAATGCCCCGGCAGCTTCTCGAATGTCGCCATGCCCGCGGGGATCGCGTGGAAGTCCTGCTTGTCGCAGGTGTAGATCGCCATCTGTGGATGGAACTGCGCAGGCTCGTCCAGCGTGCCGACCTTCAGGATCGCCGCCGGCAGGCCGGGAACCTTGGTCACCAGATGGGTCCCGCATTGAGCGCAGAATTCGCGCGTGACGGCGCGTTCGAGGTCCTTGCGCGCGAATTGCTTGGGTTGCCCGGTGATGTAGCTGAAGCCAGCCGCCGGCATCGCGATGAAGGTGTTGGGCGCGCCGCCCGAGATGTACTGGCATTCGCGGCAATGACACTGCGCCTGCATCATCGGGTCGCCCTCGGCGACATAGCGCACTTCGCCGCAATAGCATCCGCCTTCCAAACGCATGACGACCTCCCGATTGTTGTTTCTTGTGGTCGATATTTCTGCGCGGGCGGTGTGGAATGGCAATCTTTTTCTTTCGCCTGGACGGACCAAGACAGACCGCCTGCAGCCGGTTCGTGCATCTATCTCTTGGCAAGTCCGCAGCCGTTGAATCCCCGGCCGCGCCAGCACCCGCTGCTCATGCACTCGGCTTCCAGCCGTGGACAAGCGGTTGAAGCGCAATCCGCGCGGCCACCCATACCGACGCATGCCGTGGCGCACCTGCTTCGCATGAACGAACAGCTCATGCCGCTTCCGGTCTGCCGCGGTTGCCCTGCGCCGGCCTGATCTGGCGGCAGCACGGCCGTCTTGTCCTCGCGCTTGGGCGCCCGCTTCGAATCAGGTTGGCCCGGACTTGCAGCGGGGCTCTGTGTCGTCAGCTTGGAGAGCTCCATCCGACACGGTCGGCTGGTATCGGTGCGGACGCCGGCGCCGGTGGTTCCTTTCAGCTCGAGTGCGAGCTTGTACTGATAGGGCGCGCCGGCTGTGCGGCGCAGCGGATCCTTCTCGCCAATCAGCCCGTTGACGGTGACAGTCGCGCTGCCATCCGCTTCGATCTTCCCGTTATAGATTGTGGCACCGGGCTTGCCCTCTTCCCCGGAGAGAGTGTGCAGCACGCCATCCTTGACGCGCAGGGCATACTGGAAATAGGCCTCGGGAAATGGGGGCTTGTTCTCGCAAGTCTCCTTCGCGATCCAGGTTCCATCGAATGCGGTTACGCGCTTGGCGGTGTCTGATGGTTTCGCCAAGGTCTCGACGCGCGATTTTGCCAGATCTGCGAACGCGCAGGCCGGGAAGCGTGCGAGGTGATCCTTGAATGCCGCGAGCGTTCCCAGCGCTTCCGCGCTACGCCAATGGTCTCCGGCCTCCGCGCAGGGATCGAGCTGAGGCGTCGCAGGCGACAACGCCGCCGTCTCGGGCTTGCCGTTCAGGTAGAACTCGCCGAAGAACGACAGCGACAGCTCCGGTACTTGCGAGCCTTTGGAGCGCTGGTAGACGCCGGCGCTGATCGTCTGAAATACCGTGTTGACGTTGCCCTTGTCGCCGATGTGCTCCAGGAACGCGCTGGTGTAGGGGCTGTTGCGGCCGCTGCCGTCGTCGGCGGTCCGGCCGGCCTGTGTCGCGTAGGAAATGATGGTGCCCTCGGGACTTTCCATCTTGGCAAGGCCGCGTGAGACGGTGACGCCACGGCCCTGTCCGACGTTTCGCCGCAACTCGTCGGCAAATGGATTGTCGCGGCAGGCGTCGAGCACGAGGATGCGCAGGTTCTTGGCCTGCTGCAGATCCGCCAGGATCTCGTCGGCGCGCACCAGACGGCGCAGATCGACCTCGTCGCGAACGACGGCATCGACAGGCACCAGATAGTTGACGCCGGCGAACTGGAGCGCGTGCCCACTGTAATAGAACAGGGCGACATCGGCGCCGCGGGCCTCACGCGCGAAGCGAAGAATGGTGTCCTGCATGGCGGACTGGTCGAGGTCGGTCGCGACCACAGGATCGAACCCCGATCGCTTGAGGGCCGCGCCGACATCGGCCGCATCGTTGGTCGGATTGGCGAGCGGGGGAACGTTTCGGTAGGCGCCGTTGCCAATCACCAGCGCGACGCGCTTGTCCGCACGGGCATCGAGGCTCGACAAAGCGAGCAACAGGAAACACCAGACCAGGCAATAGGGCAGACGCATGAAATCCTGCTCCAAACGGGGAGCATGATATTCAGCAAGCTCGCAGCAATGCAATTTAACTTATGACGGCCCAGCGGCACGGGACCAAAAGAAAGGGGCTCCAACTTGCGCTGGAGCCCCTCAACGGTCGGGACATTGCCGGGTATGTGCCCCAAACCGTAGTTGTGAGCGCGACCTCCGAGGAGGCCGCGCCCGGGAGGAGACTTACATGTTGTAGGCGCGCTCTGTGTGCTCGGTGATGTCGAGGCCTTCACGCTCGCTCTCGACATTGGCGCGGAGGCCAACGATCACATCGACGACCTTGTAGAGAATCGCCGAACCGATGCCCGACCACACCAGCGTGGTGCCGACGCCCCAGACCTGGGAGATCATCTGCGCCGCGAAGTCGTAATCGGCAACCTTCGGCGGGATCGCGGTGTAGTCGATGATGCCCGCACCACCCAGCGCCGGATTGACGAGGATGCCGGTGCCGAGGGCGCCGATGATGCCGCCGACGCAGTGCACGCCGAACACATCGAGGGAGTCGTCGTAGCCGAGCGCGTTCTTCACGACGGTGCAGAAGAACAGGCAGACCACGCCGACCACGAGGCCGAGGACGATCGCACCCATCACGCCGGAGAAGCCGGCGGCAGGCGTGACGGCCACGAGGCCCGCGACAGCGCCGGAGATGACGCCGAGCACCGACGGGTGACCCTTGATGATCCACTCCGCGAACATCCACGACAGCGCGGCGGCTGCGGTGGCGACGAAGGAGTTGGTCATGGCGAGGGCTGCGCCGCCGTTGGCTTCGAGGTTGGAGCCGGCGTTGAAGCCGAACCAGCCGACCCAGAGCAGCGAGGCGCCGATCATCGACATCGTCAGCGAGTGCGGAGCCATCAGCTCCTTGCCGTAGCCGACGCGCTTGCCGATCAGCAGGGCGCCGACGAGGCCTGCGATGCCGGCGTTGATGTGCACCACGGTGCCGCCCGCAAAGTCGATCGCGCCCTTCTTGAAGATCCAGCCTGCGTCGGCGTTGATCTCATCGAGCTTGGCCTGCGCTGCGGTCTTCGCCGCGCCATCAGCCGCAGCAGCCAGAGCCTTGGCTGCGTCCTGGATCATGTCCGGGCCGGGCCAGTACCAGACCATGTGCGCGATCGGGAAGTAGATCAGCGTGACCCAGAGCGGGACGAAGAGCGCGAGCGCCGCGAACTTCATGCGTTCGGCGAAGGCGCCGACGATGAGGGCGGGCGTGATCGCCGCGAAGGTCATCTGGAAGCACATATAGATGAGCTCCGAGATGTTGGCGTCGACCGAGAAGGTCGCGGCCTTCGAGTCGGTGGTGACGCCCATCATGAAGGCCTTGGAGAAGCCGCCGATGAAGTCGGAACCGCCGGTGAAGGTGAGGCTGTAGCCGTACACGGCCCAGATCACGGTGACGACGCAGACGGTGTAGAACACCTGCATCAGGACGGAGAGCATGTTCTTGGAACGGACGAGGCCGCCGTAGAACAGCGCGAGGCCGGGGATCGTCATCAACAGCACGAGCACTGTCGATGTCAGCATCCAGGCGTTGTCTCCCTTGTTGACCGTTGGCTCGGCGTAGGCTGCGGTCGCAGCGAACAGGCCGACTGCGAGAGCCGCCAATCCCGCGCCATAGGGACGCTTAAACGTCATTTCATTTACTCCTGATTGAATTTTGATTGAGCGCGAAATCAAAGGGCCGCAGCATCGGCCTCGCCGGTGCGGATGCGAACCGCATGGTCGAGATTGATGACGAAGATCTTGCCGTCGCCGATCTGTCCGGTTTTCGCGGCGGTCGTGATGGCGTCGATGGTCTTGTCGACCTGGTCGGAGGCGACAGCGACCTCGATCTTGATCTTGGGCAGGAAGCTCACGGCATATTCGGCGCCGCGATAGATTTCCGTATGGCCCTTCTGGCGGCCATATCCCTTGACTTCCGTCACCGTGAGACCGTGAACGCCGATGGCGGTCAGGGCGTCACGGACTTCTTCCAGCTTGAATGGCTTAATAATCGCCATAACAATTTTCATGGGTCCTATCCCCGCTTGGGCCCGGTCCGGACGTGGCCGGGCGCTTCTCGACTGGTTCGCCACGAGGGAGAAAGTTCACTACGCGGGCACAGCCAGGACCCTTAGAATCAAATGCCGTGCCAGATCGGGCGTGTTGCCTAACGGACTATGAAAACGGGTGTTTTCGCGTTTGACGCGTAGTGCGGTGCAGTGCGCCATTACGCCGCGCTCAATACCTGACCATGCCTGATTAAAATAAAGGCACGACAGGCTGTCGACACATTGGTGCTCACACGTAGGGCAGCAGAAAGGTATTTCCGTAAGGCGGACGCCTATTGCGGGGCTTGTCGTGCCGCGAAATATCGGGCCCCTCGCACTTGTGCTCACGGAATGCGCGCAACCGGCCAACCTGCTTGAGCGGGCGAGACTTGCCGGACGGGTCCCCGGCAGAGACCGTCAGGCGGCGCTGCGTTCCGCGAAGACCCGGTCGATCAGCCCCCAGTCGACCGCCTGCTGCGCGGTCATGAAATGGTCGCGGTCCAAGGTCCGTTCCACGTCCGGTTCGGGGCGCCCGCAATGCTGGGCATAGAGCCGGATGATGCGCCGCTTGGTTTCCTGCATTTCGGTGGCGTGGATCAGGATGTCGGACGCCTGGCCCTGAAAGCCGCCGAGCGGCTGATGCACGTGAAGGCTCGCATTGGGCAGGGCGGCGCGGTGACCGGGCTCGCCGGCCATCAGCAGAAACGAGCCCATCGAGCGCGCGGTGCCCATGCACAGCGTATGCACCGGCGCCTTGATGAATTGCATGGTGTCGTACATCGCAAGGCCGCTGGTGACCACGCCGCCATAGGAATTGATGTAGAGATTGATCGGCTTGTTCGGATTCTCCGCCTCCAGAAACAGGAGCTGCGCGCAGACCAGTCCGGACATCGCATCATTGACCTCGCCATTGAGGAAGATGATGCGCTCGCGCAACAGGCGCGAATAGATGTCGAAGGATCGCTCGCCGCGGGCGGATTGTTCGACGACCATAGGGACGAGCTGAAGCATGTCGCGCATCGGCGACCTCCATTTTCTGCGGGTGATGAAGTGGTGTTGGTGTCAGGCGGCCGCGCGCATCAGGCAGCCATTGCTGTTGGCCGGCTGCGGCAGCTTCATACGGATCTCGCAGGCTTGCTGGATGATGCGAAAGCGGGTGCCGCCGTCCTCGTTCGGCTCGATCCGGAAGATGACATGGCTTTCGCGAAACGGCGGTTCGGAATCGCGAAGCCGGTAGCGCACCTCCTGGCCCGGGATCGCTGATTCCGGCTCGGCGCCCGCAAGATCGCAATCCGGCAACCAGCGCTCGCGCAAAGCCGGAATGGTCACCGCGCGCCAGACCTTGGCCGGCGGCGCATCGAATTCATATTCGAGCACCAGGTCTGTTTTGAGCGCCAAGTCTGCGTCGGAGGGATCAGGCTTCACGGCGTCGCTCATTGATCCATCTCCTTCAAGAGATCGGCGAGGGCATCCATGCGTTTCGGCCAATAGGCGCGGTAGCGCGCAAGCCAGGCCCCGATCGCGGAGATTCCTTCGGGATCGACTTCGTAATTCACAAAGCGGCCCTGCCGCTGTTCGCGCACCAGGCCCGCGCCGCGCAGCACCGCGAGATGCTGCGACATCGCCGGTTGGCTGATCTCCAATCCGTCGCGCAAGGCGCTGGCATTCAGGCTTCCGCCGGCAAGCTTCTCAAAGACCTTGCGGCGGGTCGGGTCGGCCAGCGCTTTGAAGATGTCGGCTTCGATCATGGCAACACATAAGCATACGCTTATGTGTTGCGCAAGCCCAATTACTGCAGCGCCTCGCCGTGCTGCGAAATATCCAGGCCCTCGAGTTCGTGCTCGCGGGAGACCCGCAACGGCACGAACAGACCGACCAGCTTGAGCAGGACGAAGCTCATGCCTGCCGACCAGACGAAGGTGACGGCGACCCCGTAGAGCTGGATAAGAAGCTGCTGCGGATGGCCTTCGAGCACGCCGGCGGTGCCGCCGATCGCGCTCGTTGCGAACACGCCGGCCAGCAGGGTCCCGGTCATCCCCCCGATGCCGTGGACGCCGAACACGTCGAGCGAATCGTCATAGTCGAAGCGGTGCTTCAGCCAGGTGCAGGCCCAGTAGCAGACGAGGCCTGCGATCACGCCGATGACGATGCCGTGCCAGGGCGCCACGAATCCCGAGGCCGGCGTGATGGTGCCGAGGCCGGCCACCGCGCCGGAGATCATGCCGAGCACGGATGGCTTGCGCCGCGTCGACCATTCGATCGCGCCCCAGGTCAGCGCGCCGGAGCAGGCTGCGAGATGGGTCGCGATGATCGCCAGCACCGCGCGCGAATTGGCTGCGCCCGCCGAGCCGCCGTTGAAGCCGAACCAGCCGACCCACAACAGGCCGGTGCCCATCACCGCAAGCGACAGATCGAACGGCGAGAGATTTTCGGTGCCGTAGCCGTGACGGCGTCCCATCACCTTCGCCGCGACGAGGCCGGCGGTGCCGGCCGACAGATGCACCACGAGGCCGCCGGCGAAATCCAGCACGCCCATTCCGGCGAGGAAGCCGCCGCCCCACACCCAATGCGCCAGTGGAATGTAGACGAAGATGAACCAGGCCACGGAAAAGAGGAGATAAGCGGAGAACCGCATCCGGTCGGCCACCGCGCCCGCGACCAGCGCCACCGTGATGATCGCAAACGTCATCTGGTACAGCATGAACAGCGCTTCCGGGATCGTCTTCGCCGCCGGGTTGACGCTGTCCATGGTCATACCGGAGAGAAACCAGCGGTCGAGCGTGCCGATCCACGGGCCGTCGCCGACGAAGCACAACGAATAGCCGAACGCGACCCAGAGAATGGAGATGATCGTCACTGCGGCGAGGCTCTGCGCCATGGTGGCGAGGACGTTCTTCTTGCGCACCATGCCGGAATAGAACAGCGCGAGCCCCGGGATCGTCATCATCAGCACCAGCGCGGTGGCGACGATCATCCAGGCGGTGTCGGCAGTGTTGATCTCGGAGCCCGCGGCACGCGCCGGCGAAGCCATGATCGACCCAAGCCCGATCGGCGCGGCGATAGCAGCCGCGCGGCGCAACAATCCCGCCATGTCGTTTCCCCCAGCTATTGATTGTGTCGCACGCCGTGGCGCCGTTGCCCGGTGCGATCGAAGAAGAGCGTTGTCGAGCGAAGCGGTTACCGGTTCGCGAAAAGAAAACGCGTCAAAGCAAAAATCTAGAGCGCGTCGCTGTCGGTCTCGCCGGTGCGAATGCGGGTCGCGTGATCGATCGGCGTGACGAAGATCTTGCCGTCGCCGATCTGGCCGGTGCGCGCGGTCGCGGTGATGACCGCGACGGCCTTCTCGGCGATATCGGAGGCAACCGCGATCTCGATCCGCAGCTTCGGCAGGAAATTCACGACATATTCGGCGCCGCGATAGATCTCGGTGTGGCCCTTTTGGCGGCCATAGCCCTTCACTTCGGTCACGGTCATGCCGTGGACGCCGATCGCCGTCAGGGCCTGACGGACCTCATCGAGCTTGAAGGGTTTGATGATCGCGACGACGAGTTTCATGGTCAGGCCTATTCCCCGGGATGCGCCGCGCCGTATGTCCCCGGCGCAGCGTCAATCTGGCATCTTTCCGGGCAAATGGCATAAAAAACTTGCAGATTGAAGCGGAAAATCGTTGGGCCATGTGAACGGCCGCCTCTGTACAGGGCAGCCGTTCATCCTCCACAATGCGTTTTTGGCATGGATGCGATGAACCCAAGCGTCGCGGCCGGTACAAAACTATGTTCGAGGGGGACGCTTCATGGCGAGTTGGTTCTACGCATCCGAGGGCAAGCAGCAGGGGCCCTATCCGGAAGGGCAATTCCGTGACCTCGTCGCCCAGGGAGTCGTGCGTCCGGATACGCTGGTGTGGTCGGAGGGCATGGCCGGCTGGCAGAAGGCGGCCGAAATCCCCGGCCTGATCGGCGGGGGCGGTGCGCCCCCGATGATGCCGGCTGGCGGCCCGCCGATGATGGGCTCCGGGGGCTACGGCGGCGGTGGCGCCGGAGGATCGCTGGCGGTCGATTTCGGCATCCTCGAGTTCACCTGGCGCAGCATCGTGATGCTGATCGGCATGTGCTTCATCATCCCGGTGCCGTGGGTGTTCGTCTGGTACACGAAATGGATCGTGTCCTGCGTGAAGGTCCCCGGGCGGCCCAATCTCAGCTTCACCGGCAATGCGATGACGCTGGTGCCCTGGTATTTCGGCTTCATCGTTCTGGCGGTCGTGATCGGCTACATCGGCGTTCCCTTGCTGAGCAATTTGCTGTTCATCGCCCAGCTCGTTCTGTACTGGCTCCTGATCAAATGGATGGTCGCGAATCTCGCCTCCAATGGGCAGCCGCTCGGCCTGAGCTTCACCGGCACGGTTTGGGCCTATGTCGGCTGGAGCCTGCTGTTCGCGATTTCCATCATCACCATCATCGGCTGGGCCTGGGTCGCCGCGGCTCAGATGCGCTGGTTCTGCCGCAGCATCGAAGGCACGCGGCGCGAGATCGTGTTCAACGGCAGCGGTCTCGGGATTCTCTGGCGGGGCATCGTGGCCGCATTCCTGTGCGGCTTCATCATCCCGATCCCGTGGGTCTATCGCTGGATCATGAACTGGTTCGCGTCGGAGACGGTTCTGGCTCCGCGGGGATCGCTCCGGGCCTGACCTCGAAAGGCACAAGCGCGATCGATCGTGCTTGTGCCTCTTAGGCTCTCCGTTCGCGCACCGAGCCTTCCTGCGCGACGGAGGCCACCAGCGTGCCGTCGGGCTTGAAGATCGAGCCGCGGGTCAAGCCGCGGCCGCTTCGCGCGCTCGGCGAATCCTGTGCGTAGAGCAGCCATTCGTCGGCGCGGAACGGGCGGTGAAACCACATCGCGTGGTCGAGGCTCGCGGGCATCATGCGCTTGTCGAACAGGGTGCGGCCGTAGCGCGCCATAATCGCATCGAGCAGCGAGAAGTCCGACGCATAGGCCAGCGCGCACATGTGCAGCGCCGGATCGTCCGGCAGCGTTGCCGCGGTCTTGATCCAGACATGGATGCGGCCGTCCTCGATCCTCTCACCGAAATAACGGCCGAGCTCGACCGGGCGCAGCTCGATCGGACGGTCGGATTCATAATAGCGGCGGATGAACTCCGGCATCTCCTTGAACATCGGCTGCTTCGCGACTTCCTCCGCCGTCAGCTTTTCCGGCGGCGGCACGTCGGGCATCTTGTCCTGGTGATCGAACGCGCTCTCTTCCTCCGCATGGAATGACACCATGATCGAGAAGATCGCGTTGCCGTGCTGGATCGCGGTGACGCGTCGCGTCGAGTAGCTCTTGCCGTCGCGCAGGCGCTCGACCTGGTAGATGATCGGGATCTGCGGATCGCCCGGCAGGATGAAATAGCAATGCAGCGAATGCGGCAGCCGGCCCTCGACGGTGCGGCACGCTGCAACCATCGCCTGTCCGATCACCTGGCCGCCGAACACCCGTTGCCAGCTGGTCTTCGGACTGTTGCCGCGGAACAGATTCACCTCGAGCTGTTCGAGGTCGAGGATCGAGATGAGGTCGATCAGGCTCTTGGACATGGATTTCAGCTTTCGCCTTGCCGCCCCGGGGTTCGCTGCTCCGGATTGACACAATGGGGGCTGTCCGCCCTTGTTTCACCGCACTGTTTCGCCCACCTCAAGTCTGCTAGCAAGGCCAGGATTTAGCCGGGAATTGGGTATGTCGGTACAGGGTAGCATTGTCATCGGTGGCGGCGCGTTTGCGGGCCTGGCGCTGGCCCTGGCGCTGCGCCAGGGGCTCGGCCCCGAGATCCCCGTCATCGTCGCCGACCCCGCGCTCTCCACACGTCCGAGCCGGGACCCGCGCGCGACCGCGATCGTGGCCGCCTGCCGCCGCCTGTTCGAGGCGATCGGCGCCTGGGACGACGTAAGGGGCGAGGCGCAGCCGATCCTCGACATGATCGTCACCGATTCCAAGCTGGAAGACGCCACCCGTCCGGCGTTCCTCAACTTTGCCGGCGACGTCGCGCCGGGCGAGCCCTTCGCGCATATGGTCGAGAACCGCCGCCTCATTGATGCGCTGGTGGTGCGCGCCGAGGCCGAGGGCGTCGATCTCCGCGCGACCACAGTGTCGTCTTACGACGCGCGGGCCGAAGGTATCGACGTGACGCTCGGTGATGGCAGCGTGATTGCAGCGAGCCTCCTGGTTGCGGCCGACGGTGCGAAGTCGAAACTGCGCGAGCGCGCCGGCATCGCCACCCACGGCTGGGAATATGATCAATCCGGCATCGTCGTCACTGTCGGCCATGAGCGCGATCACGAAGGCCGCGCCGAAGAGCATTTTCTGCCGGCGGGTCCGTTTGCTATCCTGCCGCTTTCGGGCAAGCGCTCCTCGCTGGTATGGACCGAGCGTCGCAGCGAAGCCGCGCGTATCATTGCGTTGAGCGATGAGGAATTTCACGGCGAGCTCGAGCAGCGCTTCGGCCTGCATCTCGGCGAGGTGAAGGCGCTCGACAAGCCGCGCGCGTTTCCGCTGTCCTATTTCGTCGCACGCTCCTTCATTGCCCAGCGCCTCGCGCTGGTCGGCGATTCCGCCCACGTCATCCACCCAATCGCGGGCCAGGGTCTCAACATGGGGCTGAAGGACGTCGCCGCGCTGGCCGAGGTCGTGGTCGACGCCGCGCGGCTCGGCATGGATATCGGCGGCGTCGACGTGCTCGAACGTTATCAGCGCTGGCGCCGCTTCGACACCATGGCCATGGGCGTTGCCACCAACTCGCTGAACTTCCTGTTCTCCAACCAGTCCACCTTGCTGCGCACCGTCCGCGACATCGGCCTCGGCCTCGTCGATCGCGCCCCGCCGCTGAAGAATCTTTTTATCCGCCAAGCCGCGGGTTTGACCGGTGAGATACCGCGGCTGTTGAAGGGCGAGGCGCTGTAGGATTTTCGGTAGCCCGGATGGAGCGCAGCG